>JAFVHN010000049.1 GCA_017474515.1 Prevotella sp. | reverse complement strand
GAAAAGAACAGCTTGCCCTTCCCCCTTATTGCCGACACGGAAATGGCGCTTACACAACAGATGGGCGCATGGGGCGAAAAATCCATGTACGGAAGGAAATACATGGGAACGTTGCGCACTACATTCATCATTGGTGAAGACGGCACCGTGGAGAAAATCTTCACTCCCAAGGAGATAAAGACAAAGGTTCACGCCGAGCAGATTCTGGCAATGGAATAAGGAGGAATGCCAATGCCAGAACAAAAACGGAAAACAGCCCCCATCGACAATACTTACGGCCATCTGCAACCGCAGGCCACCGACATTGAGCGGGCCGTGCTCGGGGCGTTGATGATTGACAAGGATGCCTTCTCGGTGGTCAGCGAAATGCTGAAGCCCGAGACCTTCTACGAACCGAGGAACCAGAAAATCTATGCCGCCATACAGGCCCTCAACTTCAACGAGCGCCCGGTGGACATCATGACCGTTACCGAGGAACTGAAACGCCAAGGGACACTCGAAATGGTGGGAGGGCCGGCCTATATATTGGAACTGAGCTCCCACGTGGCATCGTCGGCCCACATTGAATACCATGTAAGGATTCTTGCCCAGAAATTCCTTGCACGGCAGCTCATTTCGTTTTGTAGCGTCATAGAAACAAAGGCTTTCGACGAAACCGTAGATGTGGACGAGCTCATGCAGGAAGCCGAGGGTTCGCTCTTTGAACTCTCGCAAAACAACATGCGCAAGGACTATACGCAGATAGACCCCGTGCTATTGCAAGCCGTGGACATCTTGCAGAAAGCTGCCGCCAACCAGGGCGGTCTTACCGGCATTCCCACCGGCTTCGACAAACTGGACGACATGACCAGCGGATGGCAGAACTCCGACCTCGTCATCATTGCCGGCCGCCCCGCCATGGGAAAAACGTCGTTCGCCCTCTCGCTGGCCAAGAACATCGCTGTGGACTACAAAGAGCCTATCGCCTTCTTCTCGCTCGAAATGAACAACGTGCAGCTGGTGAACAGGCTGATTTCCAACGTTTGCGAAATCAGCGGAAAGAAAATCCTGAGCGGACAGCTCGACAAAGAGGAGTGGCAGCGCCTTGACCGCAACCTGGCCAAACTTCAGGGAACCCCCATCTATATCGACGACACCCCCGGCATGAGCATCTTCGAGCTGAGAACAAAGGCCAGAAGGCTTGTTAGGGAAAAAGGCGTGAAAATCATTATGATAGACTATTTGCAGCTGATGAACGCCAACGGGGCAAAGTTTGGAAGCCGACAAGAGGAGGTGTCAACCATCAGCCGGTCGCTGAAGGGATTGGCCAAGGAGCTCGACATACCGGTGCTCGCACTCAGCCAGCTCAACCGAACGGTGGAAAGCCGCGAGGGCATCGACGGCAAGCGGCCTCAGCTGAGCGACCTGCGAGAGTCGGGAGCCATTGAGCAGGACGCCGACATGGTGCTCTTCGTTCACAGGCCCGAATACTATCACATCTACCAAGACGAGAAGGGAAACGACCTGCACGGCATGGCGCAAATCATTATTGCCAAGCACAGAAAAGGTGCCACGGGCGACGTGTTGCTCAACTTCAGGGGAGAGTTCACACGCTTCCAGAACCCCGGCGAGTCGAATATGCCCTTGCAAGACGGAGGAGGCGAATACATAGGCTCAAGAATGAACGACCCCATGACGCCACCGCCCCCCGAAGACTTCAATCCCCCGTTCTGACTTTCTCTTGAAAAGTCAAAAAAACACCACATGCACTTTAATAAAATGAAACCACAACGCTTTTTCATGGCAGCTGCCCTCATGGTGCTCTGCCTGTCGGCATCGGCACAAGTCAGGAAGTCGGTGTCGATTTTGGGCGACAGCTATTCCACTTTCGACGGCTTCGTCACACCCTCCACCAACGAAATGTGGTACTACGAGGAAAACCGCAATACCACCGACGTGAACGATGTCACCCAGACATGGTGGCACAAGTTTATCAGTGAAAACGGGTTTAAACTCTGTATCAACAACTCGTGGAGCGGGGCCACTATTTCCTATTACGGTTATAGCGGCAACGACTATTCCGAGCGCTCTTTCATACGCCGTCTCAACAACTTGGGCAACCCCGACATCATCCTCATTTTCGGCGGAACCAACGACAGTTGGGCAGGGGCGCCCATGGGCCAGTTCAAGTACGACAACCTGCGGCAGGATGACTTCTTCTCATACAGGCCCGCACTGGCCTTCCTCTTGAGCCAGATGCAGAAGCGATACCCCAACGTGGAGCTTTATTTCATCATCAACTCGGAGCTGAGCGACGAGCTGACAGCTTCCACCAAGACCATCTGCGACCACTACGGAGTGAAGTATGTGCAGCTTGTCGATATTGACAAGAAAAGCGGGCATCCCTCCATCAAGGGCATGGCGCAGATAGCCGAACAGGTGAAAGCCGCACTTTTGGAATAACACGCTCATCTATCTCGCATTGAAGAAGTTCAGAAGTTCAGACAGTCAATATGCCAAAGCAATTGTCTGAACTCCTGAACTACAATTTTAATCAATCAAAATCATTTTTAATTCCTCCTGTTTTTGAAAACACAGACTTGCTCAAAAATCAACCTGGGGCTTAACATCGTGGCGCGTCGGCCCGATGGTTATCACGACCTTCAGACGGTGTTCTACCCCGTAGGCCTCGGCGACGAGATAGAGATTACCGAGAACGGCGGCCGTGGTTGCCAACTCACCGTCGGCGGCATGCCCATCGACGGCGACCCTGCGAAAAACCTCGTGGTGAGGGCATGGCAACTGCTCGATGCGCAGTTCCGGCTCCCGGGCGTCACCATCCGTTTAGACAAGCGCGTGCCCATGCAGGCCGGAATGGGCGGAGGCTCGGCCGATGCCGCCTATACCTTGCTCATGCTCAACAAGATGTTCGCCCTGGGGCTTTCCGTCGCACAGTTGCAAAACCTGTCGGCAAGTCTGGGAGCCGACTGCCCCTTCTTCATCGAGTCACGGCCGGCATACGCCGAGGGCATTGGCGAGCGACTGACCCCCGTGGACCTCGACCTGGGAACGCTGTGGCTGGCCATTGTCAAGCCGCCGGTTGCCGTGAGCACCCGCGAGGCCTTTTCGCGGGTGGTGCCCCGCCAGCCCCTCAAGAACTGCCGGCAAGTCGTGGCGCAGCCCGTGGAAACCTGGAAGGATGAATTGCATAACGACTTCGAGGACAGTATCTTCCCGCAATATCCCGTTATCGGCGAGGTGAAGAACGAACTCTATGACATGGGCGCTCTCTATGCGGCCATGAGCGGCAGTGGCAGCGCCGTCTTCGGCCTTTTCCCCCACCGGGTGGCAGGCCTTGCCGAACGTTTCACAAACGCTTTCACGACAGTCCTTCCGGCCCTTTCGCGTCCCAGTTCATTGATAACATCATGAAAATCAGCAAGAACAGATACCTGACACTTTTCGCCATCATCGTGGCAGTGTTGGCCGTTGTCCGCCTCCTGTTCCCCGGTGTGGCCGCTCCTCGCCACGCCTCTGTTGACCGCGAGGCGGCCCAAGAAGTCGAGGAGAAGGAGCCGGTTCCCGAGCACGATGCCGTTGCCGAAGAGCCGCCCGTGGTGGCTCCCGAACGTACCGTGGTGGCGGCCGATGCTCACGGGCCCGTGTTCTTTGATGCGGAGGGGCGACCCGTCTGCCGCCGCATTCTCAGCGTGCCTTCCTACAAAGAAGCATTCCCCGACAGCAACTATGTTCAGATAGCCTCGGCCAGGGAATGGGGAGTGTCGCCCGTGCAAGACCGCAACGAGGCCGAGCATCGCAAGCAGGAACTGGTGTTCGTCGGCGCATCGCCATTCTATCATGTCGATCCCATGCGCCAGAGCATCCCCTATTTGGTGCCCCGTGCCGCCGTGTTGCTCCACGACATCGGCCGCAATTTCTTCGACAGCCTGCAGGTGAAGGGCGTGCCCCTCCATCGTTTCATCGTTACCAGCGTGTTGCGCACCAAGGACGACGTGGCCAAGCTGCGCAACTACAACAAGAACGCCACCGAGAACAGCTGCCACCTCTACGGCACCACCTTCGACATTTCCTACAACCGCTACGTCACCGTGCAGCCCCCCGGCGAGCATCGCCGCCAGGTGGGCAACGACACCTTGAAATGGGTGCTCACCGAGGTGCTCAACGATATGCGCAACAACCGCCGATGCCACATCAAGTACGAGGTGAAGCAGGGATGCTTCCACATCACCACACGCTGACGGCCTCAAGCAGCCCGCCCCCGGCACACCATTTTCAAAAAAAGACAAGATTTTTTTTGCCAGCCACAAAAATAGTTGTACCTTTGCACGCAAATCACAACAATGGTCCCGTAGCTTAGCTGAATAGAGCGTCAGATTCCGGTTCTGAAGGTCTTGGGTTTGAATCCCAACGGGATCACCACCGAAAATCCCTGCAAATCGAGGTTTGCAGGGATTTTTCGTACATTACGCAAATTATACTGTGGCGTGCCATCTCCACTTTAGAGTCTTGAACTTATACGGATGTATATTTTTCTAATATGTTTTTGGGCAAAAAGACAACGTTTTGTTCGAATTATAAATGATTTACAATTGTTATTAGTCATAATTCGTACCTTTGCACCCAAAATGGTTTCAACAACAAGAAAAATGAAGGAAAAATGAAATAAGTTGTTGTTTTGCTTAGTTTTTCGGTTCGCTGAATCGTCCTTGTAGTGTATGACTGATAAAAAGTCTGTTTATGACCAGAGAAGAATTTGAAAACATATACCGTCAGCATTATGCCAAGATGTACCGCCTGGCAAGGACGATGCTCTATGATGCCGACGAAAGCAAGGATGTGGTGAGCGACATCTTCGCCCGACTGCTACGAGATTGTGACGGACCACAGAAGGACAAGATGGAAGGCTACTTGATGACTGCCGTATGCAACCGCTGTCGCGACGTGCTTAGTCACAAGTCGATGCAAGAACGAGTGGAAAAGCTCTTCTTGCAGGAGTCGATGCAGTGCCAGATCGTTTCGATGAATGATGATGACCGTCTGGAGCGGCTGATGCAATTCATCGAGTCGGAACTGCCACCGCTCAGTCAGCAGATATTTCAACTGCGGTTCCTCAGCGAGATGAGTTATGAGGAAGTGGCACAGGCCACAGGCGTGAGCAAAGTGACAGTTTATAACCATCTGTCACAGTCGCTACAGCGAATCAAAGTGTATTTTCAGCAACAAACAGCAAAACGATAAACGGTATGGAACAGCAAGACAAATTGGATCAGTTGGTAGCAGAGAACCTGGAACTGCTCGCCTTGACGAAGCAAGCCTTTGTGAAGCGTGAAGTCGAAAAGGAATCCGTCCCCGTTGACGAGGAGTGGGAAAAGTTCGCAGCGGAACACGCTGATGAATTAGAAGCACTCGACCATAAGGCGGCAGCAAATTGCCACTTCGTTCTCGCTAATCGCTCGCGATACCTTCGGCATTTTTCACTTTTCACTTTTCACTCTTCACTTCATAAGGTTGCAGCATGCATTATCGGCATACTTTTTACGGCAGGAGTGGCATTTGCAGCCATCCACATCGTGCGCATGGTTAGCAATCCCAAACCGCAGAACAAGCAGGCAGAACAAGCTATATCTACCAACCCTACTCCGGCATTACCGACAGATACCATCAAAACAGACACAATAACCACAACAATGCCCATTGTATTCGACAATGTAGCATTGGATAAGATGTTGCCACAGATAGCAGCCTATTATAATAAGGAGGTGGAGTTCCAGAACGAAGATGCCCGTCAGTTCCGTTTCTATTTCGTATGGAAACAGGATGAGACGCTCGACGTCGTGCTGCATCGTCTCAACCTCTTTGAGAGCATCACCGTAGAACAGAAGTCGAACAAGATAGTAGTAGAATAAGCTATGAAGAGAATCATATCTGTGCTTGTCTGCTGCCTTATCTTTGCCGGAGTGCAGGCTCAGCGTATCACGCGCGCATATAATAACGTATCACTTAGCGAGGCCCTGCGCCAGCTGAACGAGCAGACTGATGAATACACCATCAGTTTCATCTACAACGAACTGGAGGACTTCCGCATCACCACCTCCGTTTATCGTAAGACCGTGCCCGACGCCATCCGTCAGATGATAGGCTTCTATCCCATCCGTATGACCATTGAGGACAGGGAAATCATCGTGGAATGTCCGCAGAAGACAGCCCCTCGATACAAAGGGACTATCATTGACGAGCAAGGTCAGCCCGTGGCCTACGCCAACATTGCCCTGCTCTCGCCACAGGATTCCGCACTTATCACCGGCGGAGTCTCTAATGAAAGAGGCCTCTTCGTCATTCCCTGTGAACAGCAGCCAGTCCTCGCACGAATATCATTCGTAGGATATAAAACGGAATTCGTCTTGCTTGATTCACGTAATGCCAGAAGTATCCGCCTCAAGCCTGAAACCATTATGCTGAATGGTGTGAAGGTGGCTGGCGACCGCATTTTCTCAAAGGCAGAAAACGGACATCTAACCTATAACATGCCAATGCTTCTTGAAGTCTATCCTGCCGATGACGCGTACGAGGCTCTGACGCGTATTCCGGGTGTGATTGACATGGGTGAAAGCCTGTCGTTCTGCGGACAGTCGGTGACGCTCATCATCAACGGCAAGGTGACGACGCTGAGTGCCGACAAGGTGGTGGAACGGCTGAAGCAGATGCCCCCCGACATGTTGGCCAAGGCTGAGGTGATGCCGTCGGCTCCTGCGAAATATCATGTCCGGGGCATGGCCATCAATATTGTCACAAAGGACTTCACAGGAACTAACCAACTCTCAGGACAGAACAAATGGGGATGGACACAGGGCAAATATGGCAAGGGATACTGGATGCCCAGCGTCGTCTATAATCATGGCAAGCTGAGCATGGACCTGTCTTACGCTTACACTAAAGGCAGCGGCTATGGTCAAGTGGAGCACGAAGCTCATCACCCGCTGGATGGCCAGCGCATGGCTTACGAAGACAAGACACGCAACCGCAGTGACGGCATCGACAATGAGTACCGCATCGGCATGGACTATGCCATCAGCGAGGACCATCGCCTTGGCCTGGCCTATACGGGGCAGTGGAACTCCACCCGCTCCACCAATACCACCACGGGCACGGCTCAGTCCACGCAACATTCCCGTCAGCACACCTACCTGCACAATGTCGATGCCAGCTATGCAGCCCCATTCGGCCTGAAGCTTGGCATGTCATACACCAACTATCAGGAGCCTCGCACACAGAGCCTGGAGGGCGAACTATACGACATCAACCGAGACCTGTCGGTTGACAGTCGACAGAAGGTCAGCAAGTGGCTCATCACTGCCGACCAGACCCATGCGCTGCCAAAGAACTGGGAGCTGAACTATGGAGCAAAGGCGCAGTTCACAAACAACAACAGCTATCAGACCACCCTCGACCAGAACCGCCATGAGCTGCCCGATGCCACCAGCCATGTGGATTACGACGAGCGCATATTGAACGCCTACGCCGGGGTGAGCAAGCAGATAGGCAAGCAACTGAGCCTCGATGCCTCCGTGACGATGGAGCAATACCATGCCACCAAGTGGAACGAGTGGCACGTCTATCCGCAGTTCAACGCGATGTGGAACATCAACCCGAAGAACATGCTCAATCTCTCGTTCAGCAGCGAGGCCGTCTATCCCTCCTACTGGAGCACGATGAGCAGCATCTACTACGCCTCAGCATATACTGAGATTTGGGGCAATCCCGACCTGAAGCCCATGTCGAAATATGAGGTGAACCTCATGTGGCAACTGAACCACAAATACACTTTCTTGGCCTTTGCGCAGTTTGAACCTGACTACTTCGTGCAGCTACCCTATCAGACCTCCGACCGAATGGCCGTCATCATGAAGGAGACCAATTTCGACTACTCCAACTACTTCGGCCTGCAAGCCTCGGCCCAGTTCCATGTAGGCCAGTGGCTTAACGGTACTGTCAACGCCACGGGCCTCTACCGTCACGACAAGAGCTGTTGTTTCTTCGATCTTCCCTTCGACCGAACTCGCCTTTCGGCTATCCTCGGCGGCACGACTGTCGCCAAGCTGTCCCAGCGGCACAACATCCAGTTCATCCTCAATCCGTTCTTCCAGTCGAAGGCCATCCAGGGAGTTTACGACATCAGTCCCCTGTTCTATCTGAACGCCTCGCTGCGCTGGACTTCCGGCAACGGCAAGTGGAGCATCGTAGCCAAAGCCAACAACATCTTCAACTGCTACGCCAAGACCCGTTCCCAGGTCGCCAATCAGGACTACACCATGCGCGTCTGGATGAACTACGCCAGTGCCTCGCTCACCGCCATTGCCCGCATCGGCAACTTCAAGGAGAAGAAGAAGAAGGAAGTGGACACCTCGCGTATGGGATATTAAATGTTATGATGAAAAGAACAGATTATAAACTCTCTCTTGTTGATAGCGGGCAGTCTTCGGCCTAAGATCCGACACTGCCCACTTCTTTTGATTGATGATTCTGCCTTCTTTTGATTGTCCTGCTGATGCTGGAACACTTCACTCTTGTATTTAGCCTTAAATTTCAAAATAATGCTTTGCACACGTTCCTGTGAGTGAACTGGCGATAATAATCATGCAGTTACAATTGTATGAGAGTTCTGTAATAATAGGAGAGCTGTTCTTTTCAACTCTGCCATCTTTTTCTATTTCATGTCATGAAAGGCAAATGGTTTTTCGTCGTAATATGGTGGGTAGGGGGATAGGTCAGAATTGGTAAAAATATTTGACAAAATTGCGGAAAAATTGGTGGATTTGTAACGCGTTGATAATCAATGGGTTTAAAATTGGCTGGAGTTTGACCGCAAATTTCGGGGAGAGATCTTGAAGATTGAGGAGAGAAATCTTGAAGTTTTCCACTTGAAATTTGCGGTCAAACTCTTTGTGGGGGTGGAAAAGTTATGAAAAATCTTGACAAAAGTGTGGGTGCGACAAGACTGCTTCCATGAGGTGGTGAGCAATGGCTCTTTATCCCCGGGAATGGCTATGATGGAAAGAAAAACGGGATGAGAGTGTAAATATAACACTAAAAGTTTGTTCGTTTGAAGTTTTTTTTCTAATTTTGCAGCCGGAACTAATTTACTATTACAGAAAACGACCCATGAAACGAATTTTTGTAGGATTTGTTGTGCTGTTAGTGCAGCTGCTGTTGGCCCCCTGGAGCCTGGCCGACGACCGCCAGCAGATGACGCGTGCCAAGGCGCTGTCGATGATTGGCAATGCCACGATGCGCCGCGTGTCGGTTCACGACCCCTCCGTGGTGTGGGAGCCCCAGAGCCAGAAATACTATGTGTTCGGCAGCCACCGTGCCGCCGCGCGCACTGGCGACCTTGCCGTGTGGACACCGTTCACGGCCCCGTGGCGTGTGCCCGGTGTCAGCGACGATGCCGCCAACAGCCAAGCCTTCGTGAGCAACCAGACGCAGACGGTCACCATTGGCGGCCAGTCGGTGGCCTTCGGCAACTACAACGCCATGGCATGGGCGGCAGCCGGCAGTGCCCAGCCTTCGTCGTACAGCATCGACGGCAACATGTGGGCCCCCGACGTTATTTGGAACAAAGTCATGCAGAAATGGTGTATGTACTTGAGCGTCAACGGCGACAATTGGGCGTCGAGCATCATTCTGCTCACCTCCGACAACATTGAGGGCCCCTACACCTATCAGGGCCCCGTGGTGTTTTCCGGTTTCCGCAACACCACCAACGCCGGCGTGTCGTACACCAAGACCGACATGCAGCTGGTGATGGGCCACCTGTCGGCGCTCCCCGCCCGCTATAACCAGGGCAACAGCTGGGGCAGCTACTGGCCCAACGCCATCGACCCCTGCGTGTTCTACGACGAGGAGGGGCTCCTGTGGATGACCTACGGCTCGTGGTCGGGCGGCATCTGGATGCTTCGCCTGAACGAGCAGGACGGCCTTCGTGACTACAACGTTTCCTATGGCAGCGACTACGACAGCCGCAAGCAGCGCATGACCACCGACGCCTATTTCGGCAAGCGCATCGCCGGCGGTTGCTATGTGTCGGGCGAGGCTTCCTACATAGAGCACATCGGCGACTGGTACTACCTGTTCGTTACCTACGGCGGTCTGAACGCCAACGGCGGCTATCAGATGCGCGTGTTCCGCTCGGCCAATGTTGACGGGCCCTACACCGACCCGTCGGGCCAGAAGGCCACCTTCGACAACTATGTGCTGAACTTCGGCACCGGCAACGACCACCACGGCGAGAAGCTCTTTGGCTCCTACGGCGAATGGGGCGGCGCGGCCGTGGGCGATTTTGGCGAAACTGCCCAGGGCCACAATTCCGTCATCACCGACGACGAGGGCCGCGTGTTCCTGGTTTACCACACCCGTTTCCACAACCGTGGCGAGGGTCACGAAGTGCGTGTACACCAGCTCTTTCAGAACCAAGACGGGTGGCTGGTGGCCGCGCCGTTTGAATATACCGGCGAGCAGGCCACCGACGCCGACCTTTCTACAAGTGCCGCCTTCCCCGATGCCGACATTGCCGGACAATACGAGTTGCTGGTCCACAAATACAGCATGGACCATGCCGCCATGGAGCAGGTGGAGCCGGTGACCATCGTCCTCGGCACCGACGGCACCATCAGCGGCGACCAGCAGGGAACATGGCAGACGGTGGCCGGAACGTCGTATATCAACCTCACCCTGGGCGGCACCCTCTACAAGGGCGTGGTGGTGGAGCAGCAGGCCGACCCCACCACGGCAAAGGCCCTGTGTTTCACCGCCTGTGGCGCCGGCGGTGCCAACGTGTGGGGTTATAAGCTCAAGGACGGCTACGACCTGGCCTACACCATCCGCGACCTGGTGTTGCCGATAAAGAAAAACCAGGTAATCAGCCAGAACATCAACCTCTATGACCTCAACCTGCTGCCCAACGTGGAGGCGATATGGACCTCTGACAAGCCCGAAATCATCTCGCCCGATGGCCACTACAACCCCTCGGGGCTGACGGAGGCCACCGACGTGAAGCTGACCCTTCGCCTTCAGACCTTACATTATTATTATACGGTGACGACCACGGTGAAGGCCGCCAAGGAGACCATGCCCGCCGGCGACTTCATGGGCGGCATGGCGGCGTGGTACAACTTCGACCAACTGCCCTACACCAACCAGCTGAACAATGCCGAGGGCGCCACCTGCGGGAGTGAAGGCTCGGCGCTGGCACCCACCCAGGAGAGCGACCACGAGCGGCTGGGAAGCTATGTGCACCAGTGGTTCGGATGGAACGGCAACAGCAGCTATACCGAGGTGGACAACCCCCTCTACGGCGCCTCAACCGACGGGTTCACCATTTCCTTCTGGTGCAAGCGCGGCGACGACAACGCCTGGGACGCGCTCTTCGGCTTCCAGCATGACGCCACCGATGCCCGCTTCTTCCTGACGGGAAACGCATACCTGGGCTACAACGGCATGGACGGCAACTGGATTGACTGCAATTATCCCAACGACGTGGTGACCGACGTCATCGGCGTGGGGCAGTGGAACTTCGTAACACTTGCCGTGTCGGCCGAAAGCGGGCTGGCCCTCTATGTGAACGGCGTGGCAAAAACGTTCCAGAAGGCCAATGGCAGCCTGAACGGGAACGACGTGACCTCGGCCTCGGCCTTCGACTGCTCGCTCATCACCCAGATGGTGTGCGGCTGCACGACGTTCTGCCTGGGCAAAGGGTCGTTCTGGGGCAGTGCCGACGCGTGCTTCGACGACCTCTTCGTGCACAACCGCGCGCTGACCGCCGCCGATGCCGCCGCCCTCTATACCATGGCCAACCGCGTATATGACTTCAGGCCTCAGTCGGCACCCACCATGGTGGAAACCATTGGCACAGGGCGCAGGGACGACGGCGCGTGGTACACTATCAGCGGACGACGCATGAAAAGCGGTGCCGCCCTGCCGCCGGCCATCTATATTCATAACGGAAAGAAAATAATTGTAAAATAACTCGACTTTTGCAAGTTGATGTAGTTCAGGAGTTACAGGAGTTCAGGAGTTCAGGAGTTCAGACAACACTTCCAACCTCTGCAAACTGACGAAAGGGGAGCTTTCAGAACTATTGTCTGAACTCCTGTAACTCCTGAACTCCTGCAACTCCATGAAGTTGAGCGAATACGAAACTTGAATAAAATATCAAATCCATTAACTTTTAAATTCAACAATTATGAAGAAAATCTATTCTTTCATGGTGGCATGCCTGCTGATTCTGGGCAGTGCCAATGCCGTTGCCGACACCTCTGTGGTGGGCAGCCCGGACAACACCACGCCCTGGTGGTCGGCCTTCTCCGACTACTACACGCTGGAGCCCAACCAAACCTTGAAACTCTCGTTCACCAACTACACCGACTGTGTGAACAACTGGGACAACTTCCTCGCCGTGCTCACCAACGGAAAGGAGCGCGGGGCCGATGGCTACGCCGAATATGCCGTGCTTAGGGCCGACTCCTACGGCTGGGGACCGAAGGGAAACACCAACGACGACAAGTCGTGGTTCGTGGCTTTGAGCAATAACTACAACTGGGGAACCTTTGCCGCCGACATGAACGGTGCCCACGTGGACCTCAGCATTACGCGCCAGGGTGCCCACGTGACGGTGCATGCCGACGTCACCACCACGGCCAATACCACTTATTTTGAGCATTTCACCCTGAATTGCGACGACGGCACACAGGACATGGGCCTGTTCCTGTCCACGCAAAACGGCCACCTGGTCATCGACAACGACCAGACCACCACCACGCAGGTGCCGGATGAAAACGGTCCCGTGGTGGGCACTCCCGACCTCTCATTGCCTTGGTGGAGCGACTTTTCCGACTATTTCACCCTGGCTCCGGACCAGTCGGTCACCATCACCTTCCGCAACGACTCCAGCAAGGGCGGCAACTACACCAACTGGGTGCTCGGCCTGTGCAACAACGCCAACCGCGGCGAAACGGCCTATAGCGAGTATTTCATTCTCAGGGCCGACGCTTATGGATGGGGCGACAACTGGAATGCCGCCAACCTGAGCAACGACTACAACTGGGACACCTTCCAGGACGACATGGACGGCGCACTGGTGGAACTCACCATCAGCCGCGACGGTGCCACGGTCTATGTGACGGCTAATATTGAAACCGTTGCCGGCGACACCTACACCGAAGATTATTTCTGCGATTGCGGCGACGGCGAACAGACCATCCGCGCATTCCTCACCGCCGAGAAAGCGCAGCTCGTCATCTACAACGTGGAATACCAGGAGATTGAAGTTCCCGGACTCGTGGGCCTGATGGACAACACCACGCCGTTCTTCAGCGAGTTCTCGCCCTATTACACCATTGAGCCTGACCACACCCTCAAGCTCAGCTTCAAGAACTACACCAACAGGGCCGCCAACTTCAACAACTGGATTGCCGTGCTTACCACCGATGCCGACCGCCAGGCCGACGGCTATGCCGAATATGCAGTGCTCAGGGCCGACAACTACGGCTGGGGCGACCTCTACTCCACGGCCACGATAACGCAGAACTACCTGACCAACGAGGAAGGCATCGACTGGGAAGCCTTCAAGCAGTACATGGACGGCGCAAATGTTGACCTCAGCGTGGCACGAAGCGGCAAGCAGGTGGTCATCTCTGCCGACATCACCACCGTGGATGGAGCTTCCTACAACGAAACGCTGACCATTCCCGAGGTGGGCGACGGCACACAGGTCGTGCGCTCGTTCCTCACCGTGGAAGGCGGACACCTCATCATCGACGAGGCCAGCGTGCAGATTATTCCCACGCCGATTACAACGCCCACGGCCATTGAGGAAGTGGAAAGCGCAAAGGCCTCCAGCTCAGCTGTTTACAACCTGCAGGGTGTTCGAGTGACCGCTCCGCGCCACGGCATCTACATCCAAGACGGAAAGAAGGTGGTGAAATAATCCACGCTTCACCCCAACCACTCTCGGCAGGGCTTCATGGCGACGGCAGAAACCATGAGGCCCTGCCTTTTTTCTACAAAATAATGCAAGATGGGGAACCATTGCGGCCACGCCCCGGCGCCTTCACAAAACGACAATTATGCAAAGAAAAACAATTTTTCACTTTTCACTTTCCTCTTTTCACGTATTTCTCCGTATCTTTGTGCGGTAATTTGAAAAAACATGAAAGAATATATTGTTTCGGCACGAAAGTACCGCCCCATGACCTTCGACAGCGTGGTGGGGCAGACGGCGCTCACCACCACCCTGAAAAACGCCGTGGTGAGCGGCAAGCTGGCCCATGCCTACCTGTTCTGCGGTCCGCGCGGCGTGGGCAAGACCACCTGCGCCCGCATCTTTGCCAAGGCCATCAACTGCCTGTCGCCCACCCAGGAGGGCGAGGCGTGCAACGAGTGTGAAAGCTGCCAGGCCTTCAACGAGCAGCGGTCGTTTAACATCTTTGAGCTCGACGCCGCGTCGAACAACTCGGTGGAGAACATCAAGACGCTGATGGAGCAGACGCGCATTCCGCCCCAGGTAGGAAAATACAAGGTGTTCATCATCGACGAGGTGCACATGCTCTCAACGGCTGCCTTCAATGCCTTCCTCAAGACGCTGGAAGAGCCGCCCGCACACGTCATCTTCATCCTGGCCACCACCGAGAAACACAAAATCCTGCCCACCATCATCAGCCGGTGCCAAATCTATGACTTCGAACGAATGACGGTGCGCAACATCGTGGACCACTTGAAGATGGTGGCCGGAAAAGAGGGCATCACCTACGACGACGAGGCGCTGGCCGTGATTGCCGAGAAAGCCGACGGCGGCATGCGCGACGCACTGAGCATCTTCGACCAGGCCGTTTCCTTCTGTCAGGGAAACATCACCTACGAAAAGGTTATTGAGGACCTCAACGTGCTCGACTCAGAGAACTATTTCCGCATTGTGGACCTGTCGTTGAAGAACCAGGTGGCCGAAATCATGGTGCTGCTGAACACCGTCATCAACAACGGCTTCGACGGCGGGCACCTCATAGGAGGGCTGGCCGCCCACTTGCGCAACGTGCTCATGGCGCGCGACGAAATGACGCTGCCCCTGCTGGAGGTCAGCGAGCGGCAACGCGAGAAATACCGCGAGCAGGCCAAGCGATGCAAGGCGCCCTTCGTGTATGAGGCCCTCAAGTTGTGCAACCAGTGCGACATCAACTATCGCCAGAGTTCCAACAAACGGCTGCTTGTGGAGCTGACGCTCATTCAGATTGCCCAGCTCACCCAGGAGGAAGACACGCCCGCGGCGGGGCGCAGCCCTAAGCGATTAAAATCCCTGTTTCATAAGATGATGGGCGTTCAGCAAAAAGCGGCTTCTCAGGGTGCCGCCGAACGCCCCCAGCCCCCCGTGCGCCCCGCTTCTCAGCATCAGGATGCCCAGCCCGTGGCCACTCCACCAGCCGCCAAGGCTCCCTCGGCACGGCCTGCGCTGAAGCTCTCGAACATCGGGTCCACCTTCGCCAACATGAGGAAAACGCCCGAGAAAACGCAGTATGTCAAGGAGGAAGAGCCGCGCGAAACCGGCGAGCAGCAGCCTTTCGACGACGACCAGCTATTGCTTCAATGGATGAGCATGTGCAACCGCATGCCGCAACAGATGGCCGGCCTTGCTGCAAGGATGAAAAACATGACTCCGCACATCGAACAGTTCCCCAACGTCGTCGTGGCGGTGGACAACCAGTTGCTGCTGGACCAGATGAAAAGCATTAAGAACAAGGTGCGCAACACGCTCGTCAGGGATCTGCACAACTCGTCAATAACGCTTGAGCTGCGCCTTGCCCGTACTGAGGAGATGGCCCGCGCCCTCACTCGGCGCGAACTCTTCGACGAGATGCGGAAGAAAAACGCTGCCCTCGACCGCCTCTGCCAGGCCCTCGACCTCGAACTCGCTTGATTTCTAAGGAGTTTGGGAGCCAAGGAGTTTTTTTTTCTAAGGGGGTAAAATAAGTCTAAGGAGAGCAGGAGTAAAGGAGAAAAATCTCCTTGGGTCCTGCTCTCCTTAGATTATAAAAAGTCAGAATGTAAAAGGCGCAGATAAAATCTAAGGAGAGAAGGAGCCATGGAGAAATGCTCCTTTACTCCTTCTCTCCTTAGAACATAAAAACTTCTCTCTCCTTAGAATAGAATATAAAAAGAGCTCCCAGGAAAAACTCAGATGAGGGGCATGCCCATTTCGCGGCATTGGCGCCGCATGGCGTCGGGCCAGATGCTCGATTGTATCTCGCCGAGGTGCCCTTTTTGCAGGAGCACCATGCAGAGTCGGCTTTGCCCGATGCCGCCGCCCACGCTCAGTGGCAGCTCGCCGGCCATCATTTTTTTGTGGAAATAGAGTTGCAGGCGGTCTTCCTTCCCCGTGATTTTCAGCTGTTTGAGCAGACTTTCCTGGTTCACGCGTATGCCCATTGACGACAATTCCACTGAGCGGCCGAGCACCGGATACCAGATGAGGATGTCGCCATTGAGCCCCTCCAGGCCGTTTTCGCCGGGCGTGGTCCAGTCGTCGTAGTCGGGAGCCCGCCCGTCGTGCGGTTCGCCGTTGGAGAGCTTCCCGCCGATGCCGATGATGAACACGGCGCCGTATTTCTGTGCGATGAGGTCCTCGCGTTCCTTCACCGACTTGTCGGGATACATCTGCAGAAGTTCCTCACTATGAATGAAATGAATGGCCGGCGGCAGGAATGGCTTCAGTTCGCGATAGCGCTCGCAGACCAGAAATTCCGTGCGCAATATGGCGGCATAGATGCGCTTTACCACGTCTTTCAGGAAGGCGATGTTGCGTTGCTCGGGCGTGATGACGGCTTCCCAGTCCCATTGGTCCACGTAGAGCGAGTGGAGGTTGTCGAGTTCCTCGTCGGCGCGGATGGCATTCATGTCGGTGTAGATGCCGTAGCCGGGCTCCACGTCGTATTCCGCCAGGGTGAGGCGCTTCCATTTTGCCAGCGAGTGAACCACCTCGGCCTTTGCCTCGTCGAGGTCCTTGATGGGGAAGGTGACAGGGCGCTCCACGCCGTTCAGGTCGTCGTTGATGCCCAGGCCCTTCAGCACAAACAACGGTGCGGTGACCCTTCTGAGCCGTAGCTCGGTGCTTAGGTTCTGCTGGAAAAACTCCTTGATGAGTTTGATGCCTTGTTCGGTCTGGCGCATGTCGAGCGCGTTGTGGTAGTTTATTGGTGGGATGATTTTACTCATGTTTCCTTCTTTTCTTTTTACCTTTTTACAAAATTGCGTGCAAAGTTACACATTTCTTGTTAATGTGCAAGCAAAAATGTTGAAAAATGTGCATTTTGTCAACATTTTTGCCCGTTTTACTGCCAAAAAGTATTGTGTAAAGTGAAAAGGTTAAGGTGAAAAGTGAAAAAACCGTTGCCGCCTGGTTGGATAACTACATTTGCCTTTATTTTCATTGCTCTTTGGGGTGGATAGCAACATAGGTTAAAATTGGTAAAAATATTTGACAAAACAGGTTGTTTTTATCCGGTTTTTGTAAGTTGTTGAATGTCAGCGGTTTGCAAATCCCTTTTTGTCTGACGGCAAATCTCGGTGAGAAATTTGCCAATTTTCGGTGAGAGATTTGCCAATTCTCTCCCTTCAAATTGCCGTCAAACTCTTTTGGGAACCAAAAATCTGTTGAAAAATCTTGACAAAACTGGCGCTTCGCGTAGCGCGAAGTTAAATGCCCACCCCGGCCGTACGTTCTCCCCCCTTAAAGGTAATAATAGTTATGAAGGAGGAGTTATGAGTGCCGTACGTCCTCCCCCTTTTGGGGGGATGAGAGGGGGGCTCCCCCCCTTCCTTGGTTTTCAGAATGACAAAAAACATTAAAAAAACGCGATGGGGTGGGGGAAGTGTTGCACAAGTCATTGGAAAGGTGTACTTTTGTAAGCTAAAAGCAAAAAAGGGCTTTTGGAAAGACAGAAATGAGCAAATCGAACCCCATTTATACGTTTCTCAGCCAGAACAAATACTGGATTGTGCTGATTTTCGGCGTGCTCGTGGTGGGCATTTTCGACGAGAACAGTTTTGTGCAGCGCGTGAAATATGAGATGCAAATCAAGGAACTGCAAGAGCAGATAGACAAATACAACGCTCAGTATGACCGCGACCAGACGCAGCTGAAGGAGCTGCGCCGCAACCCGAAGGCCATCACGAAGATAGCCCGCGAGCGCTATTTCATGAAGGCCGACGACGAGGACATCTTCGTGCTGAGTGATGAAATGGACACGCAAACGCCGTTGCCGCATGAAACAGCTCAGTAAGATTCAAACCATTGTGCTGCTCGTGGGCGGCGCCCTCATGGTGGTGGGTGCCGGAATGATGGTGACGGGCTTCGTCAGCGTGGCCCCGTGGGTGTTTTTGTGCGGAGCCCTGCTCTTTGCCGCCATGCAACTTCAGCAACGCTATGAGGGCAACAATTTCGTGGTGCGCAGGTTGCGGCGCATCATGATTCTGGCCGACGTGTTCTTCGTGCTCGCCGGCCTGGTCATGGCCGAGAGTGCTTTCGGATTCATCAGGCCCTGGTTCCTGCAACATGTGGAAAACGGCAGCATCAACTACATTACCTACATCTACAACAAATGGGTGGTGCTGCTCCTGGTGGCCGCCCTGCTGGAGGTCTATACCACCCACCGTATATCGAATGAACTGGAAAAAGAGGCAAAAAAACGCTAAAAGATACGGCTTTTGTTTAAATAGCATGAAAATTTTTCCTAAGTTCAACTATACATTGTACTTTTGCAAGGCCTTTCTCAAGGCACCGCAAGTGTAATATAATATTTATGAATCGGATTTTTTACGCATTGCTTGTTCTCGCAGCGTTCACATCATGCGCCAACAGCTACAACATCAAGGGCACGTCGGACGTGCAGGTGTTCGACGGGCGCATGCTGTATCTCAAGGTTTACAACAATAACGACCTGAAAAACGTTGACTCGTGCGACATCGTGCATGGCCGTTTCCACTTTGCCGGAACGGTGGACAGCGCGCGCCTGGCAACGCTCTTCATGGGTGAGGACGGCATCATGCCGCTCGTGATTGAAAGCGGAGAAATCACCGTGAAGATTGACAACCGTCGCACCACGGTCAGCGGCACCCCGCTTAACGACCGCCTCACCGAGTTCCTCGACAGCATGGGCCACTTGCAAGACCAGGTGGCCGACCTCAGCCACCAGCATAGCCAGGCCATCATGAACGGCGAGGACGAGGCCGAAACGGCCCAGCGGCTCAACAAGGAATATGCCGTAATCAATGAGAACAGCGACCGCTTTGTAACCTCGTTCATTGAAGAGAATTTCGACAATGCGCTCGGCCCGGGCATCTTCTTCATCATGACGGCCTCGTCGCCCTATCCCGAGCTTCAGCCGTGGATTGAGGCCCTCATGTCGAAGGCCACCGACAATTTCAAGAACGATGCCTACGTGAAGGATTATATGGAGAAAGCACGCCAGAACGAAGCCATCATGAACGGCATGGCCGACCAGCCCTCTGCCGCTCCGCAACCGCCTGCCGGCCAGCACCTTCCCAGCGTGCCCACGCCCAACCAGATGGCCATGCCCGCCGACTCGGCCAGTGCCGTGGCGCAATGACCCGGGTGCGGACATCCACATCACCACCCCTTAACCACAGCAACATTGACAACCATCATCAAGAATGCGGTCGTAGTGAATGAGGGCAGGCGGCAGGCCGCCACCATCATTATCGAGCGCGACCTCATTTCCGACATCATTGAACCGCAACACAGCACCCCGGAGCATGCCGACCTCTGCGTCGATGCTTCGGGGTGCTTTGTGTTGCCGGGGGTCATCGACACCCACGTACACTTCCGCGAGCCCGGCCTCACCGCAAAAGCCGACATGGAGAGCGAGAGCCGTGCGGCGGCATGGGGCGGCGTGACGTCGTTCTTCGACATGCCCAATACCGTGCCGCAAACCACCACCCTGGAGGCGTTGGAACAGAAACACGGGCTGGCGCGGGAAAAGAGCCACGTCAACTATAGTTTCCTCTTCGGCGCCACCAACGACAATGCCCCGCTCCTTGACAGGCTCGACCCGGGCCGCGTGCCCGCAGTCAAGTTGTTCATGGGAAGCAGCACCGGCAACATGCTCGTGGACCGCCGCGAGGTGCTCGACACCATTTTCGCCCGTTCACCGTTGCCCATCGTGGCCCATTGTGAGGACACGGCCCTTATCAACCGCAACATGAGCCGCATGAAGGAACTCAGGGGCGACGACCCGCCGGTGGAACTCCACCCGCTGATACGTAGCGCCGAGGCCTGCCTGAAGTCGAGCACGTTGGCCGTGGAACTGGCAAAAAAGCACGGCGCACGCCTTCACCTGGCCCATGTGTCCACCGCTCGCGAGCTTGACTTGCTGGAGGATGCCCCGGGCATCACCGCCGAGGCCGTCATTGCCCACCTTCTGTTCACCGATGCCGACTACGCCCGTCTGGGCACCCGCATCAAGTGCAACCCCAGCGTGAAGACCGCCGCCGACCGTGCGGCCCTTCGCCAAGCCCTCACCGACGGCCGCATTGCCACCGTGGCCACCGACCATGCGCCGCACCTGCTTGCCGACAAACAGGGCGGAGCCGCACGGGCCGCCTCGGGCATGCCCATGGTGCAATTCTCGCTGGCCGCCATGTTGCAGCTGGCCGACCAGGGCGTGCTCACCGTGGAACGTGTGGTGGAACTGATGTGCCACGCCCCGGCCCGCCTCTTCCGCATTAGCCGGCGCGGCTTCATACGCAATGGCTATAAGGCCGACCTTGTGGTGGTGAGGCCCTCGGCGCCGTGGACCGTCACTCCCTCATTGATACAAAGCCGCTGCCGGTGGAGCCCCCTGGAGGGCATGCGCTTCAACTGGAAAGTGGAGCAGACCTTCTGCAACGGCCAAAGAATTTTCAACAATGGTCTCTTCGACGACAACAGCCGTGGCGAGCCGCTGGCTTTTGGATGAAAAGAAGAGAACTAACACGCTTATAGACAATGATTTCTCGTATCATAGCACTGCTTGTGGCGCTCATCGTGCTGCCCGACGTGTGGTTCTATCGCCGACACCTTGGCCGCCGTCCGCTCCGCCGACTGTGGCGCACCTTGTTTTGGATACCTGCCGTGGCACTGGTGTGCTACGCGCTGGCCCTGTCGGCCGTTGACCATTTCGCCCCTCGCGAAATCAATTACCTTTTCCTTTTCCTCTTCCTCTTGGGGCTGCTGGTGGTGCCCAAGGCCATTTATGCCCTGTGCAGCGCTTTGGGCAGCCTCTGGCGCCGCCTGTTCCATAAACGCCACAACTGGGGCAATGCCATTGGCTTGCTGCTGGCCATTTTGTCGGTGGTCGGCATCATCTATGGCAGCACCACTGGAGTAATGCAGCTGAAAGTGAGGCAGGTGGAATATGCCTCCGCCGACTTGCCGGAAGCCTTCGACGGTTACCGCATCGTGGAGTTCAGCGACGTTCATGCCGGCACGCTCATCGACTTTCGCGACCCCCTTATCGACAAGATGGTTGACAGCATCAACGCGCAGAAGGCCGACTTGGTTGTGTTCGTGGGCGACCTGCAAAACATGTGGCCCGAGGAACTCGACCGCGTGCAGGGCCGCCTTTCGCGCATTGGTGCCAAGGACGGCGTGATGGCCGTCTTGGGCAACCACGACTATGCCAAATATGTGAAGGTGGATGCCGCCACCCGCGAACTGAACGAATTGCAGACGCAGACGCGCATACGAAGCATGGGGTGGCAGTTGCTGATGAACGAAAACCGCAAGATAAGGCGCGGACGCGACAGCATTGTGGTGGCCGGAACCGAGGACGTGTGCGGAGCCATTTACGAAAAGGGCTATCCCGTGCGCTGCGACGTGCCCAAGGCGGTGGAGGGCATCGACAAGCGCTCTTTCCTCCTCATGTTGCAGCATGCGCCCATTGTGTGGCCCGACTCCATCCTGCCCCAGTCGCACGCCCAGCTCACCCTGGCCGGGCACACCCACGGCGGGCAGGTGCGTCTCTTCGGGCTTTCGCCCTATCTCTTCGTGTCGAAATACGACGCCGGAATGTTCTACGAGGGCGACAGGGCAATGTTTGTTAGCTCGGGCGTCAGCGGGGTGGTGCCTTTCCGACTTGGCGTGCCGCCCGAGATTGTAGTGATTACGCTGAGGAAAAAACGATAAGCGGCATTTTTTCAAAGCGGCAAATCAGTCCGGACCGCAAACGACTCCAGTCCAAACCGCAAACGACTCCAGTCCAAACCGCAAACGACTCCAGTCCGGACCGCAAACGACTCCAGTCCAAACCGCAAAAAACTCCAGTCCAAACCGCAAAACGACTGGAGTTTTTTGCGGTCTGGACTGGAGCGAATTTGAAGAATACCATCTTCGAAAGCATGGGAAGACAGCGCATTAACCGCTATTGCCCGAACTTTTCCGGGTTTCGGAGCCTGTCTTCCCTTGTTTTCATTCAGAACACCTTCGGCACATTCTCGAGGAAGTGGCTGATTTCCTCATCGCTCACGCTGTAGTTGCGCAGGTCGCCGTTGATGTACTGGTCGTAGCTGGGCATGTCGATGAGACCGTGGCCCGAGAGGTTGAACAGAATGACCTTCTGCTCGCCGCTCTCCTTGCACTTCTTGGCCTCGCGGATGGTGGCAGCGATGGCGTGGCAGCTCTCGGGTGCGGGAATGATGCCCTCGGTGCGTGCGAAGAGCATTCCTGCGTCGAACGACTCCAGTTGCGGAATGTCAACGCCGCGCATCAGTCCGTCCTTGAGCAGCTGGCTGACAATAGTGCCGGCACCGTGGTAGCGCAGGCCGCCGGCGTGGATGTTGGCCGGCTTGAAGTCGTGGCCAAGGGTGTACATGGGCAGCAACGGCGTATAGCCCGAGGCGTCGCCGAAGTCGTAGGCAAACTTGCCGCGAGTCAGCTTCGGACAGCTGTTCGGCTCGGCGGCAATGAACTCGGTGTTCTTTCCTTCCAGGATGTTGTGGCGCATGAAGGGATATGCAATTCCGCTGAAGTTGCTTCCGCCGCCAAAGCAGGCAATCACCATGTCGGGATATTCGCCGGCCATGGCCATCTGCTTCTCGGCTTCCAGGCCGATGATGGTCTGGTGCAGGCTGACGTGGCTGAGCACCGAGCCCAGCGAGTATTTGCAGTTGGGCGTGGTCATGGCCAGTTCCAGGGCTTCCGAGATGGCCGTGCCCAGCGAGCCGGGATGGTTGGGGTCGCGGGTGATGATGTCCTTGCCGGCGCGCGTTGACATGGACGGCGAACCCGTCACGGTGGCACCGAAGGTGCGCATGGCAATGCTGCGGTAGGGCTTCTGCTGGAGCGTAATCTTCACCTGATAGACGGCGGTTTCCAGGCCGAACAGCTTGGCGGCGTAGCTCAGGGCCATGCCCCATTGTCCGGCACCCGTCTCGGTGGTGACGTTGGTGATGCCCTCCTTCTTCAGGTAGTAGCACTGCGGCAGGGCGGTGTTGATTTTGTGCGAGCCCAGCGGGTTGGTGCTCTCGTTCTTGAAGTAGATGTGTGCCGGCGTGCCCAGGGCTTCCTCAAGGGCGTAGGCACGCACCAGGGGCGTGGAGCGGTAGAACTTGTACTTGTCGAGCACTTCCTCGGGAATGTCAATCCATGGGTGCTCCATGTCAACCTCCTGGCGTGCGCATTCTTCGGCGAAGATGGGGAACAGGTCCTCGGCCTTCATCGGCTCGTGCGTCTGAGGGTTCAGCGGAGGCATGGGCTTGGTCTTCATGTCGGCCTGGATGTTGTACCACTGCGTGGGGATCTCGCTTTCCTGCAAGATGAATTTCTTTTGTTTCATGATGTGTAATGTGTTATGTGATGAATAATTATGTTTTTGAATAAGAAAAGAGGCCTGTCGTAAGAACGGCAGGCCTCTTTGTGCATATTGTTTTCCACACACAGGCATGGCGACTCACGACGGTTTCATCCTGAGCAGCGCCACCAAAATGCGAAGAAACGGAATGTCATATTGTTACTTTTTTACATTTTACGGCTGCAAAATTATAGATAATCTGCGAAACGGCCAAATAAATTGTAAGAAATATTCTGAAAAACAGCTTTTTGTAGGTTAAAAGTAGTAATTTTGCACCCGCAATGACGATTTTACTGACCATAGCGGCCTATTTCGGCCTTCTGCTGCTGCTGAGCCGCCTGACGGCGCACCGCGGCGGCAACGATGCCTTTTACCGTGGCAACCGGCAGAGCCCGTGGTACATGGTGGCCTTCGGAATGGTGGGGGCCAGCATCTCGGGCGTCACTTTTGTCAGTGTGCCCGGCATGGTGCTGCAGTCGGGAATGACGTATATGCAGACCTGCCTGGGCTTCATCCTGGGTTATGTGGCCGTGGCGTTCATCCTGCTGCCCGTTTATTACCGGTGGGACATGACCACCATCTACACCTTCCTTCAGCGGCGACTCGGACATCATGCCTATCAGACGGGGGCGTGGTTCTTCCTGCTGTCCAAGATGACGGGGGCCGCCGTGCGCTTCTATGTGGTGTGCATCATCCTGCAACGCTTTGTGTTCGACGACTTCGGCCTGCCTTTCCCCCTGACCGTGGTGGCCCTGACAGCCCTTATCTGGCTTTACACGCGGCGCGGCGGCATACGCACCCTGGTGTGGACCGACACCTTGCAGACCGTCTGCATGTTTGCCGCCCTGCTGCTTATTATATATAATGTAATTGGGGAATTGGGATTGTCGGTGCCCGAGGCGGTCAAAGCCATTGCCGCCGACAGCCATTCGCGCATGTTTGTCATGGACGACTGGGTGTCGCGGCAGAATTTCTGGAAACAGTTCCTCAGCGGCATTTTCATTGTCATCGTCATGACCGGCCTTGACCAGGACATGATGCAGAAGAACCTGACTTGCAAAACCTTGCGCGACGCTCAGAAAGATATGTGCAGCTATGGCGTGGCCTTCGTGCCGGCCAACTTGCTGTTTCTTTCATTGGGCGTGCTGCTGGTGCTTCTGGCGCAAAAAGAAGGGCAGCCGCTGCCGCAGAAAGGCGACGAGCTGCTGCCCATGTTTGCTGCCACGGGGCGCCTGGGGCAGGCCGTCGTGGTGCTTTTCTCGCTCGGCATCGTGGCGGCATGTTTCAGCAGTGCCGACTCGGCATTGACGGCCATGACCACCACCTACTGCGTTGATATTCAGGGCAAGCCCGGCGACGAGTCGCTGCGCAAGCGCGTGCATGTGGCCATGGCTGCGGTGTTCATGGTCATCATCCTGCTGGTGGAGGCGGTCAATTCCTCGAGCGTCATCGATGCCATCTACATTCTCTGCTCCTACACCTACGGTCCGCTGCTGGGGCTTTTTGCCTTTGCGCTGCTTACCCGCAGGGGCATCTGCCGTCATCGTTTTGTGCCCGTCATTGCCGTTGCCTCACCGTTGCTTTGCTATTTGCTGAACCTTGTTTTCAGCCATTTCCTTCATTATCAGTTCGGCTACGAGCTGCTGATGCTCAACGGCCTGCTCACTTTCCTCGGTTTGTGGATGGTGAGCGAGAGAAAATAGTTATTTGCTTGTCATGAGGAAGCGTTCGGCCTCGAGGGCGGCCTTGCAACCGGTGCCGGCGGCCACGATGGCCTGGCGGTAAACGGGGTCGCAGACGTCGCCGGCGGCAAACACGCCGGGCACGTTCGTCTGTTGCGAGTTGCCCCGCGTAACGATGTACCCCATTTCGTCGGTGTCGAGCCAAGGCTTGAACACGTCGCTGTTGGGCTTGTGGCCGATGGCGAGGAAGAAGCCGTCAACGGGCACGTCGTAGTGCGTTTCGTCGGCCTCGCCCTTGCGCTTCACGACGTGCATGCCCTCCACGCCGTTGTCGCCATAGAGTCCCGTGGCATTGTGTTCAAAGAGAATTTCAATGTTCTCGGCGCCCATCACCCTGTCCTGCATCACTTTCGATGCACGCAGGAAAGGCTTGCGCACCACCATGTAAACCTTTTTTGCCAGCCCCGAGAGGTAGAGTGCGTCCTCGCAGGCGGTGTCGCCGCCGCCCACCACGGCCACGGTGCGCCGGCGGTAGAAGAATCCGTCGCAGGTGGCACAGGCCGACACGCCCTGTCCGCGATATTTCTCTTCATCGGCCAGTCCAAGGTACTTGGCCGACGCGCCGGTGGCAATGATGACGGCGTCGGCCTCCACCTCCACCTCGCCGTCGATGGTCAGCCGGTGGGGCTTTCCTGAAAAGTCGCACGCCGTGACAATGCCGTCGCGGATGTCGGTGCCGAAGCGCTCGGCCTGCTGCCGCAAGTCCATCATCATCTGGTTGCCGTCAACGCCTTGCGGGTAGCCGGGGAAATTTTCCACCTCGGTGGTCTGCGTGAGCTGTCCGCCCGATTGCATGCCGCAATAGAGCACCGGGCTCAGGTTGGCGCGGGCAGCGTAAATGGCAGCGGTAAACCCTGCGGGACCGCTGCCAATAATAAGTAATCGGATATGTTCCATCTGAAAAAGTGCTGTCGGGGGTGCTTTTTTATTTCAGCTGTTCTTCAATTTCTTTGGCAATGACTTCCATCTTCGTGGTGGGCTCGAAACGTGCCACCACCTGTCCGCGCTTGTTGATGAGGAACTTGGTGAAGTTCCACTTAATGTCGGGCTTCTCCCTGTAGTCAGGGTCGGCCTTCGAGAGCATGTCGTCGAGGATGTGGGCGATGGGGTGCTCCATGTCCCAGCCGGCAAAGCCCTTCTGCTCGGTGAGGAACTGGTAGAGGGGTTCGGCGTCGGGGCCGTTCACCTTGATCTTCTTGAAGCGGGGGAACTCAGTGCCGTAGTTGAGCTTGCAGAACTCGTGGATGCTCTCGTCGGTGCCCGGTGCCTGCTGCCCGAACTGGTTGCAGGGGAAGTCCAGGATGGTGAAGCCCTGGCTGTGGTACTGCTCATAGAGTTTTTCCAGTTCTTCGTATTGAGGGGTGAACCCGCACTTGGTGGCGGTGTTGACAATGAGTATGACCTCGTTGGCATACTCTTTCAGCTTCACGTCCTTGCCTTTGCGGTCTTTGACGCTGAAATCGTAGATTGTTTTCATTTCTTTGGTGTAATAAAAAAATAATCTTTGCCACAAAGATACGAATTATTATTGAAATCGTGTCCCTAAGTGATATTTTTTTTGCCCCGAGCCTTTCGTTTTATTCATTTTTAACCAATAGGGCAATGCCCTTGAGGGCTTTTCCCCCCTCGCGGTAGGGAAATCCATACGCTTTTTTATGGAAATAGTATTGGTGGGTTCACCAAAAAACACTACCTTTGCAACAGAAAAAGAAAAGAATTACGAACCTTCTAAAAAAATACAGTTATGAAAAAGTTTACTTCCATACTGACAATGGTGCTGCTGGCAGCACTGCCCATGGTGTTCACCTCTTGCGAGGAAGACGACGAGAGCATTGCCTACCGCCTCGACGGCGTGTGGTACGGCCAGATTGCCAGCGAATATTTCACCTACCGCTACGGCGGCGTGACGGAATACACCGACGTGATGTTTGAGTTTTGGTCCGACAACTACAGCTATGCCAGCGGCCGGGGGCGCGAGGTGGACTACTACGGCCGCTATGTTTCCGACGTGGCACGCTTCGACTACGAGGTGGTGGACGGAATCATCTATCTCTACTACGACGACGGCTCGCGCATCGCCATCCACCGCTATTCGCTCTTCGGAAATGAGTTCCGCGGAGAATTCCACGACGCCTACAACGGCCGCTACCTCGCTTCGTTCAACCTGGAGCGCGACTACAGCGGATGGGACAACCGCTACTACTACATTAAGAAGGGCGACGTGTGGGCCGATGACGACGACCTGCTCACCGACAGCGTGAAATGATGTCCCCCCGCGAAACAATCATTCCCTTGGGGAAACACATTGACAATCAATAAGAATGAAAAGAAAATTGGAATAATTCGCGCGAATTATTCCAATTTTCTTTTTTGCGAAATATAGTTACTCCGACATAGTAGGAACTGCAATAGGAACCGACGTTTCCAAGCGTCGGACTAATCCCGTTCAGGCGAATTTGCAATTCGCCTGCCGTGAATATAAGAATTTGTAATTCGCAATTCATGACATTATCTCGCATTATAAATGCTTATATTCACTGCTGCCGAATTGCAAATTCGGCAGAACAATAGTTGTTGCCGATTTAGGAGCCGGCGCAATAACTATTGTCTAAACTCTCAACAACAAAAAACTCCGTTCTGCTGAATTGAAATTCGGCAGAACGGAGGCGTCGGCTCCTACGGCGTCGGAGTAGCTTTTTCTTGTTGGCGATATATAATTACTCCTGTTCTGGCGAATTTGTCTTACTTCACCACTTTCTTTTTCCCGTTGACGATGACCACGCCCTTGTAGTCGCGTCCCACGCGCTGTCCGCTCATGTCGTATCGCGGTGCGTCGCCGTCGTCGTCAGCCTCCGCCGTGCCGATGGCGGTGGAAACGCCGGATCCGGAGTACGGAATCCATCCCTCAGTCCAATCATAAATCCAAACATTCCAATTCTTACTTCTGGCATCTTTTACATTTTGCCATGTGCAGTCATTTTCATCACCATAAGATCCGTTTATCATATAGAGTTGTCCATCCGACAAGTCTTTCCTGTCGGGCAGGCTGCCTATCATGACGTCCATAAAGGTCCCGTTCAGGCGGTTGTTTTGACATCGTATTAAATTGAGGGCAGTGCTCTCTTGCGGCAGAATGAGTGAGGAAATTTGGTTGTTGAAGCAAGCCAGCAACTCCAAGACTTTGCAACCCCTCAAGTCGAGTGAAATCAGTTGATTGTCTTGACATTCTAAATTTTTCAAATATGTGAAGTCTCTCACATTCAGCGAGTAAATGTTATTGTCGGAGCAAGACAGGTTTTTAAGTTTTCTGTTATTGCTCATATTGAGAGTGGTTAATTGGTTCTTTTGACAATCCAACTGTGACAAATTTGTGCAGGCGTCAACATTGAGAGTGGTTAATTGGTTTGAACCACAATCTAAATTCGAAAGATTGCTGCAAGAACTTAAGTCGATGGTGGACAATTGATTGTTATTGACATTTAAGTATTGCAGATTGGTGCATCCCTTGACATTGAGCGATGACAACGGTCTTACCGTGTTATTTGTATAACGGTAATTGAAAAGAGTGGTTAGATTTGAATTGTAGCTGCAATCAAGCGTTGTCAATCTGAGGTTTTCCCAGGCAATGCTCGTGAGGTTGCAATATGAGCAGTTCACTTCGTGCAGATTGGGAAAAGCATTCGCGGTCAAATCCAGGCTTGTCAGCGGGTTGTTTGAGCAATTCAGCGTCTGCAGGTTGGAAAGGCCGGTCAGGTTGAGCGTGGTCAGCTGGTTGTTGCTGCAATTGAGGTCGTTAAGATTGCTGAAGCCCGTCAAGTCGAGGCTTGTGAACTTGTTGGAATTGATGAAAAGGCCCTGCAATGCCGCTTTGCAGCTCGACATATTGGCGATGCCGGAAAGCTGATTGTTTTTACAATTTATAAGTCGCAGCGATGTGCACCCGTTCACGTTGAGATACGTCAGCTTGTTGTCGTAGCATAGGATTTGTTCCACGGCTGAGCATCCGGACGCGGAAAGCCTTGTCAGCGCGGTGTTATAACACCCAATCCTTGTCAGCGAGGGCATATTCTCGCAGGTCAGCTCTTTCAGTTTGGTGTTTTGGTCGAGGAGCAGGGCGCTGAACTTCGTGCCAGAGCAGTCGAAATTCTCCAACGCCGGCAAATAGCTGAAGTCCACGCCCAAGGTGGCCATGTTGGGGTTGTCGGCGCAATAAAGCTCCTTCAGGTATGAGTACGTTTCGCTCGTGTAAAGGCAGCGGGTCAGCTTGTTGCCATTGCACGAAAGCCCCTGCAGATTGTTGTGTGGGACTCTGAGCAATGTCAGTTGGTTGTTGTCGCAAGTCAACCAGGTGAGCTGCGGGCTGTCGCTCAAGTCGAGCCCGGTCAGGCGGTTATTGTCACATTCCAGTTGGATGAGATTGGAGGTGTTGCTCAAGTTGAGTTGCGTCAGCTGGTTGTAAACACATTCCACCCGTGTGAGCTTGGTGTTGTTGCTCAAGTCGAGCGTGGTCAGCCGGTTGTTGTAAAGTTGGAGCACCTTCAGCTCGGTGAAGTACTTGATGCCCGTCAGGTCGGCGATGTTCTTGTTGATCAAATTCAGCGTCGTGGTGTTGTTCCTCTGGCTTGTCGAGATGAATGTTCCGAAAGAATTCTTAAGGTAGTTGCGGAAGTTGGTGTCGGGGAAGAAATAGTTATTCACTACCGCCGCATAGTTCTCGTTGACACTGATGTCGCTTGCATAGATGGGGTTGGCATAACTGTCGCATACACTCTTTTTCGATGAATTAAAGTCGGCGCTTGCAGGGTATGTCACGATGGCATAACGCAGATTCTGCTCTGATGGCGTTAAGCTCGATTTTGTTCCGTAAAAATTCCCCACGTTTCTCACACAGGGATAACTGCTGTTGCCGGTTTTTTCAAGTGTCACGTCGCAGCCATACTCATAAACCATATTTGAAGAAGATAATCGTCCCTTGAAAGACGCAGAGTACAAGTTGACCAGGTCTCCTTTTTCCCCCTCAACGTCAATGTTTTTCCCATAAAAATATACTATGCCGCTGGAGGAGCTCACCCCTTCTATGGCCGGGCATTCGTTGCCGGTGATGTAAAGTTTCCCCTCGCAAATCAGAGCGCATGAGGTTCCGTTGTTGATGTACACGGCCCTTGAGTTGTCGCTTTCAATCCATGTGATGCCGCTTTTTACATACACGTTGGTCTCTACGTCGCACTGCAGCCCGGCGTTGTCATCAGAATGAATGCTGGTTTCACCATAGCAGAAAATCCTCAAACCCGTAATGCCTTTGTTATAGATGCCTTGTTTGGTGTTGTTGTTACCCGAGCAGTCGATATCTGCATTGTTCAGCGTCAGCGTTTTGGTGCTGTGGTTGTAAGTGACCAATCCGTCGATGGTCGAGTTGGTGATGTTGTTGGCATTGCTGCTTGTCACTCGCTTGCCGCCCACCCAAAGGTCGTAGTCGGTGGCCTGCACGCTCATTGTTCCAGCCATCCAAAGGAGGATGGTCAACAGGAAGAAAAATTTGCTCCCTGCATAAGATAAGGTTATGATGTTAGTTTTCATGATTGTTTGAATTTTATGATGTTTGACTATTTGTAAAATTACCGTTTGCAAATATACAATATTTATTTTATATAGCATAGAAAAAGGTGGAAAATGTAGCGTTTCGTTGGAAAATTTGTTTGAATGGAAGGTGTTTAGGAGTTTAGACGATAGTTCTTGCCCGTTCTGCTGAAATTGCAAAGGCACCTGAATGGACGCTTTAAGAGCCGACGCTTTAGGAGCCGACGCCTCCGAGCGTCGGAGTAACTATAATTTCTGGCGAACAATATATAAAGTTAGTCCGACGCTTGGAAGCGTCGGCTCCTAAAGCGTCGGAGTAACTATAATTTCTGGCGAACAATATATAAAAGTTAGTCCGACGCTTGGAAGCGTCGGCTCCTAAAGCGTCGGCTCCTAAAGTGTCGGCTCCTATAGCGTCGGACTAACTTTTTGATATATAGTTACTCCGACGCTTGGAAGCGTCGGCTCCTAAAGCGTCGGCTCCTACGGCGTCGGAGTAGCTTTTTCTTGTTGGCGATATATAATTACTCCTGTTCTGGCGAATTTGTCTTACTTCACCACTTTCTTTTTCCCGTTGACGATGACCACGCCCTTGTAGTCGTGTCCCACGCGCTGTCCGCTCATGTTGTATCGCGGTGCGTCGCCGTCGTTGTCGGCCTCCGCCGTGGTGATGGCGGTGGGAACGCCGGAGCCGGAGTACGGAACCCATTCCCCGTAGTCGGTATTCCAATAAAGAACATTCCAATTCTTACTTCTGGCATCTCTTACATTTTGCCAAGTGCAGACATTACCTTCAGAATTAAAGTCTGTTAACATAGAGATTTGTCCCTGCTCCAGGTTTTTCCTGTCGGGCAGGCTGCCTATCATGACGTCCATTAAGGGCCCGTCCAGACAGTTTGTATAACATATTATTTCATTGAGGGTTGTGTTCTCTTGTGGCAAAATGAGTGAGGAAATCTGGTTGTCGCTGCAATCAAGATGCTCCAAGGCGTTGCAACCCCTCAAGTCGAGTGAAGTCAATTGATTATAACTACAATTAAGAGATCGCAAATCTGTGAAGTTTTTCACATTCAGCGAGGAAAGGTTATTGTCCGAGCAACTCAGATAACAAAGTTTCCTGTTATTGCTCAAATTGAGAGTGGTTAATTGGTTACTTATACAATACAAATATTTCAAATCTGTGCAGGCGTCAACATTGAGTGAGGTTAATGCGTTTCCATCTAAATCTAAATACCAAAGTTTGACGCAAGAGCTTAAGTCGATGGCGGTCAATTGATTGTTCCAAACCCTTAATTCTTCCAGCTTGGTACATCCCTTGACATTGAGCGAAGATAATGGTCTTACCGTGTTGTCATCACGGGAGTTGTTAAGCGAAGTCAGATTTGAATTGTAGCTGCAGTCAATTGTTGTAAATTTGAGGTTTTTCCAGTTAATGCTCCTGAGGTCGCAATGCGAGCAGTTCACCTCCGAGAGGGTGGAAAGACCTGTGCTTAAGTCCAGACTTGTCAATGTCGGGTTGTACGAGCAATCCAGAGTCGAAAGAAGCATGTGGTTTGACAGGGTCAGCGTGCTCAGTCGGTTATTGTTGCATTTGAGCTCTCGCAAATCATTGTTTCCCATACTAAGGCTGGTCAGCTGATTGCCGGAGCAGTCCACTTTCTGCAAATACCCTCTGTTCGTCAGACCGGCAAGGCTGGTCAGCTGGTTGTTGTTGCAATAGAGCTCGGTAAGTTTTTCGAGGCCCGACACGTCGAGGCTTGTGAGCTTGTTGGAAGAGATGTAAAGGCTCTTCAATAACTGACAACTCGACAAATAGGCGATGTTGGCAAGCAGATTGTTTTCGCAATGCAGGTCACTCAGTGCTGTGCACCCGTACACGTTGAGATACGTCAGCTTGTTGTCGTTGCAGGTGAGATAACGCAGATTAGAGCACCCCGATACGGAGAGTTTTGTCAGCGCAGTGTTGGAACACTGGAGAGCCCACAGATTTGGCATGTTCTCGCAAGTCAGCTCCTTTAGTTTTTTGAGCATGATGAGGTTCACGTTGTCAAGAATCGAGGTGCCAGAGCAGTCGAATTTCTCCAATTCCGGCAAATCGTTGAGGAACGCGCCCAAACTGGTCATGCCGGTGTTGTAGGCGCAATAAAGCTCCTTCAGTTTGGTATGCGTGTTATTGGTGAGGCAGTAGCCCAGCTGGTTGTTGTTGCACGAAAGCCATTGCAGATTATTGTGTGGGACTTTGAGCGATGTCAGCTGGTTGTCGTCGCAAATCACTCCGATGAGCTGCGTGTTGAGGCTTACGTCGAGGGTGGTCAGGCGGTTGTATGGACATTCCAGCCGGGTGAGTTTGGTGTTTTTGCTCAAGTCGAGTTGCGTCAGCTGGTTGTTATAGAGGTAGAGTTCCTTCAGCTCGGTGAAGAACTGGATGCCCGTGAGGTCGGCGATGCTCTTGTTTGCCAAATTCAGCGTCGTGGTGTTGTTCATCTGGCTTTTCGAGACGAATGTTCCGAAAGAATTCTTAAGGTAGTTGCGGAAGTTGGTGTCGGGGAAGAAATAGTTATTCACCACCGTCGCAAAGTCCTCGTTGACATGGATGTCGCTTACATAGATGGGGTTGGCAGAGGTGTCGCAGACGCTCTTTTTCGATGAATTAAAGTCGGCGCTCGCAGGGTATGTCACAATGGCATAACGCTCCACCAGGTCCTCAGCCGAAAAGTTCGATTTTGTTCCGTAAAATTTGCTCACGTTTTTTACACAGGGATAAGTGCTGCTGCCGGTTTTTTCAAGTGTCACGTCGCAGCCATACGTCCAAGTAATCGTTGAGGTATGATGGTATAATCCCTTGAAAGATGCCGAGTACAAGTTGACCAGGTCTCCCTTTTTCCCCTCAACGTCAATGTTTTTTCCATAAAAATTTACTTTTCCGCTGGATGAGCTCACCCCTTCTATGGCCGGGCATTGGTAGCCGGTGATGTAAAGTTTCCCCTCGCAAAACAGCGAGCACGAGGTTCCGTTGATGTACACGGCCCTTGAGTTGTCGCTATCAATCCATGTGATGCCGTCATCTACAAACACTTTGGTTTCTACGTCGCACTGCAGCCCGGCGTTGTCATCGGAATGAATGTTGGTTTCACCAGAGCAGAAAATCCTCAAACCCTCAATGCCTTTGTTATAGATGCCTTGTTTGGTGCTGTTGCTACCAACGCATTCGATGGAGACATCCCTGAGGTACAGGGCTTTTTGGGAGGCATTGTAAGTCACCGCGCCTGTCGCTCCGTCGATGGTCGAGTTGGTGATGTTGTTGGCATTGCTGCTTGTTACTCGCTTGCCGCCCACCCAAAGGTCGTAGTCGGTGGCCTGCACGCTCATTGTTCCAGCCATCCAGAGGAGGATGGTCAACAGGAAGAAGAATTTGCTCCCTGCGTAAGATAAGGTTAAGATTTTAGTCTTCATGATTGTTTGAATTTTATAATGTTTGACATTTTTGTATAGTTATCGCTTGCAAATATACAATATTTATTTTATATAGCATAGAAAAAGGTGGAAAAATGTGGCGTTTCGTTGGAAAATTTGTTTGAACGGGAGGAGTTTGGGAGTTTAGGAGTTTAGGAGTTTAGACGATAGTTCTTGCCTGTTCTGCTGAAATTGCAAAGGCACATGAATGGGAGGAGTTTAGGAGTTTAGGAGTTTAGACGATAGTTCTTGCCCGTTCTGCTGAAATTGCAAAGGCACCTGAATGGACGCTGTAGGAGCCGACGCTTTAGGAGCCGACGCCTCCGAGCGTCGGAGTAACTATATCCAGCCGAACAAGATTTCAAAGTTACTCCGACGCTTGGAAGCGTCGGCTCCTATAGCATCGGCTCCTACTGAGTGGGTTCTTGCATTGTAGGGACATACTTTATGTATGTCCGAAGAACTGGCATGATGCGGCGGGCGGACATACATGAAGTATGTCCCTACACACGGGGTGAACAACGCGACGATGGGCTTCGGCGGGCGGACATACATGAAGTATGTCCCTACAGTCGGGGTGAACTGCCGAATTTGCAAATTCACCTGAATGGATGCTTTAGGAGCCGACGCCTCCGAGCGTCGGAGTAACTATATCCAGCCGAGCAAGATTTCAAAGTTAGTCCGACGCTTGGAAGCGTCGGCTCCTAAAGTCGGAGTAACTATAATTTCAGCCAAGCAAGATTTCAAAGTTAGTCCGACGCTTGGAAGCGTCGGCTCCTAAAGCGTCGGCTCCTAAAGTGTCGGCTCCTAAAATTCGCCGCTTGAAATTTTGTCAAGATTTTTCATGGATTTTTCGGTGCCCAAAATAGTTTGACCGCAAATTTTGGGGAGAGATCTTGAAGATTGAGAAGTGAAATTTTGAAGATTTCTCCCCGAAATTTGCGGTCAAACTTGGGGTGATTTGCAAGCCTTTGATATTCAGCGACTTATAAAAACGGTGAAAAACGGACAATTTTGTCAAGATTTTTCAAAATTTTTCACCCTGTAGCTATCCACCTTTTTTCGGCCAAAATTCTTTCATAATTCATGACTCAAAACTCATCCCTCCCCGTTTCTATTTTCCTTTTTCCTGTAATATCTCGCGCATGATGGCTACGGCGCCGGCCACGGTGTTGACGTTCCTGACAACCATGCTTCGCTTGCCGTTCACCTCGCGCAGGTTGCAATCGCGGGGGTGCAGGGAGAGGTAGTCGATGATTCGTCCGAATGCGCGGCTCTGGTAGTAGGGGCTGTCGGGGTTTTCCACGAAGAAGAGTGCCATCTGCCCCTGCTTGAGCATTATTTTCACGCATCCCAGCTGCTTTCCCATCCTCCGCAGGGGCACCACCTGGAGGAGTTCCTCGCCCTCGTAGGGTATTTCTCCGAATCGGTCGCGGAGCCGCTGTTTATAGGCTTCCAGGTCGCGGTCGTTCTTGATGGTTTCCAGTTCGCGGTAGAGGAGCATGCGCTCGCTGCTGGTGGGCACATAGAGGTCGGGGAAATAGATTTCGAGGTCACTTTCCACGGCGCAGTCGTCCACGAAGTCGGTCTGGTCGATGAGCGATTGCACGGCGTTGCGTCTGGCCGGGTGGGCGTTCTGGCGATTGGGCGTTTCGGTGCCGTAGAGCTGCGCGAACTCGTCGTTTTTCAGCTCGGTGACGGCCTGGTTGAGTATTTTCTGATAGGTTTCGTAGCCCAGGTCCTCCATGAATCCGCTCTGCTCGGCGCCGAGCAGGTTTCCGGCCCCTCGTATGTCGAGGTCCTGCATGGAGAGGTTGAATCCGCTGCCCAGCTCTGAGAAGGTCTCGAGTGCCTCGAGGCGTTTCTGCGCCTCGTGGTTGAGTGCCGACAAAGGGGGTGCCAGCAGGTAGCAGAATGCCTTGCGGTTGCTTCGCCCCACGCGCCCGCGCATCTGGTGCAGGTCGCTCAGCCCGAAGCGGTGGGCATCGTTGATGATGATGGTGTTGGCGTTGGGAATGTCCACGCCGTTCTCCACGATGGTGGTCGAGAGGAGCACGTCGTAGTCGTAGTTGATGAATCCCATGATGATTTTCTCCAGCTCCTCGGGCTTCATCTGCCCGTGGCCTATGGCCACCCTGGCGTCGGGCACGTGCTTGAGGATGAGCCTGTGGAGCTCTGTCAGGCTGGAAATGCGGTTGCTGACGAAGAACACCTGCCCGTTTCGGCTCATCTCGAAGTTAATGGCGTCGGCAATGACGTCGCTTCCGAAGGTGTGGATTTCGGTCTGTATGGGGTAGCGGTTGGGCGGCGGCGTCTTGATGACGCTCATGTCGCGTGCCCCCATGAGCGAGAACTGCAGGGTTCGCGGAATGGGCGTTGCCGTCATGGTGAGGGTATCTACGTTGACCTTCATCTGCCGCAGTTTCTCCTTTACGGCGACGCCGAACTTCTGCTCCTCGTCGATGATGAGCAGTCCCAGGTCGCGGAAGACGACGGTCTTCCCAATGAGTTTGTGGGTTCCGATGATGATGTCTATTTTCCCGTCTTTCAGGTTCTGTAGCACCTCCTTCACCTGCTTGGCGCTTCTGGCCCTCGACAGGTAGTCGATGGTGACGGGCATGTCCTTCAGCCTTTCGCGGAAGGTCTGGTAGTGCTGGTATGCGAGCACCGTGGTGGGCACCATGACAGCCACCTGCTTTCCGTCGCAGGCTGCTTTGAATGCGGCGCGTATGGCCACCTCGGTTTTCCCGAATCCCACGTCGCCGCAAACGAGGCGGTCCATGGGCCGGTTGCTTTCCATGTCGGCCTTTACGTCGTTGGTGGCCTTCAGCTGGTCGGGGGTGTCCTCATACATGAAGCTGGCCTCCAGCTCGTGTTGCATGTACCCGTCGGGGCTGTAGGCGAAGCCTTTCTGGCGCCGGCGTGCGGCATAGAGTTTGATGAGGTCGCGGGCAATGTCCTTGATGCGCTTCTTGGCGCGCTCCTTCAGGCGTTCCCAGGCTCCGGTGCCGATGGTGGAGAGGCGCGGCGGGGCATCGCTGTCCTTGCGTTTGTATTTGGAAATCTTGTAGAGCGAGTGGATGCTCACGTCCACCTTGTCGTTGTTGGCATATACAATCCTGATGACCTCCTGGTAGGCATCTTCCGGCAGGTTGCGCTGAAGGCGGTTTTGATTGACGGGCCGCGGGATGGGCACCCTGACGAGTCCTGCAAATTTCCCGATGCCCAGGTCCACGTGGACCACAAAGTCGCCCACCTCCAGTTCCTGCAGCTCTTTCATGGTGAGCGCCATTTTTCCGGAGCGTGCGGTGTCGGAGCGCAGGCTGTACTTGTGGAATCGGTCGAAAATCTGGTGGTCGGTGAAGATGCAGAGCTTCAGGGCGTTGTCAACAAATCCCTCGTGGACGGTCTTGTCCACGGGCTGCATTATGATGTCTTCCGAGAGGTTGTCGAAGATGTCGCGCAGTCGCTCCTGCTGCTTCTTCGAGTCGGCGAGCATGTAGAGGCGGTATCCGCGCGACTGATAGTCGTGAAGGGTCTGGGCCAGCAGTTCGAAGTTCTTGTGGAAGAGGGGTTGCATTTCCGTGCGGAAGGCCAGGGTGGCCTGCGGCTGGAGGGAAGGCTGCACGCCGAACTCCATGAGGCGGAATTGTGTGAGCAGGGCGTCGAACTGGCTTTTCCCTACGAAGAGGCGGTCCGACTGGAGGTCGCGAAGGGTGTCGCGGCGCTCCATTTCGGTCATTCCCTCGGTCATTTCGGTGAGGGCCTGCGCCGAGAAACCGTCGTCGAAGGTTTTTTCCACCCGTTGCCGCACCAGCTCCACGTTCTTGGCGGCAATGACGGCATTGGCGGGCAGGAAGTTGAGGAAAGGCACCCGCTCGGTGGTGTCGGCCAGTTCGGGAATGATTTCCACCTCCTGCCGCTTTTCCTTCGACAACTGTGTGAGCACCTCGAAGGTGCGTATGCTGTCAACCTCGTCACCGAAGAAGTCGAGGCGGAAAGGATATTCCGAGCTGAAGGAGAATACATCGACAATGCTTCCCCTCACGGCGAACTGTCCGGGCTCATAGACGTAGTCAACCATTCGGAATCCCAGCGTGCGGAGCTGCTTCTGCAACAGCGTGATGTCCTGAACGTCGCCCACCTTGAGGCGCAGCGACTGCTCGTCGAGCTTCTTTTTCGACACCACCAGCTCGGCCACGGCCTCGGGGTGCGTCACCACGAAGATGCTTTGCGCGGCCTTTTGTCCCAGTCCGGCGAGCCGGCCCAGGACCTCGGTGCGCAGAATCTCGCTCGAGGCATCCTTCTGCCCGTATTTCACGGAACGTTTGTAACTTGAGGGGAAGAAAAACACGGCGTGTTGTCCCAACATCTGCACCAGGTCGTTGTAGAAATAACCGGCCTCTTCGGCATCGTTAAGAATAAAAAGAACGGGTGGCAGCACGCCTTTCTCACCCTTTCTTTTAAGAGCTGCGGCAAAGAGCATGGGCGTTGACGAGCCCACTAATCCCTTCAGGTTGGCACTGGCCACGGTGGTGTCGGCCATCAAACTTGTCAATGCCTCCACCTGCGGGCTTTGGCCGTAGAGCAGCAAAAAGTCCTCTATCGTCATTATTGTGAAAGGGGACATGGGCGGCCTGTGCAAGGTTGCGTCCATGTCCCTGTTGTGCGGCTTTTTATTGCCGGATGATTATTTTTTACTGAAAGGGCGCAGCGAGATGCCGGCCATGAGAGAAGCCTTCTCGGCGTAGGGGTTGGTGTTCAGTTCCACATAGACGGGCAGGCAGAAGCCGTTCAGGTTCAGGTTCTTGGTGGCCCTGAGGCAGGCCTGCACACAAGTGAAGCCGTCGCCATAGAGATACTGCTTGAGGCGTTCGGTGCTTCCGTCGTAAACCACTGTCTCGCGCCAGGAGCCCGACTCCATGGGCGTGATGGCTGCCGTGGCCGTCCAGTCCAGTCCGCCGAGGCGGAAGGGCACCTGCAGCTCTACGTAGGTGGAGAAGGCGCGGTCGCCCTCCTCCTTGAAGTCGTTGCCGCCGAAGATGGTGTAAGCCTGCAAGGAGAACAGGCGGTGGGTGTAGCCGAGGTTGGCCTCAAAGCGGTGGCCGGTTTCCTTCTCGTCGAAGAAGAGGAAGCGGTTGAGCGGGTCGATGCCGCTGGTCCATTGTGTGCCCACGCCGACGTTCAGCCCGAAGGGTGCGCGGTAGCCCAGTTGCAGGCCCATGCGGCTGGTGTCGTCGCGGTCGAAGGTGGTGGCACCCTCGGCGTTTACATACAGTCCCTGCCAGCGCACTTCCATGCGTGGCTGCAGGGCCGGTCCGCCATAGTCTTGTCCGCGCCACAGGTTCTTGCTCGTAAGGTCCAGCTGAACATCGGCTTCCACGTCATCCTGTGCAGCAACAGCTGCCGGGCACAAGGCCGCCATCAACATGGCGAGGCCCATTGTCCTAAAAAACTTTTTCATCATGCTCTGATTTTTGTTACCTTTTATTGAAGTGGCTGCAAAGGTACGAAGAAAGAATTACATTTCGCACGTTTTTGGCGAAAAACCGCTTTTTGTCATGGTTTGCGCATGACGTCGTGGGCTTTCACCTTCTCGGCCTTCACCTTGAAACTGACGCTTTGTCGGCAGTCCTCGGCACTTGCCGAGAAGCGCGCCTCATAGTCGCCGCCGTCGGTCACCCATGCCTGCTGGCTTTCGTCGTAGGAGGCCAGGTCGTAGCCGGTGAACGTCATCTGCAGCGTCTGGCTCTCGCCGGGGTTCAGTTCTCGCGTCTTGGCAAACGCCCTCAGTTCGCAGGCGGGTTTCTCCAGCGTTCCCCTGGGTGCTGCCACATAGAGCTGCACAACTTCCTTTCCGGCCCTGTCGCCGGTGTTTTTCACGGTCACCGTGGCCACATATTCCTTGCCTTTCTTGGCAACCTTGGCCTGGCTGTAGGCGAAGGTGGTGTAGCCCAGTCCGAAACCGAAGGGGAAGCTCACGGCCTTATGGTTGGTGAGGAAATAGCGGTAGCCCACGTTGATGCCCTCCTCGTAGGAGGTTTCGTTGATGCAGGGCCACTGGGCTTTCTGCGCGTCGTTCAGTTCCATGTCGTCCCAGTAAGTGTAGTTCTTCGGGAAATTCTTCGTGGAAGGCACGTCTTCGAGCGAGCAGGGGAACGTGACCGGCAGTCGCCCTGAAGGATAGGTCTTGCCCGTCAGTACGTCGGCCACGGAGTTTCCGCCCTCCATGCCGGGCTGCCATGCCAGCAGGATGGCGTCGGCCAGGTGGCTCCACGACTCTGTTTCCACCACTCCACCCACGTTGAGGATGACCACCACGGGCTTGCCCACGCGGTGGAAGGCCTGCACGGTGTTTTTCAGCAATTCCACCTCGTCGGCGTTCACGTTGAAGTCGCTCCATGCGCGGTCGCCGCCCTCACCGCTGCTGCGGCCGATGGTGACAATGGCCATGTCGTTGTTCTTGGCTGCAAATTGATAGGTCTTGGGTCCCAGCTGCGGTTCGCGAAGACGCGGACGGGGGAAGAACCAGTTGGTGGAAAGGTGCCCCATTTCGGCTTCCACCTCCACCTTGCCATATTCGTTGTACTTGGTGAAGACTGCGGTCAGCGTGTCGTCCACCTGCAGGCCGGCATTGCCCAGTCCCTGGCAGAGGTCCACCACGTAGGGCTTGTTGACGTCGCCCGACCCAGTGCCTCCGGCATAGAACTTATAAGAGGTGATGCCGAAAAGTGCCACGCGCTTGATGGCGGGGTCGAGGGGCAGCACGGGCTTCGCTGATGCCGCGCCGGCCAACGGCTCGTTCTTCAGCAGCACCATGCCCTCGGGAGCAGTTTCGCGGGTAAGGCGGGCATGGGCGGCAATGTCGGGCTTGTTGCTGAACGGATAACCCCTGAAATGCGGCGTCTTTACGATATATTGCAGCACGCGGCGCACGTTGCGGTCCACATCGGCCTGCTTGATGGTGCCGTTTTTCACGCCGTTGATGATGTCCTGCACCTGCCGGCCGTTGCCGGGTTCCATGAGGTCGTTGCCGGCAGCCACCTGGCGGTCGGTGTGGCGCGTGTTGGTCCAGTCGGTCATCACGATGCCCTTAAATCCCCATTCGTCGCGCAGGATGGTAGTGAGCAGTTCGTAGTTTTCCTGCGTCCACGGACCGTTCAGGTAGTTGTAGGAGCTCATAATGGTCCAGGGGTCGCTTTTCCTCACCATGATTTCAAAGCCCTTGAGATAGATTTCGCGCAATGCCCGTTGCGACACCACGCTGTTGTTGTAGAGTCGGTTCGACTCTTGGTTATTGCCGGCAAAGTGCTTGGCACTCACGCCCACGCCCTGGCTCTGAATTCCGTTTACCATGGCCGCGGCGATGTATCCTGTGAGAAAGGGGTCTTCGGAATAATACTCGAAGTTGCGGCCGCAGAGTGGCGAGCGCATGATGTTCATGCCCGGTCCCAGCAGCACGTCGCAGCCATATTCCAGCGTCTCGTTGCCGATGGCTTCGCCCACGCGCTGCACCAGCGGTGTGTTCCACGTCGAGGCGAGCAAGGTGCCGATGGGGAATCCCGTGCAATAATAAGTATTGGTGTCGCCGGGCCGCTTGGCCGAGATGCGCACGCCGGCCGGGCCGTCGGTGAGCACCGTCTGCGGAATGCCCAGGCGGGCGATGGGAGCAGTGTTGCCGGCGGCACCCAGCACCATTTCCTTGGCGTTGGGGTCGGGGTTGGAGGGAATGCCGGAATAGGTCTCACTGGTGGTGTAGCCCACCAGGAGGGTGGCCTTTTCCTCAAGGGTCATCTCCTTTACCACGCGGTCAATGTTCTGGGGTGTCAGCTTCAGCTGAGCCGAAGCACTGGTGGCGGCAACCGTGGCCACCATCATGAGTTGTGTAGCTTTTTTCATTTTCTTCCAGTCTTATAGGTTTATATTATGGTGCAAAGATACACATTAAATTTTAATTTTCAACCTTTCTGCACCAAAACTTGCACAATTGGCAGAAATAGTGTACTTTTGCCAACGATTTTTAAGTTGTATTTTATATTTTAAGAAAATGAAAGTAAAGAAATCGGCGAAGGCAGTGACTATGAGCTTGTTACTGCTCACCGTGTGCGGCACCACAGCGGCACAGGACAAGCGGATGGCCACCATGACGGTGACCGAAAATGGCGAACTGCCCTACACCACCTCCCTGGTTTATAACGAGCAGGGCGACATTGTGAACATGATTACCACCTACAGCGACGGCGCCACGCGCACATTGGAACTGGTGCACGACGCCGCGGCCGGCACCATCCTCACGCAGCCCACTGAGGCGGCTTCGGAAGAGGATGCCTACAGAATGTTGTCGCACACCGACGGCCAACTCATCGCCACCGACGACTACCACGGCTATTTTGAGGACATGCTCATCGACCTGACCATGGACTACACCTACGACGGGGAGGCAAGGCTCACCGGCGCCGACGTGTTGCTGAAAACGGAGAGCAAGACCTACAACGGAACATTCAACACCGAATGGGACGGCGACAACATCACAAAGCAGGAACTGAACGTCGGCAGGCGGTCGATGACCGTCACCTACGCCTACGGCAGCGTGGTCAATCCGCCTTCGAACATCTTCCTCAACCCCATCATGGCCAGCGGCATCAAGCTGATAGATACCCATTTCGGACTGGGCACGGCCATTCTTCGTGGCAAGCGCACGGCGTTGTTGCCAGTGCTGATAACGTCGAAGCAATCGGGAGGCCCAACCTTCTTCACCACCGTAGATTATGAGCAGGACGCCGAGGGCAACGTGACAAAAATGACATTCACCGAAGACGACGGCATCACCACCCTCTACGAGTTCACCTACGACACGCCCACGGCCATCCGGCCCGTTGCGGCATCCACGGCCGCACAATCCGCCAGCTACAATCTTTCGGGCCAGCGCCTTAGCGGCACGGTGCGCGGCATCAATCTCGTAAAGATGGCCGACGGCACGGTGCGCAAGATTCTCTCAAAATAACCGCTTTGGAAAAAGCATGAAAAAGGCCGGAGTCCCCGCGAGGGCTCCGGCCTTTTTGTCTTAGGTTTTCCTAGGTTTTCCTAGGACTTCCTAGGCAAAATGATTACAGCCCGATGATAGCCTTTTCAAACCAGTAGCAGAGCATGCCGGAAAGATAGCCCACGAATGCAATCCACGTCACCCGTTTCAGATACCATCCGAAGGTGATTTTCTCCAGGCCCATGACCACCACGCCGGCTGCCGACCCGATGATGAGCATGGAGCCGCCCACGCCGGCGCAGTAGGCCAGCAGCTGCCAGAAGATGCCGTCAACGGCCATGTCGCCGGTCGGTGCCACCGGATACATGCCCATGGCTCCGGCCACAAGAGGCACATTATCGACAATGCTCGACAACACGCCGATGATGCCCGTCACAAGGTAATGGTTGCCGCCCGACACGTCGTTGAGCCATTCGCCCAGGGCCTTGAGCACACCCACATGCTCCAGGCACGCCACGGCCATCAGAATGCCCAGGAAGAACAGGATGGTGCTCAGGTCGATGCGCGAAAGCAGGTCGGTGACGCGCTTGGCCATCGTGTCCTCCTCGTTCTCCTTATGCACGCTGCGGTGGAAAATTTCCGTCACCGTCCACAAAATGCCCAGCACCAGCAGGATGCCCATGAACGGGGGCAGGCTGGTAAGGCTGCGGAACACCGGCACGAAGCACAGGCCGCCCACGCCCAGCCAGAAGATGACGTTGCGCTGCGCCTTGGTGAACGCGCTCACCTCGGCCTTCGGCAGGTTCTGGCTCTTGTCGAACTTGCCGCTGAGCTGATATTGGAAGAAAAAAGCGGGAATGAGCATCGACACCAGCGAGGGAATCAGTATTTCGGTGATGACGCCCTGCGTGGTGATGACGCCCTTAATCCACAGCATGATGGTGGTGACGTCGCCAATGGGCGAGAAGGCGCCGCCCGAGTTGGCCGAGATGATGACCAGTGCGGCATAGATGACGCGGTCGCGGCGCTCCTGCACCAGTTTGCGCAACACCATAATCATAACGATTGACGTGGTGAGGTTGTCGAGAATGGCCGACAAGACGAAGGTCATGAATGCGATGCGCCACATCAGCTTGCGCTTGGAGCGCGTCTTCAGCGTGTCGCGCACGAAGTTGAAGCCGCCGTTGGCATCCACAATCTCAACGATGGTCATGGCGCCCATGAGGAAGAACAGCGTCTCGGAGGTGTCGCCAAGACTTTCCTTGATTTTCGTCCCTACCTCCAGCAGGATGTTGTCGCCGCTGAGATAGCTCTCGGGCGAAATCATGAACAATGTCCAGCAAACCACGCACATGAGCAGCGCAATGGCGGCCTTGTTGATTTCGAGCACGCTCTCGGTGGCTATGCACACATAGCCGATAATGAAAGCAATGACGATGCAAAGGGTCAGTGTAGTCATTTTTTTAATTGTTTGTTTTAGATGATTGTTAATTCCGGTGCAAAATTAGGCATATTTTCCGAATTACATGCCTTTATGATGGATTATTTCCGAGTTTTTTAACCTTCAGGCCGTTTTCCCCGCTTTTCGGGAAGGCCGTGCCCGGTGCGCACGTGAGGGTGCGCTACAACGCCGTTGAAGGGGTGACCGGCATTAGGGTGACCGCCGCCGACGGCACACCCGTGGACCTGACATCCCAATGCAGTGAAGAAAGGTGTGAGTGGCTCTTCCTCAATTTCACCTTCACCATGCCCGACCAGCCCCCAAGAAATCAGTTTGCACGAACAAAATTTTGTCAAGATTTTTCAATGCTTTTTTGACGCCCAAAAGAGTTTGACCGCAAATTTCAAGTGGAAATCTTCAAGATTTCTCCCCTCAATCTTCAAAATCTCTCCCCGAAATTTGCGGTCAAACCTTGCGTGGCTTGCAAATCGCTGAAATTCAGCGATTTACGGAATCTGTGAAAAATTGCCTGTTTTGTCAAATATTTTTACCAATTTTCACCCATGCCGCTATCCGGCTTTTGCTCCGAAAAACGGGCGTCTGTTTTTATGGAAAAAGGGAAGTCCGGCGCGTTGACTCGTCATCACATTTTCTTTTGCTTATTTTTTGTGGTTTCGGATAATATTCGTAACTTCGCCGCCAGAAAACAAAAAGATTTGGAATTATGACAATGTTTGAGTTGAACGCGCAGATATGGCGCGACATGGCCGAGATTGCCGACAGCGAGCCGTTGATGAGGCAGTTGGCCAAGTATCTGAAAAAGCTGGTTGCAAAAAAAGAAGACCCTACGCTGATGACGAAGGAAGAGTTTTTCCGGCGTGTGGACGAGGCGAAGGAACAGGCCCGGCAGGGAAAAGTGCATCGCATTGAAACAAAGGAAGAACTGAACCAGTTCATGAACAGCCTCTGATCATCATGTACAAGTTGGACTATACCGATCAGGCAAAAGATGGTATGCATCGCCTGAAACGCGAAGAGCCAAAGGCATTTCTTAAGCTTTGGAAGTTGTTGGACGAACTCATGGAGCACCCGCGCACCGGCACCGGCAAGCCCGAGCCGCTGAAAGGCGACCGCGCAGGCCAGTGGAGCCGCCGCATCACCAGGAAGCACCGCCTGATTTATGAAATCTACGACACCGAGGTCGTCGTGCTGGTGCTCACCGCCTACGGGCATTACGACGACAGGTAGTCCACGGCGCCGCGGTTTTTCGCTTCCAACCCCCTCCGCCATCCCCCGCCACCACCAAGGCCGGGGATGGCGGTTGTGTATAAAAAAAAGAAGGGCGAAGGTTGCATGCATGGGGGTATAATAAAAAAGGTAGGAACCGAGAAAGAATTGATTTAAAACAAAAATTTGGGCTAAAAAATCAAATAGTCGTGTGAGCGTATCGCCCTTTTCCGTAATTTTGCAGCATTCGAACTACATCTCACCAAAACATGGACAACAGGAAATACTTTTTTGCCGTAGATCTGGGAGCCACCAGCGGCAGAACCATCCTCGGCACACTGGCTGAAGGGAAAATTGAACTGGAGGAGGTGACACGCTTCCCCAACAACCTCATTGAGCAGGGCGGACACTTCTATTGGGACATCTTCGCCCTTTACCACGAAATCTTGCAAGGACTGAAAGACGTGGCACGCCGAGGGGTGAAAATTGAGAGCATCGGCATCGACACCTGGGGCGTGGACTTCGTGCTCATAGGGGCCGACGGCGCCATCCTGCGCAACCCGCGGGCCTATCGCGACCCCGTCACCTTCGACGCCATGGACGATTACCTCAAGCATGTGGTAAGCCGCGAGGAGGTTTACAACATCACCGGCATACAGTTCCTGAACTTCAACAGCATCTTCCAGCTCTACGCCATGAAGCGCGAGGGCAACAGCGCCTTTGAGCATGCCGCCAAGATTCTCTTCGTGCCCGATGCACTGAGCTGGATGCTCACGGGAAACGAGGTGTGCGAATACACCATCGCCTCTACCTCCCAGCTGCTCGACCCCCGCACGGGGCTGCTCGACGAACGGCTGTTGCAGAGCATTGGGCTCAACCGCTCGAAGTTCGGCAAGATGGTGAACCCCGGAGAACTCATCGGATGCCTGACGGAAGAGGTGAGGCGCATCACAGGGCTGCCAGCCGTGCCCGTATATGCCGTGGCCGGCCACGACACCGGCTCAGCCGTGGCTGCCGTGCCCTCCAGGGACGAGAACTTCGCCTACCTCTCAAGCGGCACATGGAGCCTCATGGGCATTGAGACCAAGGACGCCATCATCAGCCCGCTAAGCTATGAGCGCAACTTCACCAACGAAGGAGGACTGGAGGGCACCACGCGCTTCCTGAAGAACATTTGCGGCATGTGGCTCCTGGAACGCTGCCGCAAGGAATGGACCGACGCCCCCAAGGACTACGGACAGCTCATCGCCGACGCCATGAAGGTGAAACCCTTCGAAAGCATCATCAACCCCGACGACCCCATGTTTGCCAATCCCGCAAACATGCAACAGGCCATCAAGGACTATTGCCGCCAGACAGGGCAGAAGGTGCCCGAGGGATATGCCGAGCTGACGCGGTGCATCTTCGATTCGCTGGCCCTGCGCTACAAACAGGTGTTCGGATACCTCACCGAAATGGCAACCTTCCCCATCAACACGCTGCACATCATCGGCGGAGGGTCGAGAAACGACCACCTCAACCAGTGTACGGCCAACGCCACCGGCGCACATGTGACGGCCGGGCCCACCGAGGGAACAGCTCTTGGAAACATCATGGTGCAGGCACAGGCCGCCGGTGCCGTGGACGACATCTGGCACATGCGGCGCATCATTGCCGACTCCATAGAGCTGAAGCACTTTGAACCACAGGACCAGGAACAATGGAACAAGGCCTTCGAACGCTTTGAGGAAATCACCGCAAAAAGGCAGTAATCCCTACTAAAACAACTCGCATTATTCATCCATAATTATAATTCAACAAACAAATGAAAGAAGAACTGATACTGAAATCCTACGAGATTGCAAAAGAACGTTATGCCGCCATCGGCGTTGACACCGACAAGGCCATTGAAACCCTGGAGAAAACTCCTATCTCTTTGCACTGCTGGCAAACCGACGACGTGGTGGGCTATGAGCGCAACGAGGCCCTCTCGGGCGGAATACAGACCACCGGCAACTATCCCGGACGTGCCCGCAACATCGACGAGACACGACAGGACATAGAATTTGTGAAAACCCTGCTCGCAGGCAACCACCGCCTGAACCTCCACGAAATCTACGGCGATTTCAAGGAAGGCTTCGTGGACCGCGACCAGTGCGAGCCCAAGCACTTCCAGAGCTGGATTGACTGGGCAAAGGAAAACAACATGAAGCTCGACTTCAATTCCACTTCCTTCTCGCACCCCAAGAGCGGTGAGCTTACATTGAGCAACCCCGACCCCGCCATCCGCGAGTTCTGGATTGAGCACACCAAGCGCTGCCGCCGCATTGCCAACGCCATGGGCGAGGCACAGGGCGACCCCTGCATCATGAACATCTGGGTGCACGACGGCTCGAAAGACCTCACCGTGGAGAGAAAACGCTATCGCGAAATCTTTGCCGAGAGCCTCGACGAAATCCTCAAGGAGGAACTGCCCTGGATGAAATCGTGCCTGGAAGCCAAGCTCTTCGGCATCGGACTGGAAAGCTACACCGTGGGCTCGCACGACTTCGTGGCCGGCTATTGCGCCACACGCAAGCTGATGTACACCCTCGACACCGGACACTATGAAATGACCGAGAACGTGAGCGACATGGTGGCTTCGCTGCTGCTCTTCGTGCCCGAACTCATGCTCCACGTCAGCCGCCCCGTGCGCTGGGACAGCGACCATGTGACCATCATGAACGATCAGACGCTCGACCTCTTCAAGGAGCTCATCCGCGCCGACGCTCTCGACCGCGCTCACATCGGCCTCGACTACTTCGACGCCGCCATCAACCGCATCGGAGCCTACATCGTGGGAACCAGGGCCACCCAGAAATGCGTGCTCTCGGCACTCCTCGAGCCGCTGAAGAAGCTTCGTGAATACGAGGACAACGGACAGCATTTCGAGCGCCTCGCTCTCCTCGAAGAGGCAAAGAGCCTGCCCTTCGGCGCCGTGTTCGACTACTTCAACATGAAGAACAACGTGCCTGTGGGCGAGGAATTCATCCCCTGCATCCAGCAGTATGAAAAGGAAGTGACCTCCAAGCGCAACTAAATCTTTCTTTAAGGACACAAAATCTTAAGAAATCATTGCCATTGATGACTTAAGATTTTGTGTCCAAATTTTTTTCAATCAAATGGAAATTCTATTAGGATTACTCATCATTGCCGTCGGCGCCTTCTGCCAGTCCAGTTGTTATGTGCCCATCAACAAGATAAAGGATTGGTCGTGGGAGTCTTATTGGATTGTGCAGGGCGTGTTTGCATGGCTCATCCTGCCCTTCCTGGGCGCCCTGCTGGCTGTTCCCGCCGGACATTCCCTTTGCGAGTTGTTCACCCAGGGCAGTTCGTTCAACATCTGGATGACCATCCTCTTCGGCGTGCTCTGGGGCGTGGGCGGACTGACCTTCGGCCTGTCCATGCGCTACCTTGGCGTGGCCCTGGGCCAAAGCATCGCCCTGGGCACCTGTGCAGCCCTGGGCACCATCATGGGCCCGGTGTTGCTCAATATCTTCTTTCCTGAGCAAGACCCGTTGTCGAAGCTCACACTGGCCGTCATCATCGGCGTGGTGGTCACGCTCATTGGCATCGCCATCATCGGCGTGGCAGGAAGCATGAAGTCGGCAACGCTCACCGAGGAGGAGAAGAAGGCCGCCGTCAAGGACTTCAACTTTCCCAAGGGCATCGTCATCGCCCTGCTGGCAGGCTTCATGAGCGGATGTTTCAACGTGGGCCTGGAGTTTGGCAAAGACATCCATTTCGGCGAACTCACCGACCCGATGTTCCGCACCTTGCCCGCCACCTTCCTTGTGACGCTGGGCGGATTTGTCACCAACGCCGTCTATTGCTTCTACCAGAACCAGAAGAACCACACCTGGGGCGACTACGCCAAGACCAACGTATGGGGCAACAACCTGCTGTTCTGCCTGCTGGCCGGCGCATTGTGGTATTCGCAATTCTTCGGATTGTCGCTCGGCCGCTCCTTCTTCGAGGCCGGCGGAACCATGGACACCCTCTCGTTCTGTATCCTCATGGCGCTCAACGTGGTATTCTCAAACGTCTGGGGAATCATTCTGAAAGAGTGGAAAGGCTGCTCGCGCAACACCATCGTTGTGCTCATTGTGGGCATCATCGTGCTCATTATCAGCTCCTTCCTCCCGCAGTTCATCTGACACTAAACACTTATTCCCCACGGCGGGTCCATGCCATCCCCACGGCACGGCCCCGCCTTTTTTTGCCAAGGAGCCCATTATTCTCTTTTCCCATAGAGCTTGTTTTCTAAGGAGTAATGGAGCCAACGAGTTTTTCTCCTGTACTCCTCTTCTCCTTAAAGATATTAAGAAAAAACCATTCCTTAGAGAAAAAACGACGGACTTTTGCGAAGCTTAAACAAAAAATCGCCCCGTTTAGGCTTTTATATGGAAAAAAATTCGTAATTTCGCAGCCGTAGAACGGCGAGCGCCCTCCCCGCGTCCCGCCGCCCACCATCCATTCAAAGCATAAATGCAGATTACGATGAGCAGCGACAGCATTGTCATCATTCCGACCTACAACGAAAAAGAGAACATCGAGAAAATCATCCGCGCCGTCTTCGGCCTGGAGAAATGTTTCCACATCCTCGTCATCGACGACGGCTCCCCCGACGGCACGGCGCAGATTGTGAAGCACCTCATGGCCGCCGAGTTCGCCGACCGCCTCTTCCTCCTGGAGCGAAGCGGAAAGCTGGGACTGGGCACCGCCTACATCGCCGGCTTCAAATGGGCCTTGGAGCGCACCTACGGCTACATCTTCGAGATGGATGCCGACTTCAGCCACGACCCCAACGACCTGCCACGGCTCTACGATGCCTGCGCCAACGAGGGCTACGACCTGGCCATCGGCTCACGATACATCAGCGGCGTGAACGTGGTGAACTGGCCCATGGGCCGCGTCCTCATGTCCTATTTCGCTTCGTGGTATGTGCGCTTGGTGACGGGCTTCGGCGTCCACGACACCACCGCCGGCTTCAAGTGCTATCGCCGCCGCGTGCTCGAGACCATCGAACTCGACAAGATACGCTTCAAGGGCTATGCCTTCCAGATAGAGATGAAATACACCGCCTATAAGATAGGGTTCAAAATCAAGGAGGTGCCCGTGGTCTTCGTCAACCGGCGCGAGGGAGTCAGCAAGATGTCGGGCGGCATCTTCGGCGAGGCTTTCTTCGGAGTGATGAAGCTGCGATGGGACGGATGGACACGAAAATATCCGAAGGTTTCATAAACGCTACGCTAAATGATAAATGATAAATTAAAAATGATAAAGGTGGCAGTATATTTTTCTCCTTTTCACTCTTTCATCCTTTCATTTTTCAATGGCGGCAGCACGTTTTTCACCGTCCACTTTCCCTTTTCAATTTAATCGCTTCTATGAAAATTCTCTATCGCATCTACCAGCTTTTCATTGCCCTGCCCATACTTGTTGTATGGACCATTTTTATTTCGCTCACCGTTATCATCGGCTGCACCCTGGGCGGAGGCCATTGGTTCGGCTACTATCCCGGAAAAGCATGGGCTTGGGTCATTCTGAAACTTTTCCTCATCCCCGTACACGTGGAGGGGCGCCAGCACCTTCGCGCCGGACAGTCATACGTCTTTGTGAGCAACCATCAGGGCATGTTCGACATCTTCCTCATCTTTGGGCACCTGAGCCGGCCGTTCAAGTGGATGATGAAGCACCAGCTGCGCAAGATGCCCTTCGTGGGCTTCGCCTGCGAGCGGTCGCACCAGATATTCGTGGATAAGCGCGGACCGGCGAAAATCAAGAAAAGCTACGACCAGGCGCGGGCCATCCTGCGCGGGGGCACCTCGCTTTGCGTGTTCCCCGAGGGGGCACGCACCTTCACCGGCCACATGGGAACCTTCAAGCGCGGGGCGTTCATGCTGGCCGACGAGTTGCAGCTCCCCGTGGTGCCGCTGACCATCGACGGCTCTTTCGACATCATGCCGCGGTTCCGCGACTACCATTTCGTGGAGTGGCACCCCCTGCGCCTCGTGTTCCACGCACCCATCATGCCCCAGGGGCAGGGACCCGAAAACATCAAGCGCTGCATGGACGAGAGCTATGGGCAAATCATGGCATCGCTGCCGCCACGACACCAGGGATTCGTGGAAAATCCCGACCAGTAAAAACGGCAAAAATCCCTCTCTTTTACAGGGTGCAAAACGTTGAAAAATCTTGACAAAATCAACCGTTTTTGCGCCCTTTTCTTAAGCCGTTGATTATCAGTACTTTGCAAATTGCGCTAAGTTTGACGGCAATTTGAGGGGAGAGATTTGCCAATTCTCTCCCCTCAAATTGGCAAATCTCTCCTCGAAAATTGCCGTCAAGCCTTTTTCCCGTACTGAATTTTTATGAAAAATCTTGACAAAATTGCCGCAGGCAACGCCCCCAAAAACACATGTGGGGACATGCCTTATGTATGTCTGCCAGCCTCCACATGTCAGGGCGTTTTTCGGTGAGTTTTCGGACATACATAAAGTATGTCCCTACTCTTCGGGAAGCATGCCTCGTATAAAAGAGAAAAGATTCCTTGGCTCCGAAGTTCCTTGGAGAATATTTTTTCCCCATGGATTTTTTTCTAAGGAGTGGGGAGTAAAGGAGAAAGACAAACTCCTTGGCTCCCTTAGCTCCTTAGAAAAATAAATATGCTCCTAAGAGATTGTTATTTGCTCCTTAGAAAAAAACTCCTTTGCTCCTTGGGGAAAGGGAAGGAGCAAAGGAGGAAGGGGCGTTTGCCTCTGGCTCTCGAGAGAGGAGGCGGGATTATTTCAGTTGGCCGGAGGAGTATTTGCGGAACAGCTTGAGCATGTCGCACTTCGTGACGTATGGGCTGAGCTTCGCAGGGTTGGCTTTGGTGTAGTCGTTGAGCTCCTTCATGGCCTGGAACTGCCGGCTGTTTTCGTTGAATTTCCATTTTTCCTCCCACCACTCATAGTCTGCCCACGGGTCTTTGGGAATGAATGCGAGGGCGTAGAGGGCGTCTTGCTTCAGCTTGGAGTCCTTGGTCTTCTTGCATTCCTTGAGGTATTCGATGGCAATGTCTGCCAGGTCCACGTCGCTGGGGTGGAGTTCGTAATAGTAGCTTCCGCCGTAGTGTGTGAGGAACCAGCAGTCGCCGAGGTGCGAAGCCTGATAGTATGCCGTGGCCAGTTTGTATGCCAGTGCGCATTTCTGCTCTCCGGGCTTTGTCAGGCGGTATTGTGCCTGCATCTGCAGGATGTCCTGGCAGAAGTCGAGCTTCATGTTGGTGGTGAAGTGCCCGCCCAGGAGTGGTCCGTCGATGTATTTGTCTTCCGGCGGAATCTGCCTTCCCAGCCATCGCGGGCGCTTGTAGTCGCGGTTGGCCAGATACCAGCTGATGTTCATGGTTTCGAGGAACTTCAGCGGCACTTTCTTCAGGTAGGGCAGTGCTTCCTCGAAGCGGTTCTCGGCCATGAGGTGCGTGCCGATGAGGTCGTTGAAATAGTCGGCAGAGCGGTATGCGCGGCTTACGAGGAGGTTCTCGAGGGCGTTGTCGTGCTTCTGGTTGAGGTATTTGTAGAGGTCGATGATTTCGTTGGCGCTCAGCGTGTCGATGGCGGCGCCGAAATCGGTACAGTAGTCGTTGTTGTAGGTGTTTTCCGACGGCACGTAGTTGGGCGAGCGGTAGTTGTCCGTGTTGTCGGGCTGGTTGATGAATTCATCCTCGTAGATCATGCTCAGCAGTGCCAGTGCGGCGTAGTGGTTGCCGCTCTTTTCCAGGCGGTTGTAGAGTTCCTGGTGCAGGATGCGTGCCTTGGCGTTCTCGTAGTAGGTGTCTTCGTAATCGTTGGGCGTGATTTTTGAGTTGAGCCAGTTCAATTCACTCATGAGGTGGTCGGTGAAGCGCTGGTCCAGGGGTGCGCAGCGTGTGTAGGCCAGCAGGCTGATGCAACGTGCGTTGTCGAGCATTCGCGGCGTGCCTTTCATGGTCTGGGCCTCCTTGAGGTCGCGCATGGCGCGTTCGTTGTCGCCTTGCAGGATCCTAAGCATGCCGGCGGCGGTGCGCCACATGCACGGCCACTCCGACTTCGGGTTGGCGGCTGCTTCGTCGGCCAGTTGTAGGAAGATTGCCGTTTCTTTGTCGTCCACGAGCCTTGAGCCAATCTCTTCAATCCACTCCGGATCGACTTCGTGTCCCCAGTCGAGTGTTTCCTGCCTGTCGTTTACAAACTGTTCGACGAGGTATTTGAGCACTTGGGCGTTGGGGTTTTTCTTATAAACGTCGCTGATGCCGGCCACGTCGCGCATCTTGTGTACGCTCCATTGCAGGCTTTCCAGGTCGCCCTGCTCGGCGTAGATGTCCCATGCCTGCTGCATCTTCCCCAGGTTGAGCAGTGCGTTGGCGTAGATGTTTCGCATGCGCTCCTTGTAGGGGCCGTTGGAGAATTTCGAGGCGGTGGAGGTCCAGTAGTCGGCGTTGGCCTGGTGGTTCTTGAGCACCATGTTGGCACGCATGGCCAGCAATGCGTATTGCTGGCGGAGGCGCGAGCCCTTGTAGGCGGTGCCCGTTTTCACCATTTCGTTGAGCTGAAGTGTTCGCTGCCTGAGTTCCTCCTTGGTGGGGTAGGTCCACGTTTCGCGTAGCTGGTCGCAGATGTTCAGGTAGTTGTTGAGTCGCTCCACGTAGCCGACCATCTCGTTGTCGCCGCGCTGTTTTGCCGCTTCGAGAATTTCATCGCCGTAGTAGTGATAGTATTCGTCGCTGCCCTTGTTCATGTATTTCTTCCAAAAATCGTCGGTTGACATGTCGGCAGCCGCATTTATGCTCCCGTCTTTGAAGACGTGGAACATGTAGTAATTGTAGGTGGGGCCTTCCCATGCGCAGGCGCTGCCTTTTATGGCCAGGGCTGCGAAAACGAGGCTAAGGAACAAAAATTTTTTCATAGCTATTATGGTTAAAACGTTGAATATTAGCGTTGTTCAGGTCAAAAAGAATAATCTCTCCGTTGGCGTCGTTCCGGCGCTTTCCGATGGCGTGGCGTGCCATCATGATTTCTTCAAAGGTGGGTTCGCGCCTTACGATGGTGTCGCCGGGGAGGGTGGGGTATTCGCCTTCGTAGTGCACGATGCCCACGAAGCGTTTGTCGCGGAACAGAATGTCCCAGCGGTAGAGGGGATAAGCAGTGGCAAGGGGGAGTTTGTAGGATGCCAGGTTCTTCAGGTAGGGCAAGGTGGTTTTTGTGTCGAGAATGGGTTTCTGGCAGTCGAAGTCGGTATGGTCGCCGGTGTTGTACATCATGAGGACTCCGCGGTCGGCGGGCGGGGGTGTCTGCGAAAGCTGGTGCAGGCGGATGGTGGTGCTCAGCGTGATGCCGCGCCGGTGGGCCATTTCGCGCATTTGGCGTAGCATGTTGAAGTATTCCTTTTGCGTCTTCATGGTCCAGTCGCAGTCTATCTGGAGCTCTTTCACCTGTCCGATGTCGTGGGTTTCGTTCATTTGTAACACTCGTGCGAAGATTTTCTCGGCCAGGTCTTGGCTGTTCCCCGTCAGGCAGTTGTTGACAATGAACACCACGGGCACCACCTCCACACCTTCGGGCACGGGGCTTTCGAAGGAGATGGTGGCGTTGGGCGAGTTGTCACCCCCGATGGTTTTCACCACGTCGAAGTAGCGAACGTAGAGCCTTGTAATCTGATGGTCGTTGAGGAATTTCGTTTTTGTGGAGTCCATGCGGAACGTGGTGCTCCAGTAGTACATGGAGCGCGTCTTGGCAGGTTGGTCGCCGTCTGACGTGCAGGCGGCCAGCAGGAAAGCCATTATGAGAGCAAGAATGGCTGTGGCGTGTTTCATCGTTTGGGTCAGTGGCTTGTTTAAAAACCCCAGGCGTTGGGCGAGAAGGCTGCCTCCACTTCGTCCTCGATGTCGTCGGGCAGGTTGCAGAAGAAGTCGATGCTGGTGCGCCTTTCCAGTTCGTCGATGCTGATGGCATACTTGGAGAGTTTGTCGCCGTCGCGGTCCACTTTCTCGTTTTCTGCCCAGAAAGCGATGGCGCGGTAGCCGTAGGCCGTTTTCAACAGGAGTGCCATGTAGAAGTATTTCGGCACGATGAGCTTTCCCTGTATGCGCTTGATGATGTTCATTTCGCTGTCGATGGTTGTTCCCTTGCAGACGTAGAGCATCTCGGTGTTGTAGCTCTTGGCCCACTGCCTCACCTGGCCCTCCATGTTTGCCCAGAGTCCGGCGTTGAACTCCTTGTACTGTGGCTGCATGTTGGTGAGGTAGAAGGTCTGATAATTGGCTTCCTTGGAATAGAGCCTGTCGGCAGAGGGGCAGATGTGCCCGTGGTCGAAGCCGGAACCGTAGAAATAGTCGCCCGTGGTGTAATCGGCCGACGGCCTGTCGAAATAATATTGAGCCGGCAGGTCGGGGTCGAGGGGATATTGGGGGTTGCCGTAGTAGCGGGTGGTGTGCTGTTCAAGGCTTTGCCGGTTGAGGGTGTAGCACGACCATCGCTGCGACTTGAGATTATAGTCCCACTCCACGCTGTAGTTCACCTCTCCGCCGGTGCGGTGTACGATGAGCACGCTGTTCTCGGTCTTCAGCTTCGGAAATTCCAGTCTGGCGGCATCGGGATAAAGCGAGATGTCGTTGCGGTTGACATTTCCGGAGTCGGTGATTTCTTCGTCATCGCTGTGGCAGGCGGCGAAGAGGAAAAGCAGCAGGAAGGCGGTGAGGAGATGTTTCATGGTGTGAAAAAGGGTGGGGGAGGGTTGAAGATTATCGGCCATAAAAGCAAAAAGTGCGTTAGCGGGTATATGCAACTACTCACTGACGCACTTTTCGGCTGGTAATATATGAAAGATATTTTATTTCTTTCCGGTGCTCTTAGCATAGCGGCTCATGAAGCGGTCAACGCGGCCTGCGGTGTCCACGAGCTTGCTCTTACCAGTATAGAACGGGTGAGAGGTGCTTGAGATTTCTACTTTTACCATGGGGTAAGTTTCACCTTCAAATTCCACTGTATCTGTAGCCTTGCATGTGGAACGTGTAAGGAACATATCGCCGTTGGACATGTCCTTGAACACGACGGGGCGATAGTTTTCGGGATGTAAACCTTTTTTCATTTCTTTGTTAAATATGTAATTGTAAAACTGTTGCGTAATGATTTGGGCTGCAAAATTACGAAGAATTCCGCATCTGACCAAATATTTTCGCTCTTTTTTCTGCTATGTGGCAAAAATCGTGCGGGTTAGAAGGTTTTTCAGTGCCTTCTGAAGGCCAGGCGGAGCCTCTTTGACTCCAGCACCATGTCGTTTTTCCCGATGTGGCTCACGTTGAAGCGGTCGGTGGGGGTGCAGATGCCCATGCCCTCTATTTCTTCGTCGGCCTCAAGTTTTCTTTCGTCCACGCCGTCGGCGGCCTTGAACCCGTCTTTGAGTTCAAGCACCCCGTCTTGGTAGTTGAAGTGGAACAGGAAATAGTTGTAGGGGTCTTTCCTTGCCGACAGCAGTTTTCCCTGAACCTGCCAAAACACGCTTCCTTCGCCCATCATGGCCTTTCCCCCTGTTGCCAGTGTGTCGGCCTGCACCAGGTGCCACATGCCGTCGAGCTGTCCGTTTTCCGAGTGCTCCATTTCACAGGCGCAGAGGCATGTCGCCAGTGCTGTTGCCAAAAGATATTTTATGGTCTTCATTTTCCTCTTGTTTTGTAGATGACGGTGATTTGTGCGCCCTGGTTGTCGCCGAGGATGCTTCCGCGGTCCATACCGTAAGCGGCGCGCAGCGCCCATTGCGGACTGATGCGGCAGGTGGCCTCGGCCATCATGCTGAAATTGTGGCGCGGGTGGGTGTAAGGGTAGTTGTAGGTTCCCAGTCCTGTCTGCCAGGTGAGCATGGCCCTGTATGACAGGCGGGCCGTGGGTGCTCCCATGGCGGCGAGGTGCCAGGCCGTGAAGCGGTTGTCGGCCACCCACACCTCGTGGTCGTCGTTGTAGATTGGCGAGCGGTAGAGGGGATTGCCCATCACCTGTCCCCAGTGCTGCCATCCGGGATAATGGCCGTGGTTGTAGTAGTCGTCGCGGCCGCTGATGTGGTCGGCCGAAAGTTGTGAGTGGTCGTGATAGACGGGTCCGCTTTGGTACTTGGTGTAGATGTATTCCACCACGGCGCTGCTGAGCCACCTGCACTGTTTGAGGTTGAGCTCGGCACCCAGCATGATGTCTTTCAGGTCGTAGAGAAAGTAGCGGTTGTCTTTCTTCACGTTCCATTCGTCGCCTTGCCCGTAGCCGTCGTAGTCGAGCTGGAGCATTCCCGAATGGTCTTCGAAGAAGTGCTCGCCATATACGCTCAGCCTCCATTGCGGGCGGTCGTAGTTGAGTCGTGCCATCCAGCTTCCGAGGTTGTTTCCGGCCACGTTACTATAGACCTCGTCGCCATAGCTTTCGCCCTCGGTGGGGAAGAGTGCGTCGATGAAGGCGCCCAACCCGCGTTTCCCCTCATAGAGCACCGTCTGTCCGTTCTCCTGTCGGAAGGTCTTGCCTCCGAATTGCATGGCCAGCTCGGCGCCGAACTCCGCCGAGAAGGGGTGGTCGTCTTTGCCTATTTTCAGGTAACCGGCCTTGGAGTGGAAGAGAATGTCGTCGGTATATTTCGACTCCATGCGGGTGAAGTCGTGTTGCCATTTGTCGTCGGTCATCATTCCGTAGGCGATGTGGCCTTTCAGGTGGAACCATCTTCCGAGGACGGGCACCGTCCAGTAGTCGGGCAGCGCCAGTCTCACCTGTGGCACGGGTCTTGCATTGATGCCCAGTGTTTGTGAACCGCTGCTCAACAGGTTGCTTTTCAGCTCCATAGGCTGCTCCTTGCTTCCTACGGTGAGCACTCCGTGTTTCCACCTCGCCTCGGCATATAGCTGCTGCACCACGAGGTGGCTGGTGTAGTTGAAGGGCACGGCCACGTCGGCCGCATAGCCCAGTGCCCACTGGCGGAGTGAGTCGGCCTGCAACGGCCTTTCCACGGTGGCCCTGAGGTAACCGTTGGTTTCTTCGAGCGAGCTCAGACCGTGTTTGTTGGCATTGAGCCATAGCGGCGTCAGCCCATTGCTTGCCGACACCTGCGCCTCGGCGCCATATACCAGTCCCTGGGTCAGGCGGGCGGTTCCGCTGTCTTGTGCCTGCAAGGTGGCAAGGGGCCACAGTGTGCATATTATTAAAATAAGGTGATTTTTTCTTCTCATTATGCTGATGTGTGGGGTGCTAATGGTTTAGAGGCGGTTGATGTCGTCTGCGCTCAGCCCTGTGTATTTTTCAATGAGTGCGGCGGGCATGCCGTCGGACTTCATTTTGCGGGCATTTTCACGTCGGGCTTTTTCCATTCCCATTTCCATTCCTTCCTCAATGCCTTTTTGCCTTGCGGTTTTCATGGTGCTGTAATAGTCCCAGTAGTCTTTCTTGCTCTCCTCGTACTGCCGGCGCTCGGCTTCGGAGTATTTGGCGATTTCGGCCTGTTCAAAGAGCTTGACGAACACGCGGTCCTGAAGAGCCTTGGGCCGGTCGAGG
>JAFVHN010000048.1 GCA_017474515.1 Prevotella sp. | reverse complement strand
CTCAACTTTTTGGAGTTTTGTAGTTTAGGAGTTTAGACGATAGTTCTGAAAACTCCCTTTTCGTCAGTTTGCAGAGGTTGGAAGTATTGTCTGAACTCCTGAACTCCTGTAACTCCTGAACTACATCAACATGAGAAAGTTGAGACAAAAACTATGCTTATAATTTCCCGAGGTATTGCTCGAGGGGGATGCCGCGGTTTTTGTCCTCGTTGTCCTTGTTGAGGTCGATGAGCGTGTAGAGGGCGTCCATGGCCTTGCGCGTGCATATTTTCAAGGGTTCCCCGTTCAGGTGGTGCGCAATGAGAATGGCCGAGAAGGTGTCGCCCGTGCCTGGGAAGTGCACCGGAATTTCCTCGTAGGGAAGCAGGAAATACTCTCCCGTCAGGTGGTTATATCCCACCACCGACGTCTGCCCGTCCACGCGCGTGCTGGTGATGAGCACCGATTTCGCGCCTATTTTCCTCAGCTTGTCCACCATGCCCCGTGCCTCTTTCCACGAGATGCCCTGCGGCTGGTAGGGTGTTTCGGTAAGGTAGCATGCCTCGGTGAGGTTGGGGAAGATGAGGTGTGCCACGGCCACCATCTGCCGCATGCTGTTGACGGCCTCCGGCGTGACGCCGTTGTATAGTTTCCCGTCGTCGCCCATGATGGGGTCCACGTAGATGACCGTTCCCTTTTCTGCCTGCTCGCGGCAATAGTCGGCCACGATGCGTGCCTGCCGTTCGGTGGTGATGAACCCCGTGGCGATGGCGTCGAACGAGAATCCCAGCTCTGCCCATACGGGGAACACGCCCTGTATGTAGTCGGTGGTGTCGAGGATGTTGAACTTGCCGTAGTCGAGCGTGTTGCTCACCAGGGCGGTGGGAAGGTTGTAGGTGGGATGGCCGAAATATGAGAGTATGGGCAGCATGGCCGCCGTGGCCACTTTCCCGTAGCCGGCCAGGTCGTTGATGAGTAGAATTTGTTTTGCCATTTCTTTCGCGCGGGGAGCCGTCGTTGCGCCCCCTATATAATATAAATATGGTGTAATTCGGGCGCAAAGTTACGGAAAAAGTGGCAAACTTTCAAAAAAGAATATAAAATCCACCTTTTTTTGTTCAAAATCCACCTTGGGATGTTGCTTTTTTTGTAAATTTGCAATAATTTTACAAATAGTCGGTGGCGCAAGGGTGTTGCATTGCCGGTGACGAAGGAGATTTTTATTTAACAAACAAATACTAATTACAAAATGAACAAAAAAAACCTTTTATGCTTGTTTGCCCTGTGTGTGTTGGCAAGCGTTCCTGCCAGTGCCCAGCGCCAGCTCACCGTTCAGGCGAAGAAAGTGGGTGCCGTCATTCAGCCCACCATGTATGGCATTTTCTTTGAAGACATCAACTTCGGTGCCGACGGCGGCCTCTATGCCGAGCTTGTAGAGAACCGCTCGTTTGAGTTTCCCCAGCGTCTGATGGGCTGGAACACCTTCGGCCAGGTGAAGGTGAACGACCAGAACCCCGCCTTCGACCGCAACCCTCACTATGTGTCGCTCTACGATAGCGGCCATCGCGACAAGTTCACCGGCCTTGAGAACCGCGGCTTCTTCGGCATGGGGCTGAAGAAGGGCATGAAATACAATTTCTCGGTCTTTGCCCGCACCAACGGCCAGGGCAACGCCCGCATCCGCGTGGAGCTGGTGGGCAGCGACAACGAGGTGCTCACTCGCCAGACCGTTGACATCAGCGGCACCGACTGGAAGAAATACACCGCCGTTCTGGAGTCGCCTCGCACCGATGCCCGCGGCCTTATGCGCATCTACCTGGAGGGCCGCCACGGCGTGGACCTCGACCATGTGAGCCTCTTCCCCGGCGACAGCTGGAAGGGCCTGCTTCGTGCCGACCTGGTGAAGGACCTGAAGGACCTCCATCCCGGCGTGTTCCGCTTCCCCGGCGGCTGCATTGTTGAGGGCACCGACCTTGCCTCGCGCTACCAGTGGAAAAACTCCGTGGGCCCGGCCGAGAACCGTCCGCTGAACGAGAACCGCTGGAACTATACCTTCCCCCACCGCCTGTTCCCCAACTATTACCAGAGCTACGGCTTGGGCTTCTACGAGTTCTTCCTGCTCAGCGAGGAAATCGGTGCACAGGCCCTTCCCGTGGTCAGCGTGGGATTGTCGTGCCAGTTCCAGAACCCCGATGAGAACGCCGCCCAGTGCCATGTGGCGGTGGAAGACCTTCAGCCCTACATCGACGATGCCCTCGACCTCATTGAGTTTGCCAATGGCGACACCAGCACCAAGTGGGGCAAGTTGCGTGCCGACATGGGCCATCCCGAGCCCTTCAACCTCCAGCAAATCGGCGTGGGCAACGAGCAGTGGGGACCCCTCTATCCCGAGCGCCTCGAGCCCTTCGTGAAGGCCATCCGCGCCAAGTATCCCAAGATGAAGATTGTGGGCACCAGCGGCCCCAGCCCCGACGACAAGGACGGCAAGCAGTTCACCTACGGCTGGGAGCAGATGAAGCGCCTGAAGGCCGACCTCGTTGACGAGCACTACTACCGCTCGCCCCAGTGGTTCCTTGAAAACGTCACCCGTTACGACAACTACGACCGCAAGGGCCCGAGGGTGTTTGCCGGAGAATATGCCTGCCACATCGATGCCAATCCCGCCTCGCCCACTGGCAAGAACGTCTTTGGGGCCGCTCTCTCGGAGGCCGCCATCATGACGGGCTTTGAGCGCAACGCCGACATCGTACACATGGCCACCTATGCCCCGTTGTTCTCGCACGTGGAGGGCTGGCAGTGGCGTCCCGACCTTATCTGGATGGACAACCTCACCACCGTTCGCACGCCCAACTACTATGTTCAGCAGATGTATGGCCAGAACCCCGGCACCAACGTGCTGTCGCTCACGGAGAACAAGCAGGCCGTGACCGGTCAGGACGGCCTCTGCGCCTCGGCAGTGGTTGACAAGCAGGGCGGACGATATATCGTGAAGGTGGTGAACATTGCCGAAACTCCCCAGCAGCTCGCCATCACCTTCAAGGGCGTGAAGAGCCTGGGCCAGGGCGATGTCATCTCGCTTCATGCCGACAACCCCATGGCCGAGAATACCATTGAGAAGAAGAACAACGTGGTGCCGCGCACCGCGCAGCTTCCCGCTGGCGCCGTCAACGGAAACGTGCTCACGGTGACCATTCCTGCCAATACCTTCTCGGTGTATCGCATCGCTTTCTGAGCTTTGGGCTGATGATATCAGAGTAATCATGGCGGCCCCCGTCAATAATCCGGCGGGGGCTCGCTTTTTTCTTTTGTTTTGCCGCCTTTTTTCTTTTTATAGAAGCAATAGAAGTTCTATAGGCTTTAGTAAATCTATAGAATCTGGAAAATCTAAAATTTCATGAAAACCCCAGCCGCCCTTCTTCTTTCCCTCGCCCTGTTCTCCCTTGCCGCCCATTCCCAGCAGCCCAATTACTGGCCCGAGGCCGGCGGCTTTGCCTGCCTGAACGGCCATAACCGCTACACCCGTGCACTCTATGGCGGCCACGGCAACTACCGCGTGGAGACGAGCGACCGCCCTGTGTTTGCCCTTTTCAAGAACTCCAAGGACTGCCGCAACGTGGCTTTCGCCCTGCAGGTGGGCGGCGACCGCACACCCCTTGACAGCACCACACACTGCAAGGCCCTCTATGCCGACGGCCGAAGAAGCTACGACGTGGCCCACGAGGGGTGGCGAGGACGGCTGAAAATAGAAACGCTCTGCCTTTGCGACAGCGACGCCGCCGTGTGGACCATCCGTCCCGAGGGCTTCTCGCCCGACGACAATCCCGTGCTCACCATCGTGGAAACCGGCGTCAGGGAGAAACGGCTTAGCCGCAACGGCGACATCGGCGTGGACCCGGAAGACTGTTTCGAGAGCGACGGCATTGAGCACCAGCGCCTTAGCATTGTCCTCAGTCAGCCCGTCACCGTGGTGGCCGGCGGGTTTCTCTTGCAAACAGTTGACGAGGCGGAGGCCGCCCGCCTGCTCGCCCCCACCTTATTGTATAATAAAGAGCTGACGGAGCGCATTGCTTTCCGCACCCCCGACGACTATATCAACGCCCTGGCACCGGCCCTATGCCTGGCCGCCGACGGAGCCTGGGACGGGCAGACATGGCTCCACGGCGCTGTGGGATGGCGAACGCAGCTGGCAGGATGGCGCGCGGCCTACGCCGGCGACGTGCTCGGATGGGACGACCGCGCCAGCAGCCATTTCGACGCCTACGCCCGCAGCCAGGTCACCGACGTGCCGCCCCGCTACGGCCATCCCACCCAGGACCCTGCGCAACAGGGCGCCAGGGCCGAAAAGCGCTGGGGCACACAAATGTACAGCAACGGTTATATCTGCCGAAAACCCGGGCGCAACGACGAGATGAACCACTACGACATGAATCTCAACTACGTTGACGAACTGTTGTGGCACTTCCAGTATGATGCCGACACGGCCCGCCTGCGACGCTTCTGGCCATTGCTGAACCTTCACCGCGACTGGGAGAAGCGCAATTTCGACCCCGACGGCGACGGGCTCTACGATGCCTATTGCTGCATCTGGGCCAGCGATGCACTCTACTACAGCGGCGGCGCCGTCACCCACAGCACGGCCTACAACTACCGCGCCAACCGCCTGATGGCGCAGATGGCCCGGCTCTTGGGCGAGGACCAGCGGCCCTATCAGCAGGAGGCCGACAAGATTTTGAAGGCAATGAACCAGACGCTCTGGCTCAATGATGAGGGCCACTGGGCGGAATACAAGGACCTGATGGGCCTGAAACGCCTTCACAAAGACGCCGCCGTGTGGTCCGTCTATACGCCGGTTGACTGTGGTGCGTGTTCCGCCGGGCAGGCGTGGCAGGCCACCGGCTACGTGGCGCACCACATTCCGCACCTGCCCGTGGATGCCGGTGGCGAGCTTCAAACCATCTCCACCTCCGACTGGATGCCCTATTGCTGGAGCATCAACAACGTGGCTGCCGCCGAGGTGATGCACACGGCGCTGGCATTTTTTGAGGCGGGGCGCAGCGAGGAGGGGTTCAAACTGCTGAAGGCCAACGTGATGGACCAGATGTATCTTGGCGCCAGCCCTGGCAATTTCGGGCAAATCAGCCGCCTCGACGCGGCGCGTGGTGAGTGCTACCGCGACTTCGGCGACTGCATAGGCATCTCCGCGCGGACGCTCTTGCAGGGACTGTTCGGCATTGTGCCCCAGGCGCTCAGCGGAGAATGCATCTTGCGGCCGGGACTGCCGCAGGAGTGGGACAGCGCCTCGGTGGCCACGCCCTACCTTTCCTATGATTACCGCCGCGAGGGGAACGTCGGCGTATACACCGTGCGCCAACGGTTCCGCCAGCCGTTGAAAATCATCTTCCGGCAGCATCTCGGCGCAGGCACCTTCCGCGATTATGAAGGAAATGCCGACAGTCTGCAGGTGTTCCGCATCCCCGAGCATGCCCCCGCCTCCCCCGAGCCGCAACAGTGTTGCGGCACACACAACCCTTCCCCCGTGGAACTGGGCCTTGAGGAGCCGTCGCCCACCTTCCGCCGCCGCCGTCAGGTCAGCCTCGACGCCTTTTTCAATGCCAACGTCACCGACATTTTTTCCAACCAATACCTTTCGCCCCGGCCCCCCGTCACCACGTTGCAGATGCCCTGGCAGGGCGTAGGCGAATGGTGCCATCCCCACGAAACCCACGAAATCAGCGACGCGGCATTGCGAAGTCCCTCGGCGCAAGGGGTGGTCAGCGTGGCGGGCGTGTCTTTCCGAACACCGCAACAAGGGCGGAACATTGTTTTCACCTCGCTTTGGGACAACTACCCCGACAGCATCGACATCCCCCTCAAAGGACGGGCATCGGCCGCTTACCTGCTGATGGCCGGAACCACCAACCACATGCAGTGCCACATTGACAACGCCCTCGTGGTGGCCACCTACGCCGACGGCAGCCGCGACACCCTACGGCTGGTCAATCCCTACAACTGGTGCCCCATAGAGCAGGACTTTTTCGTTGACGGCAACGCTTTCAGCACCCTGCCGCAACGACCTTACCGCCTGGCACTGGCCACGGGAACGGTGAGCCGGAACCTCGGGCAGGCGCTCGCCATTCCGGGCGTCTATGGCCGCGAGATACCGGGCGGCGCCGCGCAAATGCTGAAAATGCCCCTCAACCCGCGCAAACGCCTGCGCCGACTCACACTGCGGACACTAAGCAACGACGTGGTGGCCGGACTAATGGCCATCACACTGGAGCAATAATGGAAAAATGCTAACCTTTAACAAATCTTAACGGGGGGGGTAACGCAATTAACATAAAATATGTATATTTGCATCGACAAATATACATATTCACTTTTGCAGGCATGACCACGAACCAGTGGCCGCTGTCTGCACAAAAACTATTAAGAAATATGAAAACACGAATTTTAACTTTTTTGGTCGCCCTCTTGGCCTTGGCCACAGGGGCAAAAGCCGCCGAGTCTTACCCTCTGAAGATTGCCGGAGTGCAGATAAACTCGAGTAACTGTAGCACGGAAAAACTTTGTGCACTCATTAGAAACGCTGGAGGCACAGTGGACGATGCGAACTATGATGCAACAAGAAAAGAGCTGCACTTGAAAAATATTGATATTACTTGCAGTTCCCCTTGCATAGAATACACCGGCTCAAACACTTTATACATTGAGTTCGCTGGCGATAACTACCTTCAATGCAAAGGCAATGCCCCGTCCATTAAATTGTCGCACACCAACGGTTATGTGTACATACAGACGGATCATACTTACCTTGATCACACTGCCTCGGTGACTTTGGAAAGCTGGAACTCCACGGCGTTGGAAATCAACAAGAGTCCCCGTGTCACCCTCAGGAATATACATCTTTACATTGATGGCAAAACCTACGGCATTGATGGCAAAAACAT
>JAFVHN010000047.1 GCA_017474515.1 Prevotella sp. | reverse complement strand
GCGAAGCGCAATCATTTTTGTCAAGATTTTTCATGGTTTTTTAGTTCCCTCAATAAGTTTGACCGCAAATTTCGGGGAGAGATTTGGCAGTTTGAGGGAAGAGATTTTGAAGTTTGAGACCCGAAATTTGCGGTCAAACTTCGGCCGTTTTAAAACCTATTGATTATCAATATGTTATAAAATAGCCGGAATTTTAAGAATTTTGTCAAATATTTTTACCAATTTTGACCTATGGAATTACCCATCTTCGGGGCAGATTTAAAACTGGTTTTGGGGATGGGCTGACACCAAAGAAATTGCTTAATTTCCTTTTGGGCCTGATATGTCTTTTTCGTCATGAAGCAGGCACTTCATGGCCTCCATCTTTGCTTCCGTTTCCTCCCATTCCTGTTCCTCGTCGCTGTCGCGGAGCAATCCGCCGCCGGCATAGAGGTGGCAGCCGTCGTGGTTGATGAGCATGCACCTCAGCGACACATACAGGTGGGTGTTGCCGTCGAGGGCGAGCGGCCCCGAGAAGCCGCTGTAGTAGTGGCGCTTGGCCGACTCATTGCGGCGGATGAAGTCGAACGTCTGTTCCTTGGGAAGGCCGCAAACGGCCGGGGTGGGGTGCAGCCGCCTCAAAAGGCTCCCTATGTGTGCGTTTTCGGGCAGGGTGAAATTAAAGTCGCTGCGCAGGTGGAGCACATTGGCCGCCTGCACGGTGAACGGTCCGTCTTCCTCGATGTCGTGGCCATAGGCGTTGTTGGCGTCTTCGCCGATGAGGAACTGCTCCAGACACTTGGTGATGTATGTGGCCACGAACCGTTGTTCCTGAATGTTCTTGGTGCTCCAGTCGGGTTTCTCCTGCTGTTCGGGAATGTCCATGGTGCCGGCCAGTGCGATGGTGCGCCATTTCCCTCCGCATCCCTCCAAAAGTATTTCCGGCGTGGCCATGAGCCATGTGCCCGACTGGGGTGTGCTCAAGAGCGACACGAACATGCGGGGATAGTGCTCGCAGGCTTTCTGAAAAAGGCCGATGGGCGAGATGCCGGCCGGCATCTCCTCATGCAGACAGCGTGAAAGCACAATCTTCTGGAACTCACCCGATTGCAGATGGGCATGAAAGCTGCTGAAGTCGATGTGATAGCGCAGCCGCATCGTTTCCCTTTCTTTCTTCTGACTTTCTCCCATGCGGTTTACGGCGGAGGCCGAAACGGAGCAGCTGGCGAATGTTTCCTTGAACCCCGGGCAGAGTTCCTCCAGCCTTTCCTCGTTCAGCGGCTGCGTTGTTTCATTGTCCATCGAAACAAGGGGAATGTTTACAACCTCGTCGGGCCGGATGAGCAGAAGCGGGTCTTCGCGCGAGATGGCAAACGGCGCCACCACATATCCGCTGCGCCCGTTGAGCTCGGCGAATGAGTGCAACACTTCCACCTCGCCGTCTTTTTGCACCACCAGCGTGCAGCCGGTGGCAAAAGGCTGTCGGTAAATGGCAAATGCTCCCATTATTCTTCGTTTTCTTCTCCTTTGTGTTCCGGTGAAATAATATAGTTGGTGACGTGTACGGTTGAGATAAGGTCACCCAGCGAGTCGTTGATATGAACATCCCAAACGTGGAGCTTCCTGCCGCGGCTCACCAGGTGGGCCGTGGCGGTCACGGTGTCGCCTTCGGCCACCGCCTTCACATGTTCGCCGCTTACGCTGATGCCCACGCAGATTTTTCCCGGACAAAGTGCCGACGACCCCACGCCGGCCAGGTTCTCCGCCAGGGCCAGCGAAGCGCCGCCGCTGAGGAATCCGAAGGGCTGGCGGTTGCGCTCGTCAACCTGCATGATGGCCTTGCAGGTGTCTTCCTCGGTGGTTGAAATAAACTCCATGCCCAACGCCGTGGAAAGGTTGGGTTGCCTCTCTATGATTTCTTTAATACTTTCTACATTCATCGTCTTTCATTATTTTATCCACTGCAAAGGTACGACTAAATAAGGAAAAGGGAAAAGAGAAAAGTGAAAATTTTTATGTGAAGGGCGAATAACGATAATTCCACAGTTAAAAAGCATGGACCGCAATCGCTGCGCCCCATGCTCCGTCCCGGGAATAGAATAGTTAAAATATGAATTAAAGCAAATCTCTATTCAACGACAATTCGTGGATGATAGTCGAAAAGTCGCTGGTTGGCTCTCAATTTCTCTACATTGAGGTTGTGAAGCACTTTCCCCGACCAGTTGGTGCCCCATGCACTGAAGGGCTCACCTTCGGGCGTGATGTAAGTGAAGGTTTTCAGGTTGGGTGGCAGAGGGTCGAACACCATCATGTAGGCGATGTAGTCGCCGGCATTTCCCTCCATGAAGAACAGCTCTCCCAGGGGCACGCCCTCCACTTTGCGCAATTTGTATTGGTGTCCGCTCTCGTCGAGCAATATGTCGCCGGGTTCAAAACCAAAGTATTCGCGCGTCCAGTTTTGTTCATAGGCCACGGCGATGTAGGTGGCATCGGGCGTTCGCCACAGGGCCATCGTCTCGTCTTTTAGCGGTTTGATAAGGTGTGCGTCGGTAAACACTTTCCATGTGTTCCAGTTCTGTTTGTCGTAGGGCTTGTCTTCGCTGAGGTGCTCCCTAAGCAAGCGCGGTTGGTGGAAACGTGGAATGGTGTCGTAGTCGTCAAGTGATTGCCAGCTTGCCTGAACTTCCCTGACGTTGATTTTGTCTCCCACCAAGTGCCAGTTGGGAATGCCGAAGACCGTCACTTCGCGGGTTGAGTCGAGTAGGGGAGGGAAGAAAATCTTGAGGTCGAGCACGTCGCCCTTCTTGCCTTTTACTCCGAAATGCTTTCTGAAGGTGTCGGGCTCGGTGCGTCGTATGCGGTATTGCACCCCCGTTTCGCTATCTACGAGACATGTTTCCTCTGATGCGAGCCAAAGGTTTGTCACCACGTCGGCCGGCATTTGCAGGTAGCAGTGCAAGACCGTTTCGCCCCTTTCTTCGGTGAGCCTCCAGCTCATGGGCAAATAGGGCGTTTCGTCGGTCAGCACGTTGGCAATCTCTGGAAATAGTTTCTCATAATCTTTTTCCACGTTGACGTTATGTGCCCAGATGGTGTCTTTTATCCAGGCGTTGTTCGTGCTGTGCCACACTGCTGACGTTTGTTTCGTTTTTTTGTTGGTTTCTATGGTGGGGCGCGGCACGATTGCGCCCACGCTGCCTACCAGTTCTTTTACGTTGTTCGATTGAGCCCATAGGTTCGCTCCCATAAACAAAAATAGAAAGGCGTAGATACTTTTTTTCATTGTGTTTCAGTTGTTTAAGGTGTCAACATCGGTATTTGTAAGTTTGTCGCGATATTGCTGATAGCAAGCCGCAGATTTATCGGCTCCTATCGCTGAATGGGTGCAGAAAAGCAGGATGCGGTTGCCGTTGATGCGTTCGGCAATCCAAAAATACTGCTTTTTCTCAAGCGGATCTTTCAGGCAGAAGAAGAATTGCTGGTGCGAGAAATTGAGCAGGTATCCCGGCGTATTGCTATCGTACCAGCATGCCGCTTGCAGCAGTCTGCCGAAGACGTCGAGCTCCTGCTGGTCGGGAAACACATAGGCCGTTCCCACCGTCGGCAACTTTTCCTCGTCGGTGCCACATTCCAATGATATGGCTTCCACCTTATTATATTCGGCCATTTTTGCGATGAATTTGTCCATTCGGCTGGGTGGCTGGTAAGCGCTGTCGGCTGTCGGCTCATAGGTGGCGAAGTGCAGGTGGTTTTTGTTTTCCACTATCTCCGCACTTTCCTTTTTAGCGGTGGCGGCAGGGGGTTGCGGTGCCAGGCTCCTTTTCTTCCTTGCCCTTGTTCCGACTTTGTTCTTGATTGCTGCTTTTTCCTCTATTTCAGCAGGTTGTGTGAGCGGCCTGGGCGGAGTCGTCTTCCTCTGCATTTCCGCAACAGGTGCCTTCGGTTGGCCGTTGTCAAGGCGGCTGAGGGACACCATGTAGGCCCCTACACCTATTATTATTATAGAAGCCGCCACCGCGCTCCATTTCCATTTTCTTCTCATGGCATGTTGCATCCTCGCTTTCCGGCTTAGGCTTTTGAAGAAGTCGTCGGGAAGCGCGGGCGTAGTGGCATTTTTGCGCCGCAGCGCCTCGCGCAGGTCGCTGTCGTTATAATTCATTTCGTTCATTTTCAATCAGTTTTCGGTAAAGTTTCTTTCGTATTCTATGCAGGCGGTTGGCCAGTGCGCCCGCATTGACGTCCATGATATATCCGATTTCAGCCAATGGGCAGTTGTCGAAATAGTAGAGGTTGAGCAGCATCCGCTCGTCTGCCGGCAATTCGTCCATCAGTTTTTCCAGTTGCCTGATGCGTTCTTCGCGACCTGTTGACAAGCCGGCCTCCAAGAGGGCGTTGCTGATGTCCGTCTGCCACACCTCGCTATCTTCCATCGACACGACGACCGGTTGCCGGCGTTTCAGGAAGTCGAGCGTCAGTCGGTAGGCAATTCTACAGAGCCACGTGGAAAGCGAGGCTTTGTCGGCATCGTAGCTTCCGATGTGTCGGAACGCCCTCAGGAAGGTGTCCTGCGTCAGTTCCTGGGCATCCATCTCGTTGGGCACCAGTCTGACAATGATGGCGAACACCAGCCTGGCGTAGCGGCCTACCATTGCGTCTTCTCCTTCTCGTCGGCCACGGCAGATGGCCTCGGCTATCTGCCTGTCCGTCAGTTCGCTTGTTTGTGGTCTCACTCTACTTGTTATACGATTGGTTCGGTAATATATGTCGCTTTGTTAACGAAAAAAAAGCAGTGCGCCCCGGCGCCTCCCCAAAGTGGGGTCGTTCGCCGTGTCAGGGCTTTCTTAAAATGGCAACATCCATCGTCGCGACGGATGTTGCCGCATAAAAACTAACGAGGGAGTCTTTACGAAAAGACTCTTTCGGAGGACAAAAGTAAGGAAAACCCGTTGAAACGTCAGCAGGTAAAACCGGAAAAGAACATCGCCCGGCCGAAAGTCTTTACCAAGGTAAAGGGTTGTGGGGGTGCCGTTGCCAGCCTATTTCCCAAAAGTCACCTTCCGGCGTATCATGGAAATGGTTTTTGGCGTGATGTTGAGGAAAGAGGCAATGGCACTGAGCGGCAAATAGTCCATGATGCCGGGACAACGGCTAAGCAACAACTCATAGCGTTCGCGCGGGGTGGTACGGTGGAAATCCAGGTAGCGGGCGTTCATTTGCCTGAGCAGGTGCTCACCGATGCGGCTGCGCAGTTCCATCGTTTCCATGTTTTGGAAGAACAACTCCATGAGCTGCTCTCCGCTGACCCTCCGCACGCGGCTATTTACCATTGCCTCGATGGTGACTTGTGCCGGTTGGCCGTACAAGGATTGGGGATAGTTGGACACAAACTCACCCTCGAACGAAAACCATGTGGTGTGTTTGTGTCCGTCGCTGATGCCGCGCGTGGTGTATTTGAAGCACCCGCTCTCCACGAAGGCGAACCATCGCGCCGGTTCACCCTCGCGCTCCATCTGCATGCCCCTGCGATAGGTGACGGCCTCGCCCTTGCTACGGCAGAAGTCGCGTAGCAAAGTGAGGTTCAGGGTGGTGGGGGGTGAGTTGAATTTATGCTCCATGGGCAGTGCTTTGTGTCAACGGCTCTCATTTATATATACGCGGTTTTCAACGAATTATGACTTCCTGTGCAGTTAATAATTCTTAATCCCTTGTTCTTTTATCTAAGGAGATGTTGTTTTCTATGCGGTAGCTTTTGGTATCCATGATTTTTTTAGTCAAAGGAGTAGGGGAGGATAGGAGCGTTTTTCTTTTTTTAGTTACGGGGACTTTTTTATAAAAAAGGTTTAAAAGGGAAAGGCGCTTGTTCTTGGGATGCCTTCGAAGGGGAATTGTTGAATGAACTCTGACAATAATTTTGTCAAGATTTTTCATGGTTTTTGTGTCTTTGAAAAAAGTTTGACCGCAAATTTCGGGGAGAGATTTTGAAGATTGAGAGGGGAAATCTTGAAGATTTCTCCCCGAAATTTGCGGTCAAACTCCGACCGATTATAAACTGCTTGATTATCAGTGTGTTACAAAAATGCCACAAAAATGGAAATTTTGTCAAATATTTTTACCGTTTTTACCACTCCCTTTATCCGTATTTTTTTTTCAAAAAGGGGTTGCTTTTTTGAGCATTTTCAAGCCTCTTTTCTTCATTTCTCCGAAGAAAAAGTGGCCACTTTTTTTTCATTCCTGTTTAAACCATACAAAAACCATCGCGTCAAAAGGAATATAAAATCAATCACACATAAAGTATTATGAATAAAGTACACCTATTATTTCTTTTGTTGTTGATTTCAACAACCTCTTTTGCACAAAACAAAAGGATAACGGGCACTGTGACCGACCGCGACACCAAGGATGCGGTGATGCAGGTGACGGTACAGTTGCTAAAAACCGACAGTACGTTTGTTGCCGGTGCCGTGAGCGACGAGAACGGCGCTTTCCGCCTTACCGCCCCGGCCGACGGCAAGTATATTGTGAAGCTCACCAGTGTGGGCTATACCCCATTGACCCGCGACGTTACGGTGAGCGGGGGCAAGGACATTGCCCTCGGCAACCTCGTCATCGGTGCCGATGCCATCATGCTGAAGGGCACCCAGGTGACCGCCCAGGCCTCCAAGGTGACCTTGAAGAAAGACACCTTCATCTATAACGCCGCCGCCTACCGCACCCCCGAGGGCTCGGTGGTTGAGGAACTGGTGAAGAAGCTGCCGGGCGCACAGATCGACGACGACGGCAAAATCACCATCAACGGCAAGGAGGTGAAGAAAATCCTGCTCGACGGCAAGGAGTTTATGACCGGCGACACCAAGACGGCCATGAAAAACCTGCCTACCTCCATCATCAACAACATCAAGGCCTACGACCAGCAGAGCGACCTGACCCGCATCACCGGCATCGACGACGGCAACGAGGAAACGGTGCTCGACTTCGGCATCAAGCCCGGCATGAACAGGGGAACCTTTGCCAACGTGGACCTCGGCGTGGGAACCAAGCACCGCTATGCCGAAAGAATCATGGGCGCCGTATTCGGAAAGAAATGGACACTGGTGGGAATGGTGAACGCCAACAACACCAACGATATGGGATTTCCCGGCGGTGGCGGCGGTGGACGCTTCGGCGGACGCAGTGGACTGACGGCCAACAAGATGGGCGGCCTGAACTTCAACTTTGAAGATACCAAACTGAAATGGGACGCCTCCATCAGGTGGAACCATAGCGACGGCGACACCTGGCAGAGAAGCTCCACCGAGGACTTCAACGGCCCCGTCACCTCGTTCTCAAACAGCATCAGCCAGAACTTCTCGCGCTCCAACAGCTGGAACGGCAATATGCGCATTGAGTGGACTCCCGACTCGCTGACCACCATTACTTTCCGTCCCACATGGCGTATGACCACCAGCGATGGCAACAACAACAGTTTCTCGCGCAAATTCAACGACGACCCCTATCTCGTTACCGCCGACCCGCTGAACATTCCCGTGGCCCAGCTTGCCAGCGACAGCATCCTGGTGAACCAGCAACAAAACGGCAGCATCAGCTACTCTGAGAACAACAACTACTCGGCCATGTTGCAACTCAACCGCCGCCTGAGCGACAAAGGACGCAACATCACCCTGCGCGGCGACTTCAGCTATGGCGACACCGAAAGTAAGAACCTGTCAACCAGCGAGGCCATACTGTTCCAGATTAAGAATGCCGCCGGCAACGACTCTACCTTCTACACCAACCGCTACAACCTCACTCCGAGCAAGAACTGGCGCTACGCCATTCAGACCACCTATTCGGAACCCCTGTGGACGAAGACCTACCTGCAGTTCAGCTACCAGTTCACCTATAGCTATAACAAGAGCGACCGCAACACCTTCGACTTCTCGAACTTCCCGAACAACATCTTCGCTGACGTCAGGCAGCACTACCGCGGATGGGACGACTACCTGACCGTGGTGCCCGGCAACTGGACCAAATTCCTGGACAAAGACCTCAGCCGCTTCTCAGAATATAAGAACTACATCCACGAGATGAACGTCAGCTTCCTGCTGGTTCGCGACAAATACCGCCTGAACGCCGGCGTGATGTTCCAGCCGCAGAAATCGAAGTTCGTGCAGGACTATCAGGGTCTTCACACCGACACCGTTCGCAACGTGTTCAACGTCACCCCGACCCTCGACCTGCGCTACATGCCCAACGACGTCACCGAGCTGAGGCTCAACTACCGCGGCACCACGTCTCAGCCGCAAATGAGCGACCTGCTCGACATCACCGACGACAGCAATCCGCTGAGCATTACGAAGGGTAACCCCGGACTGAAACCCTCGTTCAGCAACAACCTGCGCCTGAACTACAACACCTATTTCATAGACCATCAGCGCAGCATCATGACCTTTGCCAATTATAGCAATACACGCAATAGCATTGCCAGCATGGTGAGATACAACGAACTGACGGGTGGAACCATTACAAGGCCCGAAAACATCAACGGCAACTGGAACGCCGGACTGGGACTGATGTTCAACACCGCCATCGACTCGGCTGGCGTGTGGAACGTGAACACCTTCACCATGGTCAACTACAATAACATGGTGGGCTACCTCTACGACTACGGCCTGAAGGCATCGCGCAAGAACAAGACCCGCTCCACAAGCATCATGGAACGCTTGCAAGGCAGCTTCAGAAAAGACTGGTTTGAGATTGCCCTCGACGGTTCGTTCAACTATATGCACACCCGCAACATGCTTCAGAGCAGCAGCAACCTCGACACCTGGCAGTTCTCTTATGGCGGCAGCATCAACATCTTTGCTCCCTGGGGCTCGAGCATTTCCACCGACCTGCACAACCAGAGCCGCAGAGGCTACAGCGACAAGTCGATGAACACCAACGAGCTTATCTGGAACGCGCAGATTTCGCAAAGCTTCCTTCGCGGCAAACCGCTCACCGTGAGCCTTCAGTTCTACGACATCCTGCACGAGCAAAGCAACTATAGCCGCACTATCAGTGCCATGTCGCGCAACGACGTTGAATACAATAGCATCAACAGCTACGTCATGCTACATGTCATCTACCGCATGAATATGTTTGGCACAAAGGCATCGCGCCAGCAGATGCGCGGCATGATGGGCCGTGGCTTCGGTGGCCCGGGAATGCCTCCCGGAGGCGGACGTCCTGGCGGCGGCAGGCCCGGCGGCTTCGGCGGCGGCGGCTTCGGCGGCGGTTTCGGCGGCGGCCGGCCCCCGAGAATGAACTAAATTAAGTGAAGCTTTTATAAGTGAAGAGTGAAAAGTGAAGAGTGAAGAATTTGCTGCCGCCATCGTTGTGGGTCCGGCAGCAAATTCTTCACTCTTCACTTAAAAGGCGGCAGCAAATTGCCACTTCGTTCTCGCTAATCGCTCGCGATACCTTCGGCATTCTTCACTCTTCACTCTTCACTCTTCACTTTTTATCTCGCGCTTTTCCCAAATATTCTACATTTATTATTAAAATAGTAAAATAAAGTGGCATATTTCGGGCGCACATTGCTTGTATATCGATTTTTTTCAATAATTTTGCACCGACTTTTGTCCGGCCTCCCACTGAAGCATTAAAAAAACACCGTTTTCGAGGCCGGAGAAATAGAAGGTTGCAATGAGAAAAAAGTATATGAGAAAGATATTCTGCGGGCTGGCAATGACCTTTGTCGTGCTCGCTGCATCGGCCCAGAGCGGCACTAATTCCCCTTACTCACAATATGGCTTTGGCGTGCTTGCCGACCAGACGGGCGGCGGCAACCGAGGTATGAACGGCCTGGGCGTGGGCTATAAGGAGCACAACCAGGTGAATTTCATCAACCCTGCTTCTTACAGCTCCATCGACTCGCTTTCGTTTATCTTCGACGTTGGCGTTTCGGGACAGCTGACCAATTTCAGTGAGAACGGCAAGAAGAAAAATGCCAAGAATGCCGATTTTGAGTATGCCATTGCCGGTTTTCGCGTGGCCCGCGGGTTGGGCATGAGTTTCGGCCTGCTGCCCTTCTCGAATGTGGGCTATAGCTTCTCTTCCACCTCATCCGTCAACGGCGATAACACTGTGGCCTCAACACAGTCGTATTCAGGCTCCGGCGGACTGCACCAGGCCTTCGTGGGCGTGGGATGGTCACCCTTGCGCAACCTTTCGGTGGGCGTCAACGCCAGCTATATCTGGGGCAGTTTTACGCGCTCCATCACAAATGTTTATAGCGAGGCAACCATCAGTAGTCTCTCGAAAACCTACGATGCCACCCTTACCAATTACAAGATAGACCTGGGCGTGCAATACACCGTACCGCTGGACAAGAAGAACAGCCTTACGGTGGGTGCCACTTTCAGTCCCGGCCACAATGTCGGTGGCGACCCCTCGTGCCGTGTCACCAGCTATAACACGCAGACCGGTGTTTCCAACACCAGCAGCTACGAGGTGAAAGACGGGCTGGAACTGCCCAACATGCTGTCGGCGGGACTGATGTTCAACCACAACAACCAGCTGAAGGTGGGCGTTGACTACCATTTGCAGCAGTGGAGCAAGATCAGTTTCCCCATCTATCAGGTAAACGGCAACACGCCGTCGTATGCAATGAGCGGCGACTATTTCAACGACCGCCACAAGATAGTGCTCGGCGGAGAGTATTGCAAGGCCGAGATGACGCGCGGTTTCTTCAACCGCCTGCGTTACCGTGCCGGCGTGTCCTACGGCACTACAAACTACAAAATCAACGGCAACGACGGACCCAAGGAGATGTCGGTGAGCGCAGGCTTCGGCATCCCCATCGTCAACACATACAACAACCGCAGCATTCTTAATCTTTCCGCTCAATGGTCGCGGCTGTCGGGCAACGGACTGCTCGCCGAAAACACTTTCCGCATCAATTTGGGCATTACGTTCAACGAGCGCTGGTTCATGAAGTGGAAGGTGGAGTAGTGCCCTGGTGTTGTGCTTCCCCTTGTTCAAGATGAAGAAATTGTTTCCCTTCCTTGTGTTCTTGTATGGCTACGTCCTGCTGACCGGCTGCGACGATGCCATAGAGCATATAGCACCGGCCATCAATCCCGAGGACTCGGCTTCGGTGATGACCACTTGGGGAGTGAACACGCTTATCAGCGATTCAGGGGTTATCAAATATCGCATTGTGACAGAGAAATGGGAAGTCAACCAAGTGAAAAATCCCACCAAATGGCTTTTTGAGAAAGGCCTCTTTCTTGAGCAGTTCGACGAGAATTTCCATATTGAGGCTTTTATTCAGGCAGACACCGCTTACTACCTCGACCAGAGGCGTTTGTGGGAACTCAGAGGAAGGGTGAAAGTGAGGACGAAAGACGGGTTGCGCTTTTCGAGCGAAGAACTCTTTTGGGACCAAATCAGGCAGGAATTCTATAGCAATAAGTTCTCGAGAGTGGTCACCCCGACGCGCGAGTTGCAAGGCTCCTATTTCCTGAGCGATGAACACATGACCCACTACCGCGTGAGCAATTCCAAGGGCTCTTTCGTGAAGGGAGCCGACGGGATGGGAGAGAACGAGGGCGACACCCTGCTCAGTGCTCCCGACAGCCTGAAGGAGTCGAAACGCCATCCCAACTTCAAGCAGCCTCAGATTGTCAATCACAAAAAATGATTTCATAAACAAAACATGTCGTCTGAAATAGACTTACAACTCATCATAGGCATCCTGGCCACCATGTTGTTTTCTGCCTTCTTCTCGGGCATGGAGATTGCTTTCGTGTCGAGCAACCGCATGCAGGCCGAGGTGGAGAAAGAGAAAATGGGCATTGCACGCTTCCCCCTCCAGGTGTTCTATCGCCACCCCAACAATTTTGTGAGCACCATGCTCGTGGGCAACAACATTGTGCTGGTGGTCTATGGCATTCTGGTGGCCATCTTCTTTGACAACACCATTTTCCGCAACATCGACAGTGATGCGTTGAAGGTGTCGCTCGATACCATCCTGTCAACGCTCATCATCCTGTTCACCGGCGAATTTCTTCCGAAAATTTTCTTCAAGAGCAACCCCAACCGCATGCTCATCATCTTTGCCTTCCCGGCATTTCTTCTTTATGTACTTTTGTGGCCCATCTCGCGCTTTTGCACCTTTTTGTCGAGGGCCCTCCTGCTTCTTGTGGGCGTGAAGGTGCCAAAAGAGGAAAAAGACGAAGAGTTCTCGAAGGTTGACCTCGACTACCTCGTCCAGTCGAGCATCGACAACGCCGCCAGCGATGAGGAGATAGAAGAAGAGGTGAAGATTTTCCAGAACGCGCTCGACTTCGCCGACCGCAAGGTGAGGGATTGCATGGTGCCGCGCACCGAGATATGCGCCGTTGCCGACACCTGCGGAAAGGAAGACCTCATGGAGGCGTTCGTGGAAAACGGAAAGTCGAAAATCATTGTCTATCACGAGGATATTGACCACATCGTGGGCTATGTCCATTCTTCCGACATGTTCAGGCTCGAAGGCGAGGCTCGCCAACCGTTCCGCCTGAAGGCCCTTATTCGCGAAATGCCGTTTGTTCCCGAAACGATGACCGCCAAGAAGCTCATGCGCATCTTCATGCAGCAGAAGAAATCGCTCGGAGTGGTCATCGACGAGTTTGGCGGCACCAGCGGCATCGTCTCGCTGGAAGACATCGTGGAAGAAATCTTCGGCGAGATAGAAGACGAGCACGACAACTCCAGCTATACGGCAAAGAAAATCGGCGATAACGAATTCATCCTCTCAGCAAGGCTCGAGATTGACAAAGTGAACGAAATGTTCGGCCTCGACCTTCCCGAAAGCGAGGAATACATGACCCTTGGCGGCCTCATCTTGCACGAATACCAGAGTTTCCCGAAACTCAACGAAACAGTGACCATCGGGCGCTTTGAGTTCAGAATTATCAAGAATACGATGACAAAAATAGAGCTTGTAAGGCTGAAAGTGACCCAAAATTAAACTTTTTGCAAGTTTTTTGCCGTTATTTACCAGCTTTTTTGTAATTTTGTGCCGTTTTAGGCGAATGTGCCCGTTTTGCGCCTTCCAGGAGGCTCTTTCGGCACTACCGGCAAGCAGTAAAAAACATCATAATAAACAATAAAAAAACAAATGGCAGCAATTGGAAAAATCAGAAGCTGGGGCCCCGTGCTCGTAGGAGTTATCGGCCTGGCCCTTTTTGCATTCATTGCCGAAGAACTGGTGCGCGGTTGCGATTCCATCAGGAATCAGTCGCGCCAGCAAATCGGAGAAGTGTTAGGTAAAAAAATCGATTATCAGGAGTATCAGAAAAACGTCGATGAATACCTCGACGTCATCAAGATTACTCAAGGACGCGAAAACCTCACCGACGAGGAGTCGAGCCAGGTGCGCGACATGGTCTGGAACCAGCTGGTGCAGAACACCATCATGGAGGCCGAGACCAAGAAACTGGGCATCACCGTCACCGACGACGAAATGCACGACATCTTCGTGCAGGGCACCAACCCCATGCTCCAGCAGACGCCCTTCGTCAACCAGCAGACCGGCCGCTTCGACGTCAACCAGCTCACCAAGTTCAGAAACGACTATCAGAAAGCCGTGAAGCAGAACCCGCAGGCCGCCGAGCAGTACCGCCCCATGTACAACTACACCCTCTTCATTGAGAAGACCCTGCGCCAGCAGATTCTGGCCCAGAAGTACCAGGCACTCCTCACCTCCTGCATGCTCTCCAACCCCGTGTCAGCAAAAGCCCTCTTCCAGGCACAGAACGAGGAAAGCGAGGTACAGCTCGCCTCCTTCCCCTATTCCGCCATCAAGGACGACGACGTGAAGGTGACCGATGCCGAACTGCAGGCCAAGTACAACGAACTGAAGCCCCGCTTCCGCCAGATGGAGGAAACGCGCGACATCAAATATGTTGACGTGAAGGTGGAAGCCTCCGACGCCGACCGCGCAGCCATCGACAAAGAGGTGAAAGACCTGAAGGCACAGCTCGCAGAGGCCGAGAACCCCGAGGAGGTCATCCGCAAGAGCGCCTCCACAGTGCCCTGGCTGGGCATTCCCCAGACGCGTTCCGCCTTCCCCTCCGACATCGCCCTGAAGCTCGACTCCATGGCCGTGGGCGCCACCTCCGAGCCTGTTGAGAACAAGCGCGACAACACGCTCAACGTCATGAAGCTCATTGCCAAGCAGCAGTTGCCCGACAGCATCGAGTTCCGCGCCATCACCGTGGCCGCCGCCGATGCCCAGGAGACCGCCAAGCGCGCCGACAGCATCTTCACAGCCCTGCAGGGCGGCGCCGACTTCGAGGCCATTGCCAAGAAATACGGCCAGACGGGTGAGAAGAACTGGCTCACCAGCCAGCAGTATCAGAAAGCACCGTCGATGGACGCCGACACCCGCAACTACCTCATCACCCTTAACACCGCCGAGGTGAACGCCCTCAAGCGCCTCGACCTCACCGGCGCCACGCTCATCCTGCAGGTCACCGGCAAGAAAGGCATCACCACAAAATATACGGCTGCCGTCATCAAGAAGCCCATCGACTTCTCAAAGGACACCTACAACGCAGCCTATAACAAATTCTCGCAGTTCGTAAGCGAAAACCGCAACCTCGAGGCCCTTCAGAAGAACGCTGAGAAATACGGCTACAAGGTGGAGGAACAGCCCGGCGTGCGCACCACCGAGCACAACGTGGCAGGCGTGAGCCGCACCCGCGAGGCACTGCGCTGGCTCTTCCAGTGCAAGAAGGGCGAGGTGTCGCAGCTCTATGAGTGCGGCGACAACAGCGACCACCTCTTTGTCATGGTCTGCGACAACATCAACGAAAAAGGCTTCGCCACCCTCCAGAACGAGCAGCTGAAGAACTACGTGAAAAACGAGGTCATCAAGGACAAGAAAGCCGAGCAGATACTTGCCAAGATAAAAGGCGTTGACAGCATGTCGAAGGCCAAGCAGCAGGGTGCCGTGATCACCGACTCCCTGCGCCAGATTACCTTTGCCGCACCCGTCTTCGTGCAGGCCACCGGCAGCAGCGAGCCCGCACTGAGCGGCGCCATCGCAGGCACCAAGGCCGGACAGTTCAGCAAGGCTCCCGTAAAGGGCAACGGCGGCGTGTTCCTCTTCACCGTGAAAGAGAAGAAAATGCGCGAAGGCGCAAAGTTCGACGAGAAAGAAACCGAGAAACAGGCACGCCAGCGCCTGCAGCAGCGCCTCAACAATTTCATGCAGGAGCTCTCTTTAAACGCCGAAATCAAGGACAACCGCTACCTCTTTATGTAAGACCTTACAGACAACAAACCTATACACTGGGTGTGCGCAATACAAACGCACACCCTTTTTTTTGGCCCGCGGAGTTAAGGGGGATTGTAAAGATTTTTCATCGCTTCTCCAGCTCATCACATAGTTTGGCGGTAAATTGAGGGCGGCAAATTGGCACTTTTCGGGGAGAGAATTGGCACTTTAAGGCCCTCAATTTACCGCCAAACTTTCCTTTATTTTTATTGTGTTGATTGTCAATGACTTACAAATGCGCCTCGGAAAAGGTGAATTTGTAAAGATTTTTCATGTGTTTTTACCCATATACAAACCCGTTTTTCAAGGTTCTGCTGTTCCACTGAATTTGGGATAATTGTTAATCCAGCAAAGTCGGAGAGTTTTTTTTTAAAATCTTTACATGACTGATGCGTAATTGAAAAAGATTTTGTATATTTGCCAACAGTTTCATTATCACAAAGTCATTAACCCTTAAAACTGTAACTATATGAAGACAAAATTACTACTCCTTATGGCGGCCCTGCTGTTTCTGTGCGCCGCCACTGCTTCCGCAAGGGAAGCCTACGTCGTGTTTACCGAAGATGAAACAGACGGCATCCTCACATTCTACTACGATGACCTGAGAGAAACCCGCTTGGGAACGGGAATGATTTATGATTTGCCCACTGTCTTCACTAATTATCCGGCATGGATTGGTTATCAATCCAGTATTACCAAGGCCGTTTTTGATGATTCCTTCTCTTACGCGAGGCCTATAAGTACCGCATACTGGTTTGGCCGGTTGATTAATTTAAAAACAATTGAAGGCATCAGCAATTTGAATACTTCCAAGGTGAAATACATGCAGTACATGTTCGAAAATTGCCGGTCCCTTCACGAAATTGATGTCAGCGGCTTCGACACACACGAAGTGGAGCTCATGGGCAGCATGTTTGAGTATTGCTGTAATCTGACAGTTCTTGACTTGAGCTCCTGGGACACTCACAAAGTGACTAACATGTATACAATGTTTTCCCAATGCTTTTTTTTGGAAACCATTTATTGTGGAGAAGGCTGGAATACGGACGGTGTTTTAAATGGAGACCATATGTTCCTGGATTGCCGTAAACTTGTGGGAGGCATGGGCACCACATACGACAGGAACAACATTGACCAGACTTATGCCCGCCCTGACGGCGGGTCTTCCAGCCCCGGATATTTTACATTCTTAAACATTTCCACATACGCCGTCTATACCAAAGTAAACGGATATAATTACGGTGTCCTTACTTTTTACCGCGATGGGAACAAAGACACGCGTGCGGGAACGAAGTACACGCTGAACACGGGCGACGAAGCCCCTGGCTGGTTCACCGACCACCGCACGGACATCATCAGGGTTGTCTTCGACCGGTCGTTTTTGTCGGCAAGGCCCAAGAGCACCTGTAAATGGTTTTCATCTGGCTTGGGAGATACGTCATACCTGAGCACCATAGTGGGCATAGAGTATCTTAACACGTCGGAGGTGACAAACATGAACAGCATGTTCTATGGTTGCGGCATGCTGTCGGAACTCGACGTGAGCGGTTTCGACACGGGGAACGTAACTGACATGAATAGCATGTTTACCGATTGCCGCCTGCTGACCGAACTCGACGTGAGCGGTTTCAACACATATAAAGTGACGGACATGGGCAGCATGTTCCATGGCTGCTCGGGCCTGACGGCCCTTGACGTAAGCAGTTTCAATACATTCCATACAACGAAGATGGCCTGGATGTTCTATAATTGCAGCGGGTTGGGCAGCCTCGTCTTGGGCCTTTTCGACACCCACCGTGTGCAATCCATGCAGAACATGTTTTATGGTTGCGGCGGCCTGAGCAGCCTTGACGTGAGTGCATTGGAAACAGACGAGGTGACGGACATGAGCGGCATGTTCTATGGTTGCAGCGGCCTAAGCAGTCTTGACTTGAGTGATTTCACCACCAGAAATGTTCAAGACATGAACAATATGTTCTATGGTTGCAGTGGGCTTGTCAGCATTACCATTGACTCTTCGTGGAATACGATTAACGTGACGAACATGACCGCCATGTTCTCCGGCTGCTGCAACCTGCGCAGCCTCGACGCCACTCGTTTCAACACCCGGAACGTAACTTCAATGGCCAACATGTTCTACGGCTGCGGCAGACTGGGCAGCCTTGACGTGAGCAGCTGGGACACGGGCAAGGTGACGAATGTGTACAACATGTTCCAGGGCTGCTCGGGCCTGAATAGCCTTGACCTGAGCAGCTGGGACACCGGCGTCATGACCAACACCGGCAACATGTTCCGCGGCTGTTCCAATCTTGTGACCATCTGGTGCGGCGAGAATTGGAACTTGAGCAACGTGACCTCGGCCAAGTCTGCCAATATGTTCCTCAACTGCGTGAACCTGAAGGGCGGCAGGGGCACCACTTACAACAGCTCATACACCGACAAGACCTATGCCCGCGCCGATGAAGGAACGAGCAAGCCGGGGTACCTCACCAACAAGGGCAGGGAGCCCTATGTGGTGATGGCGGACAACGTCCTTACGTTCTGGTTCGACGACAAGAGAGCGGTTTGGGAGGGGACTGAGAACGTCCTGGTGTTTGGCCTCTCTGACCAATGGAACAACAGCTGCGCCAATGTCACCAAGGTGGTCTTCGACAGCTCGTTTGCCACTGTGCGGCCCGTTACCACCTATTCATGGTTCAGCGGCATGAGGCTTCTTGAGAGCATCGAGGGTTTGAGTTTCCTTAACACGAGTGAGGTGACGAACATGAACAACATGTTTGAGTATTGCGAGAAGCTGGTGTCGCTCGACGTGAGCAACTTCGACACGGGCAAGGTGACAATAATGATGAATATGTTCTCTGGCTGCAAGATGCTGGAGTCGCTCGACGTGAGCGGTTTCAACACGAGTCTGGTGACGGGCATGGACAATATGTTTTACAATTGCCATAGCCTGAAAAGTCTCGACGTGAGCAACTTTGACACGGGCAACGTCACTAACATGAAATGGATGTTCGACGGCCTCTCCGTGGAAAGCCTTGACGTGAGCCATTTCAACACAAGCAAGGTGACAGACATGGAAAGAATGTTCTCTGGCTGCGTCAACTTGAAGAAGCTTGACCTGACGAATTTCAACACTTCCAAGGTGACCCGCTTCGCATATATGTTCTCCGACTGCAAAAACCTGAGGACCATCTATGCCGGTGAAGGATGGAGCACGAAGAGTGTGGGCACCGGCGGTTCTACGGGCGTGTTCAGTTACTGCTCGAAGCTCAAAGGCGGGCAAGGCACGACCTACAGCTACAATCATGACGGCTTGCTCTACGCCCGCATCGACGGTGGCCCGAGTCGTCCGGGATACTTCACCGACAAATCGCTCATTCCAACGGGCATTGACGACGCTCCGTGGGTGAATGAGAATTTGGAAGTTACAAATGACAATGACGGGTGGTACTCCTTGGATGGACGCAAACATAGCGGACGGCCCGCAGTGAAGGGGCTCTACATCAAAGGTGGTAAAAAGGTCGTGGTTAAATAAAAAAAGTGAAGAGTGAAGAATTTCCTTCCAGACCTACAACGATGGCGGCAGCAAATTGCCACTTCGTTCTCGCTATTCGCTCGCGATACCTTCTGCATTCTTCACTCTTCACTTTTCACTCTTCACTTAATAATAGTCTTCTTTTTTGAATGTGAAGTCGTAGAGGATGTCGCCGTTGCGTTGTGAGTTGAAGGTGTATCGGAAGTTGATGGCGGCGTCTTTGAAGATTTTATTGCCTGTCTGGTTCTGCAGCTCCTTGAGGATGTTGGCGCCGAGGGAGGTCTTCATGGCGGTGGTGACGGTGTCGAGGTGTCCGCTCAGGGTGACGTGGTGGACGATGGTGCGCGTGGCGCGGTCGAAGGTGATGCTGTCCATCACCATTTCTCCGCCCAGGCGCTGAGGACAGTTCCTGTGGGTTTCTTCCCTGCATGTCCGTTCTGCCCTGTCTTCCAGGCTTTCATGACAAGCGACGAAGGGGAAACAATAAACAATAAACAATAAACAATAAACGATAGACGGGAACCGATAGATGCTTATTTTTGTTGACATAGTATTTAATTTTTTCAACTTTTCACTTTTAGGAGCTAAATGTTTTTTAAATATGAATTCTTAGTTATGAATTATGAGGAGAGGCCCCACCCCCGGCCCCTCCCGTAAGGAGGGGAGAGAAAACCGCCTACATCTTCCCCCCAAGGGGGGATTAGAGGGGGGCTTTATTTTTCACTTTTCCTTTTCACCTGTCTCTTTTTGTTGTCTTTTTTCCCGTGTTTGTGGAAGACGGCGCGGCCGCCCCGTTTGTTCATGACCTTGTATTCGGGGCCGTTCATACCGTTGGGCAGTGGCACTTTCTCCACGGTGTAGCCGAGGAAGTTTTCTATCTGCATGAAATAGGTGATGTCCCATCCCCTGACGAGGGTGATGGCCCTTCCCTCGCGCTCAGCCCTGGCAGTGCGCCCTATGCGGTGGACGTAGTCTTCGCTGTCGCGGGGCACGTCGTAGTTGATGACGATGGCGATGTCGTCGATGTCGATGCCGCGTGCCACGATGTCGGTGGCCACGAGCACATCCACCTGTCCTGTCTTGAAGCGGTACATGACGTCGTCGCGCTCCTGCTGCGAGAGGTCGGAGTGCATCTGGTCGGCGTTGATGTTCATCTGCCGCAGTTCGCGGGTGATATCTTTCACCTTGAGCTTGCTGCATGAGAAGATGATGACGCGCCGCAACTGGCCGAGTTTGAAGAGGTGGCGTATGATTTTGGTCTTTTGCGTCTCGTGGCACACATAGGCTTGCTGATGGATTTTTTCCACGGGCTTGCTGACGGCAATTTTCACGATGGCGGGGTCCTTGAGGAGTGTCTTGGCCAGCTGTTCTATCTTTGCCGGCATGGTGGCCGAAAACATGATGGTCTGGCAGGTTGGGGGCAGCAGGCGTGCTATGGACAGGATGTCGTCGCTGAACCCCATGTCGAGCATGCGGTCTGCCTCGTCGAGAATGAAGAAGGAGGTGCGCCCCAGGTCCACGTTGCCCATGCTGATATGGCTTTTCAAACGGCCGGGGGTGGCTATCACCACGTCGGCGCCGAGCTGCAGTCCCTTGTATTCCTGATCGTAGCGCGAGCCGTCGTTTCCGCCGTAAACGGCTATGCTGCTCACGCCCGGCATGTAGTAGGCGAAGCCCTGCATGGCCTGGTCTATCTGCTGTGCCAGTTCGCGGGTGGGGCTCATCACGACGCAGTTGATGGCATCGTGGGGGAACAGCGCCGTGCGGCCGTCGGGGAATGTGCACTGTCCGTCGTCGAGCATGCTGAGCACGGGGAGCAGGTAGGCGGCGGTCTTTCCCGTGCCTGTCTGCGCCACGCCGAGCACGTCGCGGCCGTTGAGTATTTCGGGGATGCACTTCTCCTGAACCGGCGTGCAGGTGGTGAAGTTCATCGCGTCGAGCGCGTCGAGGGTGTTGTCGTTAAGGTCTAAATCGTAAAAATCCATTGCGCTTCGCTAAATGATAAAGGTACTTTTAGTTATGAGTTCTAATTATAATTTATGATGAGAGGCCCACCCCCGGCCCCTATGGCGGGGTTGGCTTTTTTCCTCCCCCCAAGGGGGGATAAGAGGGGGCCTTTCCTTTTTTCTTTTCACTTTTTTAGTTTGGTGCATGCCTGTAGCAGAACCATGCAATAACGGTGAAAATGATGTTTGGCGTCCATGCGGCCAGCATGGGCGGGGCATCGGCTTTGATGGCAAAGGTGGCCGAGACGGTCTGCAACATGATGTAGGTGAAACTCAGTGCCAGGCCAATGCCTAAGTAGAGGCCCATTCCGCCTTTCCTTTTTCTTGACGAAAGGCTGACGCCGATGGTTGTCAAGATGAACGACGCGAAGGAGGAGGCGATGCGTTTATGGTATTCCACCTCATACTGTACCACATTCCCCGAGCCGCGGTCTATCTGCTTGCTGATGTATTGTTTCAGCTGCGGGCTGGTGAAGGTTTCCTGCTGGCCTTTTGAGAACACCAGGTCGGTGGGCTCCATCATGATGACGGTGTCCTTGGTGGCACCGCTGGTAATCTTTTCCCTCATGCCCCGCATTTCCCTGATGCGCCACTGCTGCGCCTTCCAGTGATATTTCGAGTCGCTGATGGTGTCGTATTGTATCTCGTTGGCGGTCATGTGGCTCACCAGTTTCTTGTTCTCAAACTGGTAGAGGCAAAAGCCGTAGCCCCGCTTCGACAGGTTGTCGTAGTGCTGTATGTAGGCGATAACGCCTTTTCCCACTTGCAGTTGCACGTTTTCGGCCGACGTGTTTTTCTTCTTGTTCTTATACATCGTTTCAAAGTTCTGCCTGATGATGGTGCCCTTTGGAATGATGTATGAGCCGAGGTAGAAAGAGAGCGAGGCGATGAGTGCCGCCGAAATCATATACGGCCGCATAAGGCGCTTAAAACTGACACCGGCTGCAAGCATGGAAATGATTTCGGAATTGCCCGCCAGCCTTGAAGTGAAGAAAATGACGGCAATAAAGACAAAGAGGGGAGAGAAGAGGTTGGCGAAGTAGGGGACGAAGTTGACGTAGTAGTCGAGTACGATGGCCTTCAGCGGAGCATGGTACTGCGCGAACTTCGCCAAGTTTTCGTTCACGTCGAAAACGATGGAAATGCTGATAATCAGTGCAATGGCAAAGAAATAGGTGCCAATGAACTTCCGGATGATATACCAGTCGAGCTTCTTGATGTAGCGGAACGGATTGACATACCTGAGCCATGACAACCGCTGGGCCGCGGTTTTCATCCTGCTGCCGGTGGCTTTCATCGCCCTGGCCATTTTCAACGGCCTGTGGTATTTCCTGATTGTCCTGCGGTCCATGGTTATCTTCTTCTTCCGAGATTGTCGATGACCTTGCGTTTCCATTCCACAAAGTCACCTTTTATAATATGTGCGCGCGCGTCGCCCACGAGCCTGAGATAGAAGGCCAGGTTGTGAATGCTTGCTATTTGCAGGGCCAATAGCTCCTGGGCCTTGAACAGGTGGTGCAGGTAAGCCTTCGTGTGCAGCCGGTCGATGTCGCATCCGTCTTCGTCGATGGGCGAGAAGTCGTTTTCCCACTTCTTGTTGCGCATGTTGATGGTGCCTTCATAGGTGAACAGCATGCCGTTGCGCCCGTTTCTTGTGGGCATCACGCAGTCGAACATGTCCACTCCGCGCTCAATGGCTTCCAGAATGTTCTGCGGCGTTCCCACGCCCATGAGGTATCGCGGTTTGTCCTTAGGCAATATGCCGTTCACCACCTCAATCATCTCGTACATCACCTCGGTGGGTTCTCCCACCGCCAGCCCTCCGATGGCGTTGCCGTCGGCGCCCTTGTCGGCCACGAACTTTGCGGCCTCTGTCCTGAGGTCCTTGTATTTGCAGCCCTGCACGATGGGGAAGAGCGACTGCTCATAGCCGTAGAGTGGTTCCGTTTCCTGGAATCTTTTCAGGCACCTGTCGAGCCACCGTTCTGTCAGTGCCAGGCTTTTCTTGGCATAGCCATAGTCGCTTTCTCCCGGCGGGCATTCATCCAGGGCCATCATAATGTCGGCGCCGATGATACGCTCGGTGTCCATGACGTTCTCGGGGGTGAAGATGTGCTTAGAGCCGTCGATGTGCGACCGGAACTCGCAACCTTCTTCTTTCAGCTTCCTGATGCCGGTGAGCGAAAACACCTGAAAGCCTCCGCTGTCGGTCAGTATGGGCTTGTCCCAGGTGTTGAACTTGTGGAGCCCTCCCGCCTGCCTGAGTATCTGCAGGCCGGGCCTTAGGTACAGGTGATAGGTGTTGCCCAGTATGATCTGTGCCTTCACCTGCTCCCTGAGTTCGCTGAAGTGTACACCTTTCACGCTTCCTGCCGTTCCCACGGGCATGAAGATGGGCGTCTTGATGCTGCCGTGCGCGGTGGTGATACATCCGGCCCGGGCATCGCTGGCATTGTCGGTGTGTTCTATTTCAAATGTCATGCCTTCTTCTCTTCTTCGTCTATCTCAAAGCTGATGGCATTGGCGGCCAGTTCGTCGGTGAGGGCAAACGCCCATACCTCCTGAACGTTCTCCACATAGTGGAAGTTGATGCCTTTGAGGTAGTTGTCGTTGATTTCCTCCACGTCCTTCTTGTTGTCTACGCACATCACGATGTCGGTGATTCCGGCGCGTTTTGCCGCCAGTATTTTTTCCTTGATGCCACCCACAGGCAATATCTTTCCCCTCAGCGTTATTTCGCCGGTCATGGCCGTGTTTTTCCTCACTTTCCGTTGGGTGAGTGCCGATGCCACCGACGTGGCAATGGTGATGCCCGCCGACGGTCCGTCCTTGGGCGTTGCCCCTTCTGGCACGTGGATGTGGATGTTGTAATTGTCGAAAATGCGGTAGTTGATGTTGAGCGTCGTGGCATGTGCCTTGATGTATTCCAAGGCCAGCACGGCACTCTCCTTCATCACGTCGCCCAGGTTGCCGGTGAGTGTCAGTTTTGCTCCCTTTCCCTTGCTCAGGCTTGTTTCAATGAAGAGAATTTCTCCGCCCACGCTGGTCCATGCCAGTCCTGTCACCACGCCGGCATATTCGTTGCCCTGATAGATGTCTCTGTAGAAAGGCGGCTTTCCCAGCAGGTCTTTCACCTCCTGGGGCGTAATTTTCAGGTAGGGCAGCTCTCCGTCGCGTGCCTTGGCAAAAGCCATCTTGCGCAGGGCCTTGTTCAGCTGCTTTTCCAGTTGTCTTACGCCGCTTTCGCGGGTGTATTGCTCAATCACTCTTTCGATGGCGGCCTTGTTGAAGGTCAGTTTCTTTTCTTCCTTCAGTCCGGTGTTTTCCTTTTCCTTGGGCAGCAGGTGGCGTTTGGCAATCTCTATTTTCTCTTCGGTGGTATAGCCGCTCACCTCAATGACTTCCATCCTGTCGAGCAGCGGCCTCGGAATGGTGTTAAGGTCGTTGGCGGTGGCAATGAAGAGCACTTTGCTCAGGTCGTAGTCCACGTCAAGGTAGTTGTCGTGGAATGCGAAGTTCTGCTCCGGGTCGAGCACTTCGAGCAGTGCCGACGAGGGGTCGCCGTTGATGGTGTTTTGCGTCACCTTGTCTATCTCGTCAAGGATGAAAACGGGGTTCGACGAGCCAGCTTTCTGGATGGCCTTGATGATTCTTCCGGGCATGGCGCCCACGTAGGTCCTTCTGTGTCCGCGAATTTCGCTTTCGTCGTGCATGCCGCCCAGTGAAATGCGCACATATTTCCGGTGCATGGCCTCGGCGATGCTCTTGCCCAAAGACGTTTTTCCCACGCCCGGAGGGCCGTAGAGGCAGAGTATGGGCGACTTAAGGTCACCCCGCAGCGACAACACCGCCATGTATTCCAATATGCGCTCTTTCACTTTCTCCATGCCATAGTGGTCCTTGTCGAGCACCTTCTGCGCACGTTTCAGGTCCAGGTCGTCGAAGGTGAACTTGCCCCAAGGCAGTTCCACCATCACCTGCAGGTAGTTCATCTGAACGCTATATTCGGGACCCTGCGGGTTGAGCATTTCCAGTTTGTCCAACTCCTTGTAGAAGGTGTCCCTGATTTCGTCGGACCACATCTTGTCCTTGGCCTTCTCCAGCAGCTCTTTCCGTTCGGGCGAGCCGTCGCCGTTGCCCAGTTCCTCCTTGATGTTCCTTATCTGCTGTTGAAGGAAATATTCTCTCTGCTGTTCGTCCAGGTCTTCGCGCGTTTTCGACCTGATGTTCTCCTTCAACTCAAGCAACTGCACTTCGCGGTGCAGGATTTTGAGTAGCGAGAGCGTCCTGTCCTTAATGTTTGTTTCGGCGAGCAGCCCTATTTTCTCCTTGATACTGAGGGGCATGCTCGAACAGGTGAAGTTAAGCAGGATGATGTTGTTATGGATGTTGTCGATGGCGAAGGTGGCCTCGTCGGGCAGGTCGTCGCTATGTTTGATGAACTGCTTGACCACGATTTTCACGTCCTCCACGGCGGCGTTGAACACGGCGTCGTCCTCGGGAAATTCCTCGGGGCATTTTTCCACTTCACCCATCAGCAGCGACGGCTTTTTGGTGAGTCCCTTCAGCTTACACCGCCCGAAGCCCTGCACGATGACCGACAAGCCGGCATCGTGGGGAAGTTCAAGAATCCTCACCGCCTTGGCAAAGACGCCGTATTCAAAGAGGTCGTCCATGCCGGGAGACTCCACCGACGGGTCTTTCTGGCAGAAGATGGCAAACATGATGTTGGGCGACTTGCGTATCATGTCAATGAGTTTCAGGCTCATCGGCCTGCCAATCATGATGGGCGACACCACCCCGGGAAACATCACCAGGTTGCGTGTTGCCAGAATGGGCAAATCGCCGTCCACACCCGTTTCAAAAAGGTTGCGGATGTCGCCCTCGTAGTCGGCTATCATCGAAAAAGCACTTGTATTATGATCTTTGCTCATGTTTCTTGTTTCAATCTTTCACCTTATTCTATACATTCTCTATATTATGGGGTGCAAAGGTACACATAAAACAGTGAAAAGTGAAAAGTGAAAAGTGAAAAATACGAAAATCGAGCGCAGAACAAAAAGAACCTCGTTCTTTTTTTATGCCGAGATAGAGTATTTTATCCAAAAATACGAAAATCGAGCGCAGAACAAAAAGAAGCCCGTTCTTTTTTCTTCCGAGACAGCGTATAAAAAGAAATGGACTATAAAAACGCGAATGGGATTTTTACATTTTTTTATTACGAATGTGTCTTAATTAAAGGACTCTATAGACTTCGCTTGTCATTTTCCGCCTCAGCGTTGAAGCTTCAATGACATGATATCTATTCCCATAGTGCCTCCCATTTCTGGGTCAGAGTGGTCAAAAGACAAAATGCGCCCATTTTCCGACACATCGAATTCCAACTTGACCTCAACGTCATCAACCATAAAAGTGGCGATTAGTTTATTCCTTTAGCCTTATAGGTTCCGTTTATCGTCTTCTTCTCGGAATAAGCCTGATACCAGTCAGAAGTTCCCCTACATTTGTTGTTACCCAAGAAGGATATCGACATTTCCGTGTAAAGTCCTCCACCATTGCCAGTACCCTCATAAGTTTTGCCAGCGAAAGGATCCGAAGAGGTTTGTTTATCCACTGCCGCAAAAGAATCGGTAACGGTCATACTTGCCGTCTGAGCCTTCCCACTATTATCACATGAGCCAACAATGCTCATAAACATTGTCATTGCCAACAGTGGCAAAACATTCATAAATTTGTTCATAATCATTTTTTTATAGTTAAACACTCTGTTTTTATACTATCTGTATGCCCAGACTCCATTTTCAAATGAGTTGTCGGGATTCTCCAGTTTGGAAAAAACTAAACACTTCCTATGTGATATCTGCGGCGGTCTTTCCACCACGGTACAAAGATAAGAATAGTTTAGCTAAAAACGTTCACTATGACTGACTTTTTTGCAAAAGTACTACTATTTCTTTAAATATGCCGTTTTGGCACATTAGCCTTTCCTTGTTTTTCCTTTTTCCGTTTTTTGTATTACCTTTGCACCCGACATGTCGAATAATTACTATCAGTTCAGCCGATTTGTGGTGCGGCAGGAGCGGTGCGCCATGAAGGTGGGCACCGACGGCACCCTGCTTGGCGCGTGGGCCAATGGCGGAGGGCGCGTGCTTGACGTGGGGTGCGGCACCGGGCTTATTGCGTTGATGATTGCGCAACGTTTTCCGCTATGCCAGGCCACGGCCATCGACATCGACCATGAAGCCTGCCTGCAGGCCCGTGAAAATATAGCCGCGTCGCCTTTCGCCCAGCGTATCAACGTGGTGGAATCTTCCGTACAACAATTTGCGGAAACGATTGTTGGCGATGGCGGGCCGTTGTTCGACGCCATTGTCTGCAACCCTCCGTTTTTCAGCCAATCGCTCAAAAGTCCCGACGACCGCCGAAGTCTGGCCCGCCACGATACGTCGTTGCCGTTTGGCGAACTGTTTGTTAGCGTGGCCCGCCTACTTCATCCGCAGGGCCGTTTTTCGCTGGTCATCCCGTCGCGATCTGCCGGTGAAATCCATACGGAAGCCGTGATGGCCGGGCTTTTCCTCACTCGTGAATGTCGGGTGAAGACCGCCTCCCACAAGCCTCCGTCGCGTTGCCTCCTTGAGTTTTCTTGGCAACCTGAACCGTCGTTCGAGGTTGAAGAGCTCACCATCGGCGACGACCGTCACCGCCAGTTGCTTGCCGCCTTCACCTGTCGGAACAGGGATGAATGACGGGGTGTTTTTGTGTGGAAAAACCATCGCTTTCCATGCCATGTTTTAGATGCAAAAACGGGTATGAAAAACGGTAAAAAATCTTGACAAAATTTCCTAAATTTTGACCATTTTATAACTTCCTGATTTTCAGTCATTTGAAAATTGGTCGGAGTTTGACCGCAAATTTCGGGGAGAGATCTTCAAGATTTCTCCTCTCAATCTTCAAGATTTCTCCCCGAAATTTGCGGTCAAACTATTGAGGAGGTCTGAAAAATGATGAAAAATCTTGACAAAATGGATGTAAAAAACATGCCGAAACAGGGGTGTGTTTTCCTGCTCCGGCATGTCGTTCTGTTGAAGTCCCTCGGGGGTGGAAAGATTCGGCCTATTTGTTGTTGATGCGTTTCTTGATTTTGTCCACATAGGCATCGATGACGGCCACGGCGGTGATGTTGACCACGTCGCGCACCGACGACCCGAAGTCGGTGAAGTGTATGGGCTTGTTGAGTCCCATCTGGATGGGGCCTATGATTTCCACGTCGGCGTTGAGCGCCTGCAACATCTTGTAGGACGAGCGCGCACTGGTGAGGTTGGGGAACACCAGCGTGTTGACGTCTTTCCCCAGCAGACGGCTGAAGGGGTATTGTTCGTCGCGCAACTCACGGTCGAGAGCAAACCCGAGCTGAATTTCCCCGTCGATGGCCATGTCGGGGAACAGTTGCTGCATGTTCTCCACGGCGCGTTTCACCTTTCGCGAGCCCTCGCTGGTGTCGGAGCCGAAGTTGGAGTGGCTCACCATGGCAATGATGGGCTTTTCGTTGAAGAACCTCACGGCGGTGGCCGACAGCTTGGCAATGTCGGTCAGTGTGTCGGTGTCGGGATTGGCGTTCACCAGCGTGTCGGCAATGTAGATGGTGCCGCGCGGCGAGTTGATGATGTGCATGGTGCCGAAGTGCTGGTATTCGGGCCTGATGCCGATGACGTCCTTGGCCACCTTGATGGTGTTGGAGTATTTCGTATAAAGTCCGGTGATGAAGGCGTCGGCCTCTCCGGTTTCCACCATCATCATGCCGAAATAGTTGCGCTCGAACATCTTGTCGTTGGCTTCCTGATAGGTGTAGCCGTCGCGTTGCCGTTTCTCGGTGAGCAGGCGGGCATAGCGCTCACGGCGTTCTTGTTCGCAAGGGTGGCGCAGGTTGACAATCTCTATGCCCTCCAGGTTGAGGTCGAGTTGCTTGGCAAGCTTTGCTATCACCTCGTCGTTTCCGAGCAAGATGGGGTGGCAGATGCCTTCGGCCTTGGCCTGCACGGCGGCCTTGAGCATTGTGGGGTGAATGGCCTCGGCAAAGACCACGCGCTGGGGATGAGCGGCGGCGGTGGCATAGAGTTTCTGGGTGAGTTTGGTCTCCTGTCCGAGCAAAACCGATAGCGAGTTTTTGTATTCCTCCCAGTCGTCAATCTTTTTCCGGGCCACCCCGCTATCGATGGCCGCCCTGGCCACTGCCGCCGACACCTCGGTGATGAGCCTTGGGTCCACGGGTTTCGGAATGAAATAGTCGCGGCCGAAGGTGAGGTTGTTCACCTTATATACGTCGTTCACCACGTCGGGCACGGGCTGCTTGGCCAGGTCGGCGATGGCGTTCACGGCGGCCATTTTCATTTCTTCGTTGATGGCGGTGGCGTGAACGTCGAGGGCTCCGCGGAAGATGTAGGGGAAGCCGATGACGTTGTTAATCTGGTTGGGATAGTCGGAACGGCCCGTTGACATGAGCACGTCGGGACGGCTGGCCATGGCGTCCTCGTATGAAATTTCGGGCGTGGGGTTGGCCAGCGCAAACACGATGGGGTCCTTGGCCATGCTGCGCACCATGTCCTGTGTGAGCACGTTGCCCTTGGAAAGGCCAACGAAGACGTCGGCTCCGTGCACGGCCTCTTCCAAGGTGTGGACGTCGCGGCGGTCGGTGGCAAAGAATGCTTTTTCGGCGGTGAGGCCGGGGCGGTCGCTGGTGATGACTCCCTTTGAGTCGAGCATCAGGATGTTTTCCTTCCTGGCTCCCAGGGCCATGTAGAGTTTCGTACACGAAATGGCGGCGGCTCCGGCACCGTTCACCACGATATGCACGTTGGCGATGTCTTTGCCGTTCACTTCCAGGGCGTTTTTCAGTCCGGCCGCCGAGATGATGGCGGTGCCGTGCTGGTCGTCGTGCATCACGGGGATGTTGAGCGTGCGCTTCAGGCGCTCCTCAATATAGAAACATTCCGGCGCCTTGATGTCTTCGAGGTTGATGCCGCCGAAGGTGGGTGCGATGCGCTCCACGGCCTCGCAGAACTTCTCGGGGTCTTTCTCGTCAACCTCGATGTCGAACACGTCGATGCCTCCGTAGATTTTGAAGAGCAGGCCTTTTCCTTCCATCACGGGCTTTCCGCTCATGGCACCGATGTCGCCGAGGCCGAGCACGGCGGTGCCGTTTGAAATGACGGCCACCAGGTTGCCCTTGTCGGTGTAGCGATAGGCATTGTCGGCATTTTCCTGAATTTCAAGGCACGGGAAGGCCACGCCCGGCGAGTAGGCCAGGCTGAGGTCGGTCTGTGTGCGATAGGCTTTGGTGGGTTTTACTTCAATCTTTCCGGGGCGGCCGCTTTCATGATAATGAAGGGCGGCTTCTTTTGAAATCTTAACCATGATGCGTGTGTTATGTGTGTTATACTTACAATCTTTTTACAAACGTCTGCAAAGGTACGACTTTCATTTCAAACGGCGTGCTTTTTTTGGAAGATTAACGCTGAAATGGTGGAAAAGATTTCAAGTTTTCATTTTCTGCTTGCTCCTTTTCCCTTAAAAAAAATCAAAATCCGGGCCGTGTTGTATAATTATTTGTGAAATATGTGTATATTTGCACGAAATTCCAAAGTGATGATTAAAGAAAACACCCCCACAGAGTATAAACAACAACTTCAGCAACTCATTCTCGACAAGGCCATGTCGATGTTCAAGGCCCATGGTTTGAAAAACGTGAAGATGGACGACCTTGCCCAGTCGTTGTCTATCTCCAAGCGTACCCTTTATGAGCTTTATGCCAACAAGGAGCAATTGTTATTCGAAGGCCTTGTGCGCGACAATGAGCGCAACCAGCGCGAGCTGATGACTTATGCCGCCCAGGGGCGCAACGAAATAGAGATTGTGGTGCTGGCACTAAGGTTGAAACTCAACGAGGTGAGCCATGTAAACCCTTTGTTCTTCAGCGAATTGGTGAAATATGTACGGGTGAAGGCATATCTTCAAGATCGTTTTGAGGAAGGGCGGCGGCAATCGATAGATTTTTTCCTGAAGGGCGTGGAGCACGGCTATTTCAGGAAAGGCGTCAACTATGAGCTGATAGCACAAATGAGCGATGCCGTCACGAACTATGTGATGGAGAAAAAGATGTACGAGATATATCCCCTGAGCGAGATTTTTGAAAACTATATTCATGTGCAGTTGCGGGGGCTATGCACGGCCAAGGGGCTGGAGGTGCTCGACCGGCTGATGAAGGAGAACGGAGGACTCAAGGGAAAAGAGAAAAGCGAAGGGTGAAAAAGCCTTTCCGCGTTGCTTTGCCCCTTTTCGTGCCTTTATTCGTCTTTTCTAAAATCAAAAAATAAACGCAACGAGGTAAAAAAATCGTTTTTTCCTTTGCGGTTAACCCGTTTATTTGTACCTTTGCACCCGAAAAAGCAGCAGTGGTGGTATTTTCATATAGTCCACGCTTTTTTTCAATCCCCGTTTCCATCCGCGAAACATTTTCATCTCAACATCAATTTTTCAAAGGATTTATCCCTGTTAACAGTTTATGTATATTAAAGAAGATTTAATTGCAATGAATATCTCCCAGTTGGAAGATATTGCCAAGGAATTGAACGTAACCATCGACCCCAAAGCCGACATCGAGACCATAGTATATCAGATTCTTGACCAGCAGGCCTTGTCGGGCAGCCAAAACGTACAACCCGCCAAGCGTAAGCGCACAAGAATCGTGAAGAAAGATACCGACCGCGTGTATTCCGTAAGCGGAAAAGACGGTGAAAACTTCGACCTGAAGAAGAACAAGCCCACGGCAGAACCCGCTCCTTTGTTTAAGGAAATTCCAGAGCCGGAGCCCGCTCCCGTTGAGGAGGTTCCTGCTCCTGCTCCAAAGAAAAGGGGCAGGAAGTCGAAAGCAGAACTGGCAGCCATCGCCGCCGCAGAGGAGGAAAAGCGTGCCAAGGAGAATGGCGCTGCCGAAGAGAAAGTCCCTGCTGAAGAAGTGGCTGCACCGGTTGAGGAACCCGATCCCGTGGCAACGGAAGAAGGTATGACGGAATTTGTGCCCGAGGCAGAGTGGGGTGCAAGAGGAAGCAACGACGATACTCCGGAAGCTGCCGATCTGATTGCGCAGTTGCAGGCAAAAGTGCAGGCCCACAATGTCAGGGAAGACAATATTCAGGATGATGGCGCCGACCATGTGGGCGTTTGGGAAGACGATCCGGCCGACGGCACCGACTTCATCGTGATGTATGACCTTCCCATTGAGGACCAGTCCGTTTTGCCCAACTACGACATGTTCGACAATCCCACCACGCCCATAGAGCAGCCGCAGCCTGTGTTCATTCCACAAACGCCGGCCCCTGTTGTTGAGAAATTCGACTTCAACGACATCATAACGGCCAACGGCGTGCTTGAAGTGATGCCCGACGGTTATGGTTTCCTGCGGTCCAGCGACTATAACTATCTTTCCAGTCCCGACGATGTTTATATCTCCGTTCAACAAATTAAGAAATACGGTCTCAAGACGGGCGACGTGGTGCTTTGCCATGTCAGGCCGCCACACGACGGCGAGAAGTATTTCCCGTTGACAAGTGTGGAGAAAATCAACGGGCGCGACCCGTCGGAAATTCGCGACCGCGTGCCCTTTGAACACCTCACGCCGCTTTTCCCCGATGAGAAATACATGCTTTGCGGCGACGCTTCCACCACCAACCTTTCTACAAGAATCGTGGACCTTTTCGCTCCTATCGGAAAAGGCCAGCGCGCACTCATCGTTGCCCAGCCCAAGACGGGTAAGACCATTCTCATGAAGGACGTTGCCAATGCCATTGCCGCCAACCATCCCGAGGCTTACTTGATGATGCTGCTTATTGACGAACGTCCCGAGGAAGTCACCGACATGGCCCGCACCGTGAACGCGGAAGTCATTGCCTCAACATTCGACGAACCGGCAGAGCGCCATGTAAAGATTGCCGGCATTGTGCTCGAAAAGGCCAAGCGATTGGTGGAATGTGGTCACGACGTCGTTATTTTCCTCGACAGCATCACGCGCCTGGCACGTGCCTACAACACCGTGGCCCCGGCCAGCGGAAAGGTGCTCACCGGCGGTGTTGACGCCAATGCTCTTCAGAAGCCCAAGCGCTTCTTCGGTGCAGCACGAAACATTGAGGATGGCGGTTCGCTCACCATCATCGCTACGGCGCTTATCGACACCGGCTCCAAAATGGACGAGGTCATCTTCGAGGAATTCAAGGGAACGGGAAACATGGAATTGCAACTCGACCGCTCTCTGAGCAACAAGCGCATCTTCCCTGCCGTCAACCTGGTGGCATCGAGCACACGCCGCGACGATCTGTTGCAAGACAAGACCACGCTCGACCGCATGTGGATTCTGAGAAAATTCATTGCCGACATGAACCCCATCGAGGCCATGAACACCATCCATGCCTCCATGGAGCGTACACGCAACAACGAGGAGTTCCTTCTTGCAATGAACTCCTGATACTTTTTCTCCATACTAAAAGACGAAGGATGGCTGCCGCCGGAATTGTTCCGCGAGGCAGCCATCCTTCGTCTTGTCGTATGGTTTACTGCACTTTGACCGTTTTGTCGCCCACTTTCAGCAAATATACGCCATGCCCCTTCATGGGCATTTGCACGGTTTCGCCGTCGGCCCTCGTCCTGAACAGTTCCACGCCGCGCAGGTCATAGAGTACTAGAAGCACGCCCTTGCCGACATTTTCCACCACAAGCCTTTCTCCCTCGCGGTGCCATCTCCACGACGGCACGGTGTTTTGCCTGATGCCGTCGGTCTCGCCGATAATCGGTACGACGACGTAGTTGTTGCATTGGGGCATGGTAAAGGAATAGACCGCGCCGCTGATTTCCTGATTTGTAACCACGCCATTGTTGCCCACCAATGTTACGCGCCATCCAGTGGTCTCATAACCTTCTTTCGGCGTACAAGTCAGGGTGACGTTGCGCTGGCTGAAGAACTTCCCGTCGAAGTGCCCGGTGCTCAGTTTCACGCCGTTGAAAAAGACATCGGAGTTTTGTTCGGGCATGTTGATAATCAGCCGTGAAGGTGTTCCCAGATGATAATAGTCGGCCAGTTGTTTGTAGAAATAATCTGTTCGTTGCGATAGCCAGTTCCTGGCGCTGTTCAGTTCTTCGTTGTAGTTGGGCCACCATTTGTTGATAAGTTCGCGGTGGAAGGGATACTCCTCCCTGATCATCTCGTACATGGGGTCCCAGACGGCCCTTGTGCCCCTTTCGTTCATAAAGTCGCCCATGTATATGGCCGCGCGGTCTATGAACTCGCGTGCGAAGTCGCCGTCCTCCATCATCCGGCGGAAAAGGCGCGTGTGCTCCCAGTGGTTGGCCCAGTTGCGGCCGCTATCGTAGTCGGGATTGTAGAGCCAGTCGATGGTCTTGTAGTTGGCGGGCGAGCCGTAAAGCCCCAGTCCGAAGTCGGTGTCCTTGGCCACGAAACGCCACCGACCGCCGGCACTGCGGGGCCGCCACATCACAATGTTGTTGCCGGGGAAATCCTGGTTGTTGTAGTAAAGGTTCATCACCATCAGGTTGATGTATTCCTCCCAGTCCATCCACTGGCTGTATTCGGCGAGCGTGTGCCCGTGTTCGGCATAGAAATCCTGGAACTGCTTGAAATTCACGTTGTCGCCTTCTTTCACTTCCCACCAGTTTTCTATCATGTCGATGTCTTCCAGTTCGTCGTAGTTGGTGAAGATGTTGTCGGCGGTGCTCCGTTCCCTGATGTTGAGAATGCCCTTGTAGGTGCCGTTGATGAACACGATGGCGGGCCGCCACGCCTGCCAGTCCAGGTCGGTATGGCTGGACATGGTGCGCTGTATGACGGCATCGCGCATGTAAAGGTAATCGAAGTCGTTGCCGGCATTTCTCAGCAACAGCGACTTGAAGTTGTCCTGGCCTGGCCGCTGGTCGGGGAAGAACTCATATTTCAGCCGCTTCTTGCCAAACCGTTTGTTTGCATAGACGATGAGGGATTTCAGTTTGGCATCCCTCGACGCCCCTCCCTGAACGCGCGTTTCGCAAAGCTGGTTGAGGATGCTGCTCGTTTCGGCCGTTTCAAAATACTCAAAGTTCATGGGCCGGCGCCAGTTGAACTGGTAGTTTTTCTTTCCATTCTCGTAGTTTCCCTCCACGTAGATGCCGATTTTCGAGTCGTTCAGGTAGCGGTTGTCAATGGCAATCGAGATGACGGGCAACGTAAGTTCACGCGGGAAATAAATGTACGACTGCGTGACGGCCGGCGGCGAGAGCCACCCTTTGCAAAATATCTTGGCCTTCACGATTCGCGAGCTGTTGATTCTAAGCGGAGCCAGGTATTTCAGGCTGCTCTCCGTAGGCTCGCTTCCGTTCATGGTCACCCGTATCTCGGCTCCTTCGGGTGCGTCCTCGGGCAACAGGAGCGAGAGGTCGAAGACCCGGTTGTCGGAAATGACCTTCCCCGTCTCGCTGAACACGGGGTCGCCCAAAACGCGCTGGCATATTTCGCCGCAATTCTGAGTTCCCGGCGTGGGCGTTTGCTGATAGCCCCACGTTGTGGAGCCGTCGGTCTGCCGCCCGTAGGCTATGTTGGGCGCCGGCTGTTTGGCCATGTTTTCCAGATAGTCGGCCACGGTGCCGTCGCGAAACAGGAAAATGCTGCCCCCTTTGCCCGACTCCAGCTTAAAGTCCGTGTGCAGGTCCTTCGCCTCCTTATCGCAATACACCACTACGAATTGCCCCGGCGAAATGGTCCTCGACGGCAGTTTCCACGCTTTCGAGGCCGCGTTTTCCACGGCAATGCTGTACTGGTTGAGATTGACCGAGGCATCGCCGGCGTTATAAAGCTCCACCCACGAGTCGGGAAATTCGTTCAGGTCATCCATGATGCAATCCACGTTAGACTGCATCAACTCGTTGATAATCAGCTGACCGCGGGCTTGTTTTGCACAAAAAAAGGCAAGGCTCGCAACCAGCAGGGTGCTCTTCATACTCATTGTCGGGAAGAGGAATTTTAAGGGACGAATATTACTCATTTTCACAATTGTCAATTCAGTGCTGCAAAGTTACGCTTTTTGTTCCGAACGAATGGAAATGTTTGTCAAAATAATTCATAAAATTTTATGCCCTGACCAATGTTTGACCGCAAATCTCAAGGAGAAATTTGGCAAATTGAGGGGAGAGAATTGGCAAATCTCTCCCCTCAATTTGCGGTCAAACTCCGACGGTTTTTCAAGTTGTTGATTTTCAATACTTTATAAAAATATCCCCAAACGACCGGATTTTGTCAAGATTTTTCAAAATTTTTATCCCCTCTGCTATCCGCTGTTTCGGGCACATTCTTTGGGTCTTTCAACGGTCAAAAAAAACGCTTTTCCCGTCATCTTTGGTTGCCCAGGGGGAGCAAAATGGCGGAAAAACGGGAAAAATGCCCGTAAATAAAAAACTTTTCCGCATTTTACTTGTATATTTACTTTTTTTTCGTATATTTGCAAAGATTATCTCAATCGCTGAAATCTATTAAACAATCCTTATATAATAACACATGAAAATAGGTCTTTTTATTCCCTGTTATGTTGACGCCGTGTACCCGCAGGTCGGCGTGGCAACATACAAGTTGCTGAAGAGCCTGGGTGTCGATGTGGAATACCCGCTCAATCAGACGTGTTGTGGACAGCCTATGGGTAATGCCGGATTTGAAAAAATGGCCGTGCCCCTGGCTGAGAAATTCGAGGACAAATTCAAAAAGTACGACTATGTGGTGGCACCGAGCGTGAGCTGCACGGCGTTCATCCGTGTGAACTATCCCCGACTGCTGAAAGGAAAGACAAAATGCGAAACGGCGGAAAAAGCCATGGACGTGGTGGAATTTCTCCACGATGTGCTCAAGGTGAAGCAGCTGCCCGGAAAATTCCCTCACAAGGTGAGCCTTCACAATTCGTGCCACGGTGTGCGCGAACTCGGGCTCAGCACCCCATCAGAACTCCATGAGAAACCATTCAACAAAATCCGCGAACTGCTTGAAATGAAAGAAGGTATCGAGGTGGTGGAACCCGACAGGGCCGACGAATGCTGCGGCTTCGGAGGAATGTTCTCGGTAGAGGAAACCGCCGTGAGCGAGCAGATGGGAAAGAACAAGCTGAAAAGGCATACCGACACCGGGGCGGAGTATATCACCGGGCCCGACTGCTCGTGCCTCATGCACATGGCCGGCATCGCCGAAAAGCAGGGCGTCAATATGAAGTTCAAGCATGTGGTAGAAATCCTTGCCGAAGGCATCTGATTGACGGCGGCCTGAAAAGGGCCGGCCTTTTCAATTTTTTTCCAACATTTTCATTTTCAATGTTTAAGCAATATGAGTACAGCACATAGCAACGCAGCAAAAGAGTTCCTGAAAAACGCCAAATATGCCGAGTGGCACGATGCCACTTTCTGGTCGGTACGCTCCAAGCGCGACAAAATGGCCTATGGCCTGGAGGAGTGGGAGCAGCTCAGGGAAAAAGCCAGCGCCATAAAACGCCATACCATCACCCACCTCGACGAATATCTCGACAAGTTTGCCACGAATGCCGAGAAAAACGGATGCATCGTGCACTGGGCAAAGGATGCCGCCGAGTTCAACGAAATCGTATATGGCATATTGAAAGACAACGACGTGAAGAAAATCGTAAAGTCGAAGTCGATGCTCACCGAGGAATGTGAAATGAACCCCTATCTGCAGGCGAAAGGCATCGAGGTGGTGGAAACCGACCTCGGAGAGCGCATCATCCAGCTGAAAGGGCAGGCACCAAGCCACATCGTCATGCCAGCCATTCACCTCAACCACGATGACGTGGGCGAACTCTTTGAGGAGAAGCTCGGCACGGAGCCGGGAAACCACGACCCCACCTACCTGACCTACATGGCAAGGCTCAGCCTGCGCAATGAATTTCTTACGGCCGATGCCGGCATGACCGGCGCCAACTTCGGAATAGCTGAAACCGGCGACATCGTGGTTTGCACCAATGAGGGAAATGCCGACATGTCAACGTCGTGCCCCAAGCTCCACATCGCCGCCATCGGACTGGAAAAGGTGATTCCCAACTACGACTGCCTGGCCGTCTTCCAGAGAATGCTTTGCCGGGCTGGAACAGGACAGCCCACCACAACCTATACCTCGCACTTCAGGAAAGCCAGGCCAACGGCCAAGCAAATGCACATTGTGCTCGTGGACAACGGAAGGAGCGAATGGGTGGCCAACCCAGAGCACTGGGAGGTGCTCAAGTGCATCAGGTGCGGTTCATGCATGAACACCTGCCCCGTTTACAGGCGCTCGGGAGGATACAGCTACAGCTACTTCATCCCGGGACCCATCGGCATCAACCTCGGCATGTTGCGAAACAAGGAGAAACACTCGGGAAATGTGTCGGCATGTACGCTCTGCCTCAGCTGTCAGTCCGTTTGTCCCGTGAAAATCAACCTCGGCGACCAGGTCTATCAATGGCGCCAGCAACTCGACGACTTCGGAACGGCCAACCAGCAGAAAAAGTTGATGTGCAAGGGCATGAAGGTGCTCTTCGGAAGTAGCGGAATCTATAACACCGCCATGAAGTTTGCACCGCTCGCCAACTGGGTGCCATCGGCATTGATGAATTGCGGGCTCAACCCCTGGGCCGACGGACATAAGATGATGAAATTCCCATCCGACTCATTCCAGGAACTCTGGAGAAAGGGAAAAGTAAAATAATTCTCTCTCTGAACTTAGCAAAGTAAGGATTTAACCATTTCTTTGAAAACATTAGTTATGAGCACAAAAGAAGATATATTGGGCAAGTACAGAAAGAATGTACGCGAAAAGTTTGACATGCCCGACCTCACCGACATCAAGGCCATAAAATACCCCGACCCACTCGTGCAGTTCATTTCCATGACTCAGAATGTGGGTGGAAAAGTGGTGGAACTGGAACCTGGAACCGATGTCAATGACTTGATAAAGGAACTCTATCCCGAGGCAAAGGAAATTGCAAGCAACCTTCCAGAAATAACCATTGCGACACGAAATCCCGACACTATCGGCTCGCCCCAGGCACTCAACGGGACCGACGTGGGAGTTGTGAAAGGCGTGTTCGGAGTGGCTGAAAACGCGTGCGTATGGATTCCGCAGGCTATGGAGGAAAAGGCCGTTTGCTTCATTTCTGAGAACCTCGTCATATTGCTGAAAAAGTCGGAAATAGTGCATAATATGCACGAGGCTTACAAACGCATCTGCTTCAATGACTATGGTTACGGAACCTTTATCAGCGGGCCTTCCAAGACGGCCGACATCGCGCAGGTGCTTGTCATGGGGGCGCAGGCTGCAAGGAGTGCAACGGTCATTCTGATGCCTTGACGCATCTGCCATCACTCCGTATTTTTCACAGACGGAAGAGTAGGGGAGGGCGTTTCCTTTTTGTGAAGCGCCTTCTCTTTTATCTTTTCCCCAGTTTTCCCTTGTTTTTGTCCTTTTTGTTGCGGTGGCGTCGCAATCGTTCCCGTTCCCGATGTAGTGACTTCGTTGCCTTTCACATGTGCGCCCGCGTATATATAATAAGGTGTCTGGCTCTTTTTTGTCTTGACCTTTGTCATGAAAACGGAAAATTTCGCATTTTTGATGAATTTTTCCCTGAAATTTTTTGGTGTTCCGGAAATTTGTCGTACCTTTGCATCCGCTTTCGCGCCGGTTTGCGGCGTGTCAGCGAAGAAGAGAGATCTTTGAGAGGCTTACATGGAGAGAAAAGGTAGTACGAGAAGCTATGGCCGCAACCTTTGTGTTGTTGGTCAGGGTAGAAGATATGAACCGTCAATTATTTATTTGCCCCGCCCTTTTTGCTTTTGTATCAAGGTTTCGGGGTGCGCACATTCTTTAAGACAACTGTGGCCTCCCTCCTCCCGTTCCGTTTTTCCGGGAGGGTGAGTTGGACGAGGCCGCGAAATAGAAGAGATTATACAATGTAGAGTTTGATCCTGGCTCAGGATGAACGCTAGCTACAGGCTTAACACATGCAAGTCGAGGGGCAGCACTGGGATGGCTTGCCATCCCTGGTGGCGACCGGCGCACGGGTGCGTAACGCGTATCCAACCTGCCCGCGGGTCCGGGATAGCCCGGCGAAAGTCGGATTAATACCGGATGTTGTGCGGAGAGGGCATCTGAGCCGCACGAAAGGTTCCGCCCGCGGATGGGGATGCGTACGATTAGCTGGACGGCGGGGTAACGGCCCACCGTGGCGACGATCGTTAGGG
>JAFVHN010000046.1 GCA_017474515.1 Prevotella sp. | reverse complement strand
TTGATGAGGTTGCCCTCCTTGATGCACTTGTTATAATGTACAAAGATGGCTGGAATGTTGATGCCGTAGGGGCACGGCATGCAGTAGTTGCACTCATTGCATGGGATGGTCTTCAGGTTATAGATGTCCTCGGCAATGTGCATGAGGAACTCGTTTTCTTCTTGGGTGATGGGTTCCAACGGAGAATAAGTGAGCACATTCTCGCGCAGATGCTCCATATACGTCATTCCGCTGAGCACGGTGAGCACTCCTTCAGGCGTTCCGGCATAGCGGAAAGCCCATTTGGCCACGGTGTCCTCGGGCCGCTTTTGCTTCATCTTTTTCACGATGTTGTCGGGCACGTTGGCAAGCCTGCCTCCGAGCAACGGCTCCATGATGACCGCGGGGATGCCCCGTTTGTGCAATTCGTCGTAGAGATACGAGGCGTCGGTGTTGCGGTCGTTAATCTCATTGGCCCAGTCCCAGTCCAGATAGTTGAGTTCCACCTGTACGAAGTCCCAATGGTATTTGCCCTCATCGTGCCATTGCAGCAGCATGTCGAAGATATCCACGTCGCCATGATAGGAAAAGCCGAGGTTCCTGATTCTTCCTTTTTTCTTTTGTTCCACCAGCCAGTCGAGGATGCCGTTGTCCATGAACCTTGCGTTGAAGGTTTCCTCGCTATCCAATTCGCGCGAGCCGCCTCCGATAGCGTGCAACAACAAGTAGTCGATATACTCCACCTGGAGCTCCTTGAGCGAGTTTTCAAACATTTCGATGGAAGCCTCGCGTTTCCATGTTTCAGGTGAGAAGTTCGACAACTTGGTTGCCACGAAATACTTGTCGCGCGGATGCCTGTGGAGGGCGATGCCTGTGCAGTGTTCCGATTGTCCCTTGCAATAGGCGGGACTGGTGTCGAAATAGTTGACACCGTGGGCAATGGCATAGTCCACCTGCTTGTTTATCATCTCCTGGTCGTATTGGGAGTCGTCTTTTGTTTCATCCTCCACGGGCAATCGCATCATGCCGTAGCCGAGCAACGACACCTTGTCGCCGGTATTGGCGTTCTGGCGGATGGTCATCGCTCCGGCCGGAGGTTCTTTCAGGTTGGCGTCATTGGTATCCGACGCTTTGCGGCATGCCGCGAGCAGGGCCGACGAAGCCAATGCGCCCCCGCCCATTATTCTGAGGAAATCTCTTCTGTTGATGTCTTTCATTTCTTTCAGCCTTTAAAAGGTGTTCTTTTTTCTAAGCAATTAAGTGAAGCCTTCCAAGGGGAGGGGTGTTCTGCGGCTTCACTAAATATTTCGGTGTACCTCATGCCCCTCCACATAAATGGCGCTGAAGGGCCTTGCAGGACACAGGTTCTCGCAGGCTCCGCATCCTATGCACCTGCTCTCATCGACGGTGGGCACCATGGGCGATTCGTCGTCATTTTCATCGAGCTGCACCATCGTGATGGCCCCAGTGGGACAATGGCGCTCGCAGTTGCCGCACTCCACGCCGTCGGCCACTGGCAGGCAATTTTTCTTCACCCATACGGCATGGCCAGTCTGAATGCCCGTCTTCTCTTCTCGCGTGATGGGCTTGATGGCCCCGGCGGGGCACACCGACGAACAACGCGTACATTCCGGCCGGCAATAGCCACGCTCGAAACTCATTTCAGGTTGCATCAGCGTGAGCAAACCGGTGGAGGGACGCAAAACGCCGTTGGGACATTCCGCCACGCACAGCTGACAGCCGGTGCAATGGCGCGCCATGTTCTTCGCTGAAAGCGAGCCCGGCGGGGTAAGGGGTGTCTTGCGGTCAGGGGCCTGTTTGTCCTCTATGGTGGCCAGTCCGCCGTCAACCTTTTTCTTCTCCTGCGCCAGCGCGGCGGTGCCCATGGCAAGGGCGGTGCCGATGAGGAACGAACGGCGGCCCTTGTCAACATCGCCTTTTTCTTCGGCAGCGGCTTTGGCCGTAGATACCGAATGACAGTAATGAAGTGCGTCGAACTTGCAGTGTTCAAGGCAGTTGCCACAGGCCACGCAGCGGCTGTAGTCCACTTTGTGCGACTTATAATCAATGCACGCCGCCTTGCAGTTCTTTGAGCACAGGCTGCAGGTGCGGCACTTGTCGGCATCGAATCTGACCTTGAACCACGAGAAGCGCGCGAAGAAACTGAGCACCGTGCCCACAGGGCAGATGGTGTTGCAATAGGTGCGCCCTCCGCGCCATGCCAGCACTGCGATGATGACAAACGTAGCCAGGGCAATCACGAAGGTGGGCAGGCTTCTCACCCACACGTCAACATGGTAGAAGGCGTAGCTGTCGTAGTACTCGGCAATGGAGGCAAGCACGTTATTTCCGCCCTCATAAAGAGGTTTCAGCAGGTTGGTCACCATGCGGCCATAGCTGCTATATGGTGCCAGCAAGGCCACGAACGACCCAATGCCGGCCACCAGTGCCGCAATGAACACCACAAGCACGGAATAGCGCAGCCACCGCTTTTCGGGAGAATGGCTGAAGCGGTTCTTTTTCTTGCGCAGCCACGAAATGAGGTCCTGCATGATGCCCAGCGGACAAATCACCGAACAATAAATGCGGCCAAAAACGAGGGTGAGCAGCAGCAATACCGCCACCACAACAACATTGAGCGCCAGCACGGCCGGCAGGAACTGCACCTTGGCAAGCCATCCGAACCAATGATGGAGGGTGCCGGTGAAGTCGAGAAACAGCAACGTGACAAACAACATTGTCAACGTGGCCAGGATAATTCTGATTTTTCTAAGCATATAAGGTTATAGTTTTTTTCATTGAAGGGCCATTACTATTCACACACTCTCACAATCAACATACTGATTTCATAGAGCAACCAGATGGGCAGCGACACCACCACGAGCGTGAACACGTCGGAAGTGGGCGTTATCACGGCAGCCACAATCAAGATGACCACCAGCGCATGGCGGCGGTAGCGCTTCATCCATTCATGCCGCAGCATACCGAACCGTGCCAAGAGCCATGCCACCACGGGCATTTCAAACATTACGCCAAACACGAGGCTCATCATCAGCAACGTTTCCACATAGCTGGCAATAGACAGCATGTTGGCCACTTCGCCGCTCACCTGATAGGTGCCGAGAAAGCGCACCGTCAGTGGAAAGAGCAGCACATAGTTCACCGCCACACCCGCCATGAACATCAAATAGGCGGCCACCGTGAGCCGTACGCTGTGGCGCCGCTCATTCTCATAGAGTGCGGGCGACACGAAGCGGAAAAGCACATATAATAAATAAGGTGATGCCACCAGCACTCCAGCGGCGAAAGCCACCTTCAGATGGACCATGAACTGCTCGGTAAGCCCGGTGTTGATGAGCTGAAGCGTGAAAGGCTCTGCTCCTATCCAACGATAGACGAAAAAGGAGCTGTGAGAGGGCGCCAGCACCACGGCGAACAGCCAGTCCTTCAGGGCGAAAGCCACGGCAAACATGACTACGGCGGCCAACAGCATGCGCATCAGGCTGCCACGGAGCACGTCGAGGTGCTCCCAGAATGTCATGGCCCCGCCGCCGTCGTTATTCATTTTTCAACTTCTCAATTTTTAAAAGGAGTTCAGGAGTTCGGGAGTTCAGGAGTTCAGACGATACTGATGGCGCAGTCTTATTGGATTTTTCAACTTTTCAAAATTTCACCTTTGAAACGGCGGCAGCAAATTGCCACTTCGTTCTCGCTATTCGCTCGCGATACCTTCGGCATTCTTCACTCTTCACTTTTCACTCTTCACATTAGAGTTTTCATTTTCTTTGTCCTCCAGGCCGTTCAGCCCGTCCTTGAAACTTTTCACGCCCTTGCCCAGCCCCTTCATCAGCTCGGGAATTTTCTTCCCGCCGAAAAGGAGGAGCACCACAAGCGTTATCAGCAGAATTTCAGGTAATCCTAAGTTCATCTTCCTATAAGCTTTTTAATCTTCGCGGGCGCAGTGGGAGGCAGGCGACAGGCCGGCTGTCCGCACTGGCACAAAGAATAACGGTTATTTACAATTTGCTGCAAATTTACAAATAAAAAACAACAAACAAACATTTTCTTTCACTTTTTGTTCAAATTTCCCTTTTCCACACCATCATCAGTGTTCAAGAACAAGTGAAACACCGCACGAAGACAACAAAAACCACCGGGCTTATCATGGAAAAACAGGAATGTTTGCGTTTATGAATGCAAATCTTGCCAGTCCAGACGGCAAAAAACTCCAGTCCGTTTGCGGTTCGGACTGCAGTCGGATGCGGTTTGGACTGCAGTCGGATGCGGTCTGGACTGCAGTCGGATGCGGTTTGGACTCCAGTCGGATGCGGGTTGGACTGTACAGGACTGGAAGAATTCCTCTCGCGAAAACAAAGGAAAACAGCGCTTTTACAATGAATGACAACGTTCCCGCACTCCGAAAAAGTTGGAAGAACGAGAACACGGGATGCGTATATTTGAAGAAAACCGCACTTTTTTTGTACAATCGTGTGATGGTTTGGAAGAAATAATGTAATTTTGCAGGGTAAAAACCTTTTAGAGAATGAAGAAAAGACTTTTCGCCCTGGTGATTCTCGCAGCCTTGTGCATCCCTCAGGCCCATGCTGTGCTGAAGGAGCGCGACCTTGGCAGCACGTTGGCCATACTGCGGCAGGAACTGATTGACAAGCATGCGGAACTGGAGCGCAACAACCGCGTGGCCCAGCGGCGCAACGAGGCAATACTGGCACAGTTCAGGGAAACCTTCCACCAGAGCACGCAAAACTCGCTGATGCTCTATTCGCAGAAACCGGGATATGTGTTCGACCTCACCTACGCCTGCCACGAAGCCACCAACCAGTTCAAGGAGTTCTCGAGGCGCTCCATGCCGATGAGGAAATTCATTGAGAAGAACGACGGCGAGATTGCCCGCTACGACAGCTTGGTGGGCAGCCTGGAACGAATGATGCGCTTCACGCAGATGGCCCCCCAGGAGCGCAACGACTGCAACGTGTGCCTGACGCTGGCCGTCAACATCCGCAACTCAATGAGAGACAGTCGCGCGGCACTGGAGGAATACGACCGGTTGTTCAAGTTCACCGAGCAGCGCCTGAAAAACCTGAACGACTATGCCAACCTGCGCTACAACGAGATTCAGAACAGCATTTTCAGGAACGGCGGCGAAAACTATTTCCTCATCCTCTCGCGGCTGGGCGACAACATGGCCAGCACGGCAGAGGCGGTGAACGACAAGTACCGGCCGCTGAAGAACCTGAAGTCGCAATGGGACAGCCACGTCATCATCGACCTGTTCCTGGGCATCCTGCTTTTCGGCATCGTGTCGATAGTGCTCAACATCCTGGTCATCCGCTACCTGGTGCCCAAGCGTCTGCTCACCGAGGAGTTCAAGAAGAAACGCACCTGCGTGATTTTGGCCACCACCACAATTACCTTTGCCGTCATCATTGGCATCCTGCGCGCCTCATCGAGCCAGAATTTCCTCATCATGGCGAGCAGCCTGCTGGTGGAATATGCGTGGCTGCTGGGCGTGATATTGTTCTCGCTCTTGTTGCGCGTGAACGGCGACCAGGTGAAAAGCGCGTTTCGCATCTATGCCCCGCTCATCTTCATGGGCTTCGTGGTCATTGCCTTCCGCATCATCCTTATTCCCAACGATCTGGTGAACCTTGTGTTGCCGCCACTTCTCCTGCTTTGCACGTTGTGGCAATGGCGGACGGTGGCGCGGTACGGCAAGGAGATTCCGCGAAGCGACATGTTCTACGCCTACGTGTCGCTCACGCTATTCATGGCCAGCACAGTGTGTGCGTGGACGGGTTACACGCTGCTCAGCGTGCAGCTGCTCATCTGGTGGATTATGCAGCTGGCCTGCATACTTACCATTACCTGCCTGACCGGTTGGATGACGCAATACAGCAAGCAGCACCGCATCTATGAGCGCCCCGTCACCGAGACGTGGCTGTTCAGGCTCATCTATCGAGTGGTGCTTCCCGTGCTGAGTCTGTTTTCCATTCCGCTGAGCATCTACATGGCCGCCGACGTATTCAACCTGAGCGACCTGACATGGATGATTTTCACAAAGCGGTTCATCGACATCAAGAACTTCAGCGTCAGCCTGTTCAGCATCATCCAGGTGGCATCGCTCTACTTCTTCTTCGGCTACCTCAACCGCGTGAGCCTCGACCTGCTGCACCTGCACTTCAAGCGGAAAAACCTGAAGAACCTGGGCACGCGCGAGGTGATGGGGAAGAACGTCATACAGGTGCTGGCTTGGGGAGCATGGCTGATGTTCAGCCTCTCCATACTGCACGTGGGCGGCACATGGATGGCCTATATTGCCGGAGGACTGTCAACGGGCATCGGCTTTGCCTCGAAAGACATCCTTGAGAACATCTACTACGGCATCAGCCTGATGGCAGGGCGCGTGAAGGTGGGCGACTGGCTGGAATGTGACGGCACCAAGGGAAAGGTGACCAGCATTTCGTACACCAGCACCATGCTGGAGGCCATCGACGGCTCCATCATCGCCTTCACCAACTCGCAGCTGTTTACGAAGAACTACAAGAACCTTACCAAGAACCACGGCTACGTGCTCTCGATGATTCCCTTCGGAGTGGCCTATGGCACGGGCATCAAGGACGTGGCGGCGCTGGTGGAGAAAGCCGTTTCCGACATGAACAACCCCTACCTGCAGACGGGGAAGCCCGTGAGGGTGGTGTTCACGGAGTTCGGCGATAGCAGCATCAACTTCAAGTTGCTTTGCTGGGTGGATGCCGTTCACCAGATTTATGTGGTGTCGGACATCATGAACTGCATCTACGACGTGCTAAACGCCAACGGAATAGAGATACCTTTCCCACAGCGCGACATCCATGTGAAACAAATGCCTCAAACGGCCATCACCAATGCTCATTAACCGAAACACCGGCCTTGTGCTCGAGGGCGGCGGCATGCGCGGGGTGTTCACCGCCGGCGTGCTCGACGCCTTCATGAAGCATGAATTGTATTTCCACTATGTGGTGGCGGTGTCGGCCGGGGCCTGCAACGGACTGTCGTACATGAGCCGGCAGATTCGCCGGGCACGCCTCTCGAACATAGACTTCCTGGCACGCTACAACTACATCGGCCTGAAGCACCTGATAAGGCAGGGCAGCATCTTCGACCAAAAGCTGCTCTACGACGACTTTCCCAACAAACTGCTGCCCTACGACTTCGACACCTTTTTCAACAGCCATGATGAGTTTGAGATGGTTACCACCAACTGTCTCACCGGCAAGGCGTGCTATCTCACGGAGAAAAAAGACCGGCGGCGGCTGCTCGACATCGTGAGGGCCAGCAGCTCACTGCCTTTTGTAAGCAAAATTGTGGAGGTGGACGGAATACCGATGCTCGACGGGGGCATCGTTGACAGCATTCCCCTGCTACGCGCAATGGAAAAAGGTCACAAGGGGAACGTCGTGGTGATGACCCGCAACTACGGCTACCGCTCAACGGGGAAAGACCGCAAGGTGCCTTCGTTCATTTACAAGGACTACCCCAGGCTCAGAGTGGCACTGAGCCACCGCCACCAAGTATATAACGAACAACTGGAAATGGTGGATCAACTGGAGGCCAGGGGCGAGATTCTTTGCATAAGGCCAAGAAAGCCCATCGAGGTTGACAGGGTGGAAAAAGACGTTGACAAACTGGAAAAACTCTACGAAGAGGGATTCGCACTCGGTGAGGAGTTTGTAGAAAAATACGTTTGAATGAGGAATGAGGACGCTCCCAAGCGTCGGAACAGGCATTAAATATGCATCACATTCCTTACGACAAACCATGCCAGGAAGCTGACGACATAAAACCAAATGGTGTATCTATGCTCGGCAAACCGTCTTACCTTCTGCCCCACCCTGCCCTTCAGCACATACTTTCCGGCAATGACCAGCAAGAGGTAGGGAATGGCATAGAGAAGGAAGAAATTATAGCGTGCCGCACCCACGATGTCGCCTTTCAGCAAGGCCCGCAACGCCCGTTGGAAGCCACACCCCGGACAATCAAGCCCAGTGAGCAATTTGAACGGGCACCGGAACATCCATCCGTATGACACAAGGAAACACGCGGCTACAAACACAGCCGCCAAGACAAGGACTTCTGTGAGGTTCCCCTGCCCCGGGGAGCGACGGGATGCCGGGTGACGATGGTCCACCTGATTACATCAGTTGTGTAAAAATCGTAAAGCCATAAATGGCTATGTAAATAATTTGGATGACAGCCCCCACGCAAATGGCAATAATGCTCCATTTCTTTGCCTCCGAAGCCTCGAAAGCAGCGGCCTCATATTGCCCGGAATTATACAAGCTATCAACTTTTGCCGCCTTCACGATGGCATAGATGCCAATGGGCAGGCAACAACAAACGGTGGAAATGATGGCCAACACAAGGTTGTTGTCGGGCTTCATCATGTTGTTTTGTTGCATATTTCTATTCTTTTAGACTTGAACAATATTGTTCGGTTATTCACTTTTTGATTTTTTCCAACAGGTCGGGCCTTAGCCTTCGCGTGCGCTCAAGGGCCTGCTCCATCTCCCATTCTTTTATCTTCGCCTCGTTGCCGCTCAAGAGGATGTCGGGCACGCGCCAGCCCTTATATTCGGCAGGCCGCGTGTAGATAGGTGCGGCCAGGAGGTCGTCCTGGAAACAATCGGACAAGGCGCTCTGCTCGTCGCCCACCACGCCGGGTATGACCCTCACCACGGCATCGGCAATGATGGCCGCCGCCAGTTCCCCACCGGTGAGCACATAGTCGCCCACGGAAATCTCACGGGTGACAAGGTGGTCCCTGATGCGCTGGTCGATGCCCTTATAGTGTCCGCAGAGCACGATGATGTTCTGGAGCAGCGACAACTCGTTGGCCACATGTTGCGTGAAGCGCTCACCGTCGGGGGAAGTGAATATCACCTCGTCATAGTCGCGCTCTGCCTTCAACGCGCTGATACAGCGGTCGATAGGCTCTATTTGCATCACCATGCCCGCAAAACCACCGTAGGGATAGTCGTCAACGCGCCGCCATTTGTCGAGCGTATAGTCGCGAAGATTGTGAAGCCGTATCTCGGCCAGGCCCTTCTTCTCGGCCCTGGCGAGGATGGACTCGTGCACAAAGCCCTCAATCATTTCGGGCAACACCGTTATAATGTCTATTCTCATCATAGATGCAAAAGTACGTATTTTTTTTTGAAATAAATACTTTTTTAGGGGTATAAGTTGAGAGTTATGAATTATTAACGCAGAAAAGAAATGAAAAATATTAACACCACTGGCAAATATTCTTGAAATTTTGTCTAATTTTGCACCCGCAAACAAACGACGTGACATGAAGATATCTGCCGACCAACTGCACCTTCTCCCGCTCAGCGTGGGCCGTTGTCACCGCGACGGCGGCTGGCAAAGGAAGAATGTCTATAGTCCTTTCTCGCGCCTCGGATATGTGGCCCACGGTGAGGCCAGGGTGACAATGCCCCGGGGCACCTATACACTGAAGCCTGGTCACTTGTATCTCATACCGCCATTCACCATGCACTGTGTGGAGGCCCTCTCCCCGTTCTCTTTCTCCTACATCCATTTTTGCGAGGAGCAACAAGGCGACAGCGACCTCTTCGACGAATGGGACTTCCCGCTGACGGTGAAGGCCGGCGCCACCGACGTTGAGCTGATAGAGCGGACAGGCCAAATCAACCCCGTACACAACAATACGGAACCGCTCTACGATATCTCCGACGGTACGCCATCGGACGACACGGAAGAGGCATGGCAATACACGCTAAGCGACAGGGTGGAAACGAGGGGCATCGTGCTCATCCTGTTGTCAAGGTTCCTGAAACAGGCCATGCCGAAAGTGTCGGTGCAGGATGAGCGCATCTACCACACACTGGCGTTCATCCGGAAAAACATGGGGCAACCGCTGGGCATCGACGAGCTGGCCGACAGGGCGTGCATGTCGAAAGACCACTTCATCAGGGTGTTCAAACGCGAGATGGGGATGACGCCGAACGTGTTTATCACCAAGCGCAAGCTGGAACGCGCCGAGCTGATGCTCCTCACCACCGACCAAGCCGTGAAAACCATCGCCACGGCCCTCGGCTTCGGCGACAGCTCCTATTTCAACAGGTTGTTTAAGAAAAATGCCGGGGTAACGCCACAACAATATAGGGAGAGAAAGAATTTCGGTTGCAAGCTATAATACTAAGTGGTAAAACATTATTATCTTATTATATTGAAACGAATTTGTCTTAATTCTTTGTCCCTTTAATATTGAAGATAATTAGTGGAAAATTAAAAAGCAATGAGGATAATTCGTTTTAGAAAACACTTACAATTATTTTTGTTCACTTACTTATTAAAAGGTATAGCTTCCAACTTTATTTTTTTCATTTAGCGTAGCGCCCTTTTGTCAAGATTTTTCAAAGATTTTTGGTAACCTCGGGAGGTTTGACCGCAAATTTCGGGGAGAGATTTGCCAATTCTCTCCCCTCAAACTGCCAAATCTCTCCCCGAAATTTGCGGTCAAACTTGAAACAAAATCCTAATCCTTGATATTCAATAACTTACAAAAGCAATACAAAAACAGCCTATTTTGTCAATTTTTTTTACCAATTTTTCCCTATGTAGTTATCCGTCTTAAATAAAGAAAAATGGTATTAGTTTTTGAACAAGCGAAAGGTGAATATCAACTCAAAACTCATCAAACATCATTGATAACTCAAACTCATCATTCATAACTCATAACTCATCATTCATAACTCATAACTCATCATTCATAATTCATAACTCAAACTCATCATTCATAATTCATAACTCAAACTCATCATTCATAACTCATCATTCATAACTCATAACTCAAATAAAAAAGCCCCCGATTGGGGGCTTTTTTATTTAGTAACCTGGGTTCTGCCATGCTTTCTTTTCGGCATCGCTGAGGTTGTTGCCGTCATCACCCTGCAGGGTGTCGATGAACTTCTGCGGTATGGGACGGTAGTTGTGGCGATCCTGCACGTTGGGTGCAGCCTCGGGGTTGAATGCCTTGGCACGCTTAACGAGGAGCCCTGTACGAGCCAGCTCGTCCCAGCGGTTCCACTCACCGAGCAACTCGCGGGTGCGCTCATTAAAGATGAAGTTGAGCATGCGGTCGTAGTCGCCGCTGGCACCGATGGCGGCCAGCACAGCCTCGTCTTCGGCGGGCAGCTGAGAATAGCTCTTTATCTGCAGGTCGGAGGCTGCCGTGGTCTCTTCGATGCCCGTTGAGAGGTAGTAGGTGTTGGTATGGGTCATCGAGGCGTAGTAGGCCTGCGTGTTGGAGAGCACGTTTCCGGCCTTGTCCTTGTTCTTCTTCACCGAGGTGGCATTGGCCGTGCTGTTGTCGGCATCGCCGCCATCAGCCTTCAGGAAGGCCATGGAGCCGTCGGTGTAGTAGCTGCGGTTCTCGCCGTTCTTCCACTGGGCTCGGGCGCGCAGCACGTTGACGGTGTTGATGGCATCCTGGTAGTTGCCCAGGCGCACCTGAGCCTCTGCCTTCACGAGATAGGTCTCGCCGGTGCGTGCCATGATGACGTCGCGGTGGGCATCGCCCTTCTCACCCGTGCGCGATCCGTCGGCGGTCTTGTTGATGCCGCAGAAGACGTTCGATGTGGAGGGGTTGCCGGTGTAGGTGTTGAGCACATACTTGCCGTCCTGGAAGGTCACAAAGGCGTTGGGCACCCACTTGCCGGTGCGGGGGTTGACAAAGCTGTGGGCGTCGCCGCCGCGGCCGAAGGTGCCGTAGGGGTTGCCGTCGAAGCGTGTGTCGCTCTTCTTGTTGAGGATGAAGATAATGCCCTCGTCTCCGAGGTCGGGCACCTGGTCGGGCTGTATGCCGTTGGTGGCCACCACGTCGGCATCGCTCTTTGCGGCATTGTTCAGTCCATAGACGGTCTTGAAGGTCTTCCACATGCGGGCATCGTTCACATTGTCGAACACCGAGTAGGTGTATTCGGTGGGACGGCAACGCTGGAAGTCCATGCCGCCGATGTATTGTCCGCGCTGCACCCATCCTCCGGAGAAGTTGGAGAACTGCGGGTCGAAGTAGTTATAGGTGCGGTTTCCGAACCGTCCCTGGGTGGTGTTGTCCTCGTTGTGCTCAGCAGCCATGAGGATTTCAGAGAGCTCTTCGTTTTTGCAGTCCACTCCCGTCCATTTGGCGTAGAGGTCCCAGTAGTCGGCAGCCAGCGGGCAAGCGGCTATCACCTCGTCGCAGAGGGAGATGACGCGGTTGAGGTCGGTAGCCTTGTCGTACTTGGAAGCCCACGATGCGCAGCGCTCCGACTGGCGGTAGAGCAGTGCCTTTGCCAGGAAGTGAGCGGCGGTGTAGCGTGTCCATGTGCCGTTGCCGCGCCATTTGGTCTTGGGCAGCATGTTGTAGGCATTTTCAAAGTCGGAGATGACGAGACCGAGCGTCTCATCCTCGGTGGCGCGGGTGTAGTTCTTCTTCACCGTGCCGTTGGCAGGCTCCGTTTCCAGCACCACGGCGCCGTACTGGCAGAACAGGCGGTAGTAGTTGTATCCACGCAGGAAGTATGCCTCGCCGAGTGCCTTGTTGCGGCTGTCTTCGTTCTTCACGTTCTCAGCCTTGCTGATAATGAGGTTGGCCGTGGAGATGCCGTAGTACATCTGGTCCCAGAGTGCCGACACGGCCGGACAGTTCTTGTTGGCGGCTCCCAGTGCCGTTGTGCAGTCCTGCGGTCCCAGGCGGTTGTCGTAGGTGTTCCAGCATTCGGAGGTAAGGTCGGCGCCGTTGGTGAACTCGTCGCAGCCATAGAGCGTAATGCCGTATGCCCACTCATAGCCGAAGTGCCATCGAATGTTGCCATAGAGTCCGGCAGCCATCTTCAGTGCTCCCGTCTCGTCTTCCAGCAGTGCATCGGTATATAGGTGCCCGGCGTTTTCGTTCAGGAAGTCGTCGCCGCACGAGGTAGTGCCCAGGAGGGTGAGCGACATCAATGCACCGCAGAGTGTTTTGCTATTCAGATATTTCATGTTCGTATGTTTCTTTAATGGGTGATTAAGCAATAATTAGAAATCCACCGTGACGCCGGCAGTGATGCCGCGGTTGAAGTATGTGCGACCAGTATCGAGGTCCATGAAGTCCACCGATGAGTAGAGCATGCCGAGGTTCCGGCCCTGCACATAGAGTTTCAGCCCGTTGATGCCGATGGATTTCAGCATCTTCTTGTCGAAGTTGTAGGCCAGTGAGAGGTTGCGCACCTTGATGAACGAGGCGTCCATGAATCCGAGCAATCCGGAATAGGGGTCGCCGCCCGACTGGTTGTAAACAGGCTTCTGCCAATCGGCTCCCGTGTTGTTGGGTGTCCAGTAGCTGATTTCGCGCTGCTGGTACATGCCGAGCTGTCCTTCGCCGCCCGTGCTGATCATGTACTTGAAGCGTCCCTGCAGGTCGATCATGAGCTCAAAGCCTTTCCACGAGATGGTGTTGCTCCATCCTGCCGTCAGTCGCGGGTTGCGGTTGCCCAGCACCACGCGGTCGTCGGCATTGATTTTGTAGTCGCCGTTTTGGTCAACAGGTCTCACACTACCGGGGGTGAATTTCTCACCGTTCTCGTTGAACTTCGCCATCTCGGCGGCATCGCTTTCCTGCCACAGGCCGGCGTTGTCGTAGCCGTAATAGACACTGATGCTTTCGCCGATGAACCACGCGTTGTTGAAGTCGTCTTGCTTGCCGTTGGCCAACTCCACGATTTCATCTTTCTGCCATGCGAAGTTCAGATTCGAGGTCCAGGTGAAGTCGCCGGTCATCACGGGAATGGTATTCAACGTAACTTCTATACCCTTGTTCTTGGTCTTACCGATGTTGGTTTTCATGGAGGGATAACCCGAAAGCGAAGGTATCGACATGTCAAGAATCAGGTCGTTGGTGCGTGAAGTGTAGAGGTCGATGGTGCCGCCCACGCGCCCTTTCAGGAAGCTGAAGTCGATACCGATGTTCCACTGTGTAGTCTTCTCCCAGCCCAGGTTCTTGTTGGGCATCTGATTGGAGCCCGAGGAATAGTAGGGCTCGTTGGTAACGAGAATCTGCGAGTTGCCTGTGCTGAATGGCATCCAGTAGGAGCTGATGACGCCCAGGGTGCCGTAAGGGTTGACGGCCGAGTTGCCGGTGACACCCACACCGAAGCGCATCTTTAACTGGTCAAGCCAGTTCACGTCTTTCAGGAAGTCTTCCTGCTCCATGCGCCATCCGAGGGCCATCGAGGGGAAGAAGTCCCATTTCTTGCCTTCTGCCAGCACCGAAGCACCGTCCCAGCGGGCCGAGGCGGTGAGCAGGTAGCGGTCCATGAAGGCGTAGTTCACGCGGGCCATATATGACGACAGTGCACTCTCGGAAAGTCCTGAGCCAATGCCCACCTTGTACTGTGTGTCGGTGACGTCAACGGCGCCCAGGTTGTTCCAGAGGAACGAAGGAATGGGCACTTTCTCCTCACTGATGCTGCTCGTCTCGGTGCTTGTCTTCGAGGCACTCTGCAAAAGGGTCAGGCCCAGCGTGTGCAGGCCGAAGTCCCTGTTGAAAAGAAGCATGTTGTCGAGCGTCCAGGCCAGCTGGCGGCCGTCGCCGCGGCTCACGGTATTGTTGCCGCCGGCACGGCTGATGGAGCTGGCATCGAGGAAGTTGCCGTTGCGATAGTAGCGGAAGTCGGGGCCGAACTGAGTCTTCCACTGCAGTCCTTCAAGCCCTTCCACTATCTGTCCGAAATCAACCAATGCATAGAAGCTGCCCAGCAAGCGGAAGTTCTCGCGATTGTCGGTTGATTTCGTCCACTCGTCAATCACCGAGTAGGTGTTGGTGGAGGAGCCGCCGGGCTGGCCGATGATGTCACCTTTCTCGTCGTAGGGCAGCGTGTAGCGCAGGATGGCCTTGGCCGCACCATAGAGGTCGGTGGGGCCGCTGCTGGTGCCGTAGGCTTTCGAGTAGCCGTACTTCTGAACGCTATAGGAGCCGGTGAAGGAGCCGCCGGCCTTCAGCCAGTTGGTGCCCTTCACGTCGGCAGAGGCGGTGAAATTGTAGCGCTCGTAGCCCTGGCCTTTTTGCGTACCTTTATTATTTAGGTAACCGAACGACACGAAACCGGAAAGGTTCTTCGTGCCGCCGCGGGCGCTGATGGAGTGCTCCTGGGTGACGCCGGTGCGAGTCACGAAGTCCGTCCAGTCGGTGTCGGTGACCTTGGAGCCGTCCCAACTGCCGCCGGCCCAGCCCTTCAGCACGTTGTTCCACGCCGTTTCGTCGCCGTCGAAGAATTCCTTGTCCTGAGCTTGCACGGGCTGGTCGCCGGGTGTGTACTTGTCGGGACTCTGATAATATTTTGCCCAACGGCGCCAAGTGATGTAGTCGCTGGCGCTCATAGCGGGACTCTTGTCAACAATTTTCTGGAATGTATAAGAGCCGTTGTAGCTCAGCTGCATCTTTCCTTCCTGACCGTGCTTGGTGGTCACCAGCACTACGCCGTTGGCGCCGCGGCTACCGTAGATGGCTGTCGAGGAGGCATCTTTCAGGATGTCCACCGACTCTATGTCGCGGGGGTTCAGCGTCTCAATGCCTCCGGCCTGCAGGGGCACGCCGTCAACCACGTAGAGGGGAGATCTGCTGGCGGAGATGGAGCGCTGGCCGCGGATGGCAATGCTGCCAATGGTGCCTGGGCGCTCGCTGGTGGTGATATCGACACCGGCGGCGCGGCCCTGCAGGGCCTCAAAGGCATTGTTCACGGGCTTCGAGCTCAGCTCTTTCTCGCCCACGCGCGACAAGGCGCCGGTGACGTCGCTCTTGCGTTGCACACCGTAACCCACAACCACCACTTCGTCGAGCAGTTGCTTGTCCTCTTCCAGCGTCACGCTCACCGAGCTACGGCCGTCAAGGGAAATGGTCTGTGTGCGGTAGCCCACATACGACACCACCAAGGTGCCGGAGGCAGGGGCATTGGGAATGGTGAAACGGCCGTCGAGGTCGGTCACCGTGCCCGCTGTGGAGCCTTTCACCATCACGCTCGCGCCGATGACGGGCTCGCCAGAGCCGTCGGTCACCGTCCCCGTCACCGCGTGCTGGGCAAAGGCCAGCGACACGCTCATCAGGAACAGGAGCATGATCATCAGTCTTGATTTTGTTTGCTTCATAAACGATTGTTTTTAGTAAATAATTAAGTAATTAAAAAAAATCGGGTATAAAGGTAAAGATACTTTTTTATTTACGAATGTAAAAATAAAGACATTCAATAAAACTCTATCGACAAAAACAATCATATATCGATATAAATCAATTAACAAATTTAAAATATCGATTTTATACAATATGCTATTTTGCTTTTTTTAGGGTTTCAGGGCCCTCAATGTGGAACTTCCGTAACCACTCATTCAAGGAGCATCATCGGTTTTATCTGAAACATTTGAAAAGCCGCCAGCTTCCGTATGGAAACTGGCGGCTTTTCGAATTCTCATTTGTTAACCCAACTTTGACGCTTTGAACTTTTTTCAAAAAAGTTCAAAGCGTCAAAGTTGGGATAATACTTGGTGACCACCTGGCCCTCGTAGGGCTTACTGGTCTGTCCGCCGATGGTGCGGAAGATGGGGCCGTATTTGCCATATTCGTAGACATCGACAGAGATGGCATCGTTGTAGTCTTCCAATGACTCGGTGTTGGCGTCTTCTCTCAACGTATATTCGAAGGTTGCGCTCTCTTGTTCCTCCCAGCCGTCAACCCAGTGAGTTCCGCCGCCGAGCTCGTTTTCTATCTGCAGCGTATAGCCCATCCTATTGACGGTAAACCCAATTTTATTGGACACTACAGATACGCAGGTGAATTTGTTGTCGTGCACATAGCCTTCGTTATCAGTAGTCTGCGAGGTATAAGACATACTCGTGCCACTGTCGAAGGAGTAGTTGTGGGCCTTTTTCTTCGATTCCAGATTAGAGCGTTTATTGTGGGCTTCCACTTTATGCTTCTCGTTGGTCTTCAGATGGTCCTCCCAGGTGGCAATCTGGCTGTTCATCCACTCAACACTGTCCTGAAAGACCTCTGTACTGTTACTCGGGCAGGTATACAATATAAAGGTGCAGAAATCACGGTACAGCTCGGTGTTACGTCCTTTGGGAAGATCCTCTTTCGTCAGGGACATGAACCTCCTGCATTGGGCATTGGTAAGGGTTGCCCTTTTTGGCTATCGATTGGCTGAAAATCGGTCAATCATCAATATTCAGTATTAAATAATCATAAATATTCTGGGGTACCCTTTAGTTTAAGAAAAAACAAAACCCGCTGAAAATCAGCGGGTTTCAAATTTACTTTGCGGAGAGACCGGGATTCGAACCCGGGATACGCTTTTGACGTATACACGCTTTCCAGGCGTGCCTCTTCAGCCACTCGAGCATCTCTCCTTTGAAAATCGGGTGCAAAGATACAGGTTATTATTGAGAAAAGCGCCAGCAACGGCCTTTTTTTTATTTTTAATAACGTTTTTTATCATTTGCACCCCATTATCATTCCGGCAGAGGGACAAGATGGCAGCAAGACGAAACTCGAATTTTATAAACGTAAAAAAAAGGTTTCCAAGAGTGAGGCATGTTCTATAATTTCCCTTTTTGCGACGGATAGCGGCATGGGTGGAAACTGGTAAAAATAATTGACAAAACAGACTATTTTTCGCCGTTTTTGTAAGTTGTTGAATTTCAACGTTTTGCAAATCGCCCCGAGTTTGACGGTAAATTTCGGGGAGAGATTTGCCAATTCTCTCCTCTCAAACTGCCAAATCTCTCCCCGAAATATGCGGTCAAGCCTCATGGGATAATCAAAAATCATTGAAAAATCTTGACAAAAGAGGGCGCCGCGCTAAATGGTAAATGATAAACTCCCACTCGGAAATGAAAAGAAAAGCAAGCTTTCATTTTGCATTTCCCTCGTTTATCCGTACCTTTGCAGGCGAAAAGTACAAAAAGGAGGTTTCGCAAATGAATCATATCAGTTTTTCTTGGGTTGGCCGCCTGCTTCGCGGCATTGTGAAAGGCGTGGCAGGCTGTTGGCCGTGGTATCGCTCGCTATACAAGGGGCGCGCCTGGTATACGAAGTGCGCGGTGGCCGCCACGTCGCTCATCGTGGCCGTGTTTGTGTGGTTGGGCATGGTTGACATCAATTTCTTGTGGCTGTTCGGCAAGTCGCCGGGCTTCAAGGGCATCATGGACCCTCCGTCGAGCGTGGCCTCTGAGATATACAGCGCAGACGGCCAGCTGATAGGCAAGTTTTTCAACGAGAACCGCACGCCGGTGGCCTACGGCGATGTTTCGCCCGCCTTCTGGAAAGCCCTGGTTGACACCGAGGACGAGCGCTTCTACCACCACCGCGGCATAGACCCCATCGGCCTGCTGGGCGCTCTGAAGGATGCCGTGACGGGGCGCGAGGCACGCGGCGCATCCACCATTACACAACAGTTGGCGAAGAACATGTTCCGCGTGCGCACGCAATACAGCACCGGCCTGCTTGGCAACATTCCCGGGGTGAAAATGCTCATCATGAAGACCAAGGAATGGATTATTGCCACCAAGCTGGAACTGGTGTACGACAAGAAGCAGATTCTCACCATGTATGCCAACACGGTGGACTTCGGTTCCAACTCCTTCGGCATCAAGACGGCCAGCAAGACCTATTTCGGCACCACGCCCACGCTGCTCACTACCGAGCAGGCCGCCGTTTTGGTGGGCATGCTGAAAGCCACCACCTATTATAATCCCATCTCAAACCCCGACAACAGCCTGAAACGGCGCAACGTGGTGATGGACAACATGGTGAGAAGGGGCGACCTGAGCCGCACGGAGTACGACTCGCTCAAACAGGTGCCCATCAAGCTCAACTATAGCGTGGAAAGCAACTACGACGGGCAGGCCATGTATTTCAGGGACTATATCTCGAAGCAGCTGGAAGACTGGTGTCAGGAAAACGGCTACGAACTCGACGGCAGCGGCCTGAAGATATACACTACCATCGACACGCGGATGCAGAAATATGCCGAACAGGCCGCCATCAAGCAGATGAGGCAGGTGCAGGACAACTTCGACAAGCACTGGCACGGCGAAGACCCCTGGCGCGACGAGAGCCAGCGCGTCATACCGGGCTTCATAGAGGGCATTGCCAAGCGGCTGCCACTTTATAAAGACCTTGAGGAACGCTACCACGGACAACCCGATAGCATCATGGCAGCCCTGGAAAGGCCGCACAAGGTGAAACTCTTCGACTACGAGAAAGGCACCATCGAGAAAGAAATGTCAACGCTCGACAGCATTCGATACATGGTGAAATTCATGCACTGCTCGTTTGTGGCCATGGAACCCAACACGGGGCATGTGAAGGCATGGGTGGGCGACATCGACTTCAAGTCGTGGAAATACGACAAGGTGACGGCCATGCGGCAACCCGGCTCCACGTTCAAGCTGTTCGTCTATACGGAGGCCATGAATCAGGGCCTGACGCCCTGCGACAAACGCCGCGACGAGTATATCTCGATGGAGGTGTACGACAAGAAGAAAAAGGAAACGGAAATTTGGACGCCCACGAACGCCAACGGCTCGTTCACCGGCGACTCCATGCCTCTGAAGAGTGCATTTGCCAAGAGCATCAATAGCGTGGCCGTCAGGCTGGGCCAGGAAATGGGCATCAAGAACATCATTGCCGCCGCCCACGACATGGGCATCAAGAGTCCGCTGGAGGATGCCCCCTCGCTGGCACTGGGTTCCTCTGACGTAAACCTCCTGGAAATGGTGAACGCCTACTGCTGCATCGCCTATAACGGCCTGCACGTGGAGCCCGTGGTCATCACGCGCATAGAAGACAAAGACGGCCATGAGGTCTATGTGGCACCGTCGTCGGAAACACAGGTCATCCCCTACAAGAGCGCTTTCCTCATGCAACGGATGCTGATGGGAGGAATTACCGAGCCCGGCGGCACGTCGGCCAGCCTCGGCGCCTATACCTTCGGGGCCCGCGACACTGACTTCGGGGGAAAGACGGGCACGTCGAACAACCACTCCGACGCATGGTTTATGTGCATAAGCCCCAAACTGGTGTGCGGAGCATGGGTGGGAGGCGAATACCGCAGCATACACTTCCGCACCGGGGCACTGGGACAAGGCAGCAGGACGGCCCTGCCCATTTGCGGCTATTTCCTTCAGTCGGTGATGACCAACAAGGATTTCAAGCAATATCACGCCCGTTTCAAGAAACCGTCGAGCCGCGACGTCATGCCCTCGCTCTACGAGTGCGCCGGATATGTTCCACAACCTAAGGACAGCATCGACAACGACTCCACGATGATGACGGAGGAAATGCTGTTCGACGAGGACGGCAACCCCATCACCCCCGACGGCGAAATCATCTCACCGCTCGAGGAAGGTGAGGAGCCGGAGAATGAGGAAAAACAAGTGACTTTCGACGACCTTTAAACGCTTCGCTAGAGGATAAATAAAAAATGATAAATGACAAAGGCGGAAACAACCCCTTTGTCATTTATCATTTTTGTGGTTTAGGAGTTCAGACGATAAAACATGGTACTTCTGAACAAAATAACGTCCAGGTCAGACAATTCAAACCACCGCCGCTATTGGCGTCTTTATCATCTGGATCCTTCAGAATATCAGTCATATCACAATTTATGGACTCAATTTCAAAAGATGGGCCATACACTTTCTTGATTTGTTGTTCAGCAGCTATATCAAGATCCTTCCAACCTAATGAAGGTAAAATGATATGATTACCAACTTGTAAGAAATTGATATAACCCCAACTCTCTGATTTCTTCAGATTCCACATCTCGGTGCCTTTTATTCCTTCTATATCTCCAAAGTGAAGACGTTCAATTTCGAAGAATTTTTTTAAGGGCTTGGTTAAACGTTCTTCATCATCAAAATCACAATAATTAGCGATAAGAACCTTGCCCTCAGATATATACCTCACCATTCCGTCGGCATGTCCAATAGGATTTTCATCTTTACCTTCCCAATCTATGAGAATAAGATGAATCTGACCATCAAAAAAAACATTCCACCTTTCTGTAAGTTCTTCCTTTGATAGGTTGTTCTCTGTCAAAACCTTATTGCACATGATGATTGTTGGCTTCCCAAATTTGTCGATAGCCTTTATAACATTACCTCCATCAAGCACAAGTGGTATGGTAACAAATTCCAAATCAAACTTTTTAATTTGACGTGTATGAACTTTGTGTTTCAGCCAATTAGTGATATATTTCTTTTGGTCTCTTAGATAATCCGGACTGTAGGTATAGTTCAAAAACAAATTTGAAGTTAACTGTACTGGCATATAATCTCTGGTCCATATATCTTTAGTATTGAGAAGGTCATAATGCTTCATGGCCTTGACGGACTCTTGCAATGCACCATACAGACTTTCTCTAAACTCTGGGGTTAATCCACTGCTATCTTTTGGTAGAAGACTGGAATAACAAACCAAATTGGTTTTTTCATCCGTTATGAAATTATCTTTTGATATGGTAATCATTCTTTTAGATCTTTTTCATTTATCCTTTAGCGAAAGCGCTCACTTCTGCGCCACCGGTATCTTGTCGATGCGCCGCTTGTGGCGTCCTCCCTCAAAGGCCGTTGCAAAGTACTCATCCATGATTTTGCGCGCCATGTCGGTGTCGATAAACCGACCGGGCATTACGAGCACATTGGCATCATTGTGTTGCCTGATGAGATGGGCAATTTCGGGAATCCAGCACAGTCCGGCACGTATTCCCTGGTGCTTGTTGAGCGTCATGTTGATGCCCTCCCCGCTACCGCAGATGGCGATTCCGGGATAGACCTCTCCGCGCTCAATGCCCTCGGCCAGCGCGTGGCCGAAGTCGCTATAGTCGCAGCTCTCCTCGGTGAACGTGCCGTAGTCCTTGTAGGGCATGCCCTTCTCCACGAGATACTGCTTGACGAATTGTTTTAAGGCATAGCCGGCGTGGTCGCTGGCTATGCCTATAATTTTGGTGTCCATGATTATGCAAGCAGTTTCTTCACCTGTTCATAGACATTCTCTCCGGTGTAGCCGAGTTTCTCATCGAGCACCTTGTACGGAGCCGAGAAGCCGAAGCTCTGCAATCCCCAAACGGTGCCGTCGGCGCCCACCAGTCCTTCGAGCGTGACAGGCAGTCCGGCGGTCATGCCGAATTTCTTCTTCCCTGCGGGCAGCACGCTCTCCTGATATTCCTTGCTCTGTGAGCGGAAGAGTCCTTCCGACGGTACACTGACCACGCGCACCTTCACTCCGTCCTGACGCAAGAGCTTTGCACCGGCCTCAAGTGTTGACACCTCACTTCCGCTGGCCAGCAGGATGACATCGAAGTCGTCGTCGCTGCCTGCCACCACATAGGCGCCCTTCGTGGCCTGGCTGTAGTCGTTGCCCTCGGGAAGCATGTCGATGTTCTGACGCGAGAAAATAAGGGCCGTAGGCGTGGCGGTGTTCTCCATGGCCATGCGCCAGCACACGGTGGTCTCCTCGGCATCAGCAGGGCGTACCACGAGCATCGAGTTCTTGCCATGGTGGTTCTTCAGTTTCTCCATCAGCCTTATCTGTGCCTCTTGTTCCACAGGCTCGTGGGTGGGACCGTCTTCGCCCACGCGGAAGGCATCGTGTGTCCAGATGAATTTCACCGGAAGTTCCATCAGCGCGGCCATGCGCACGGCGGGCTTCATATAGTCGCTGAACACGAAGAAGGTGCCGCAGGCGGGAATAACGCCGCCGTGGAGTGCCATGCCAATGCAGCAGCAGGCCATGGTGAGCTCAGCCACACCAGCCTGGAAGAAAGCTCCCGTGAAGTCGCCCTTCACCAGGTCGTGCGTCTTCTTCAGGAAGCCGTCGGTCTTGTCGGAGTTCGACAGGTCGGCCGAGGCGCAAATCATGTTGGGCACCTGTTCGGCCAAAGCACCCAGCACCGTGGCGCTGGCACCGCGCGTGGCGGCTCCGGCTTTCTGCTGCACCTTGCTCCAGTCAATGACGGGAGCCTTGCCGCTGAACCATTCCTCCATCTGCTTGGCCTGCACGGGATGTCCCTTGGCCCATTCTTCCTTTTCGGCGTAACGCTGACGGCAAATCTCCTTCAGTTCTTCCTTGCGCTTGGCGTAGAGTTCCTCTACTTCGGGGAAGATGACGAAGGGATTTTCGGGATCGGCGCCCAGGTTCTTCATGGTTTCCACGAAGTTGTCGCCGCCAAGGGGTGCGCCGTGGGTGGCACAGTTACTTTCGTAGCTCGAGCCGTCGCCTTTCCTGGCGCCCTTGCCCATCACGCAATGACCGATGATGATGCTTGGGCGCTCCTTCTCGGCCTGAGCGTTCTTGATGGCCTGGCGAATCTGGTCAACGTCGTTGCCGTCGATTTTCTGCACATACCATCCCCAGGCTTCATATTTCTTTGCCGTGTCCTCGCTGGTCACCACCTCGGTGCGTGTGCTCAGCTGGATGTCGTTGGCGTCGTAGAACATAATGAGGTTGTCCAGTCCCAGGTTGCCGGCAATGCGCCCGCTTCCCTGCGATATTTCCTCCTGCACGCCACCGTCGCTGATATAAGCATAGATGGTCTGGTTCATCACATTGCCCAGCCGAGCCTTCAGGAACTTGGCGGCAATGGCGGCACCTACGGCGAATGTGTGTCCCTGTCCGAGGGGACCGCTGGTGTTCTCAATGCCGCGGGCCAGTTCACGCTCGGGATGACCGGGGGTCACCGAGCCCCACTGCCTGAGTTGCTTCAAGTCTTCAAGCGTATATTTTCCTATCAGCGTCAGCTGGCTGTAGAGCATGGGAGCCATGTGGCCGGGGTCGAGGAAGAAGCGGTCGCGGCCCTCCCATTCGGGGTTCTCGGGGTCATAGACCAGGAATTCACTGTAAAGGGTGTTGATAAAGTCGGCACCGCCCATGGCACCGCCGGGATGACCCGACTTTGCCTTTTCCACCATGGCGGCGGCCAGGATGCGGATGTTGTCCGCAGCCCGGTTCATAATCTTGTTGTCGTTCATGCTAAAAATTGTTTTTTGTTAGGTACATTCATACTGCATGCAAAAATACGCATTTCTAGCCACATTGCCACACTTTATTCCGTTAAAATTAACAAAAGGAAGAGAAAAACGCCCCACCCTACCCCTAAAGTCCCAAAGAGTGGCGAGGGAGCGCGGGGCTCCTGCCGCTCTGAGGGTAAAAAGCTTATCCATGAAAGATTTACTTATTTACATGCTAAAACGGCAAATCGTGCCAGTCCAGACCGCAAACGACTCCAGTCCTTCTGCGGGTTGGACTGCAGTCGGATGCCGTCTGGACTGCAGTCGGATGCCGTCTGGACTGGGCCGGACTGAAAGGATATAATGGATGAAAACGCTGGAGGGCAGCGAATTTGCGACACTTGTCTGAACTTCTGAACTATAAAGAAGTTGGAAGAAACGTGAGCATACTAAAAAGAGGCATCCCAACCGGAATGCCTCTTGAATATCGCTTTTCAGCAAAAACACTTATTCCACCCTGATGATTCTACCCTGATGGATGTAAAGTCCTTTTTGCGTGGGACGTGTTGCCATTCTGATGCCCTGCAACGTGTACCAATAAGCGTCGGCAGTGGCCTGTGTGAGGCTGTTGATGGCAGTGGGCACCGTGGTGTGCTCGCCCTCAAAAATGAGGTAGAAGCGTTTCGCGGGGTTGGGAGCCACCACGGGGGAATAGGCGAGATAGACGGTTCCTTCCGAAAGAGAGGAAAGGTCGCTGACTGCGAAATGCGGGTTAGCGGAGTCATCGACATAAGTGAGAATGACTGTTATGGGATCATCGCCGGTGCCGGGGTCATCGCCGGTGCCGGGGTCATCGCCAGTGCCGGGATCATCACCGGTGCCGGGATCGTCACCGGTGCCGGGATCATCACCTGTACCGGGGTCATCGCCGGTGCCGGGGTCATCACCTGTACCGGGGTCATCACCTGTACCGGGGTCATCGCCAGTGCCGGGATCATCACCAGTGTTGGGGTCATCGCCGGTGTTTCCTTCAGGATTGGTTTCCTCCTGTTCGGGCGAGAAGACCATAAGCAGGTTGTCTGCAATATCTTCAACGCCTTCTATAGAAACCTTTTCCAGCTGGTAGGTGCCGGGGTTGGCACGCACCACAACGGCGGTGTTGGCGGGCAGGATGTCGCCCTCGACAGGCCGCAGGAATACTGCTCCGTCGGCCACCTCATAGCAATAATAGATGCCGGTAAGCCCTGTTTCGCCGCTGATGTCCAGCTGGCTTTCGGCATGGAAGGTTGCCATCTGGCTTTCGCCCACGGTGAGTTCACAATATTCAGGCTGGGGAACGGGCGGCTCGGGCAATGCCATCTGAAGGGCAATCTCGTAGAAATAGCTTCTGTAGAGGCCGACTTCAACCTTATAGATGGCGGAAGGATCGAGACCTTCCACGGCGAGGGTTACATTGGCCTTGGCGGTGCCGTTGGCATCGCTGGTGAGGGGTTGTGAGGCGGCCACGGGATTGCCGTCATCGCCCATCGTACACTCATAAACCCTCAGCGAGATGGGCACGTCGTCATTGGCATTCTTAGTGTTCTTGCCAAGGGCGCGGGCGGCGGTGCATCCGGTGACATAGAAAGCAAGGGTCTGCTCCACGACGTTCGTGGACTTTGAGACGGCCATGCATCGTGCGCTACCGGAGAAATAGGCTTCGCTGCCCTGGAAGACGTCGGTGGCGTCCCAGGACTGTCCGCCGTTGGTGGTTCCGTGGTAGGAAATCCAGCGTTGAGGATTGTCGGCAGACTTTGCCGACATATAGGCGCCATAGCTGGGCAGGGTGAGCCAGGCGGTGCGGCTCTCCTCGTCTTCGTTGTAGGCATAGAGGTTCTCTACGACCGTCTGGTCCCATCCCACATCGTCGATAGTGGCGTAGCTGAGGAGGTTGAGGAACGTGTCGGCGGCGGTGCCTCCACTGAAGGTCTTGGCCGTGATGGGCACAACAACAGGCTCCACGCCCGGCGTGCTTACCGTAAGGGTTGCGGCATATTCGCTCTCCTCGTCAGACATGAAGGAAAGGACGACGGCGGCGGTGGCCTCCTCGTTGATTTCGTCGGCAGGGATTTCCTCGCGGTCGATGGCAAAGAGTCCGGTCGGGTCGTCAAGTGTCAGGGTAACAGGCTCAGTTACAAAGCGTCCGCCAATGTTGAACGTGCGTTCCTGAGCGGCCCCTGTCTTCGTGTTGAAACTGATTTCTGTCGAGGGGATGATGAGTGCGGGAAGGGTCGCCTCGGCATTGCCTGAAAGGGCGATGGTGACGGGCTCTGCATCCTGGGTGGTGATGACAAGGCTTGCTGCGGAAGTGCCGGCCTCGAGGGGTGACCAGGTGACGGTGACCTCGGCTTCGAGCGTTTTGTCTTCGGGCGAAATGACGGAAGGCTCCACGGTGAAGCACTCGTCGCCCTCGATGGTGAGCGTGACGTCGCCGCGCAAGCGCAGGCCGGAGACGTTGACCGTCTGTGTGTAACTTCTTGTGGCAAAGCCCTCAAACTGCAGTTCGGCGGGCTCGGCGGTAATGAGTGGCGAGCAGGTGTTGTTGAGAATTTCCTGTATGCCACCCAAAGCGTCTATCTTGCCATTGCCAAAGTGCGAGGCGTTGGCACCGGTGGTGGTCCAGGAGTCGTTGATAGCGGTGGCCTGCATAATGCGCTTCACCTCAGAGGTGTTGAGCTGTGCGCCGTTGTCGTTGGCGGCCTGCAACCACAGGGCCACGATACCGGCGGCCACGGGGGTGGCCATCGACGTGCCGCTCATGTTGCCGTAGGGATTGGTGGTGTTGCTATTGACGCGGTACAGGCCGTAGTTACTACTGTTGCCGTTGATATAACTCGTTGCTCCCGAGGTGTCGAAATGGTTGACGGCGGCCACAACAGTGGAACCGGGAGCCGAAATCCAGGGATAAGCAATGCCCGTGGGACTTTGGTCGGCGGTGGCATAGCTTGAGAAGTCGGCGATGTCGCCCACCGTTCCCGAGATGCTGTATGTCCTGTTGCGGTAGTCCTTCACGCTGGTCTTGGAAACGTAGGCACCTACGGAGATGACATTGGCCACGGTGGCATCGTCGCTGACGCTCATGTCGTCGGAACCTTGCGTCCAGGTATAGCCCGGCGTGGTAAGGTAATTGGTGAAATAGGCATAGTCCTCACTCCACACGTCGATGAACGTGCTGCTGTTGCCGGTGGGATAGAATTGCACGGCAAGGGTATAGCCTCCGTAGCTCCTTGAACTGAGATTGCTTGCTGACACCTTCACTTGTTTTTTTCCGTTTGAAGAATAGAAATTGACGCTAAGGGTTCCGGAGTAATAGCTTGAGAGTCCGCTCACGTTGCCCGAAGTGGTTTTCTCCACCGAGGTGAGCACGTTGCCGTTGTTGGCATCGAGAACAAAGATTCGGCATGCCAGGCTTCCAGTGAACGACGAGCGTGTCCACGCGTCAATGGCTCCGTCGTAGTAGTAGCCGTTGTCATCGTAGCCGTAGGCATACCTGAAGATGCTTCCCAGGGGATTGTTTTTCGACGTGGTGCCGCAGAAGTGGAAACCTCCTCCCTCGGAAGCCGGTGCCTGTCCGGCGTCGTTGCTCGAGGCAAAGAGGCAGATGTGGTTGGGCTTGTTGTCGTTGAAATACTGGTTGATAACACTGGCCAGGTCGCCCGAGCCGTCGTGGGCGCCGCCCTGTGAGCCCCAGCTATTGCTCACCACTACGGGCATGTTGTGGGAGTCGGCATAATTGATGATTTTCTGAAAACTCTCGGCAATCTTGGTGCTCACCAGTGAACTAAGTCCGCAAAGGTAAAGGTCGGCGCCGGGAGCCATGCCGCCATAGGTGGCCGAACCGTGGTTGTCGGTCACGGTGACACTGCTTCCACTGACAACGACACTGGAGCCGCCCGCCGTCGAGCTGGTGTGGGTGCCGTGGTCTTCCTCATCGTTGTCGGTGGTGGGTTCAGTGTCGCTCACGGAGGTGTAGGTCTTGGTGTTCCAGCCGTCATAGACGTAGGCACCCTTAATCCTGCTGTTGCCGTTTTTGTCTTTGAAGGCCACATGCTGGAAGTCTATGCCGCTGTCGATGATGCCGAGCAGCACGCCGGTGCCGTCGTAGCTATTGGGCAATCCTGCACGGATGGCGTCGGGCGAGAGGGTGAGCACGTCGTCGGTGTTGGTGTACTGACGTGCCTTGTCGGTTTGCATGCGCATGACGGTGGCCACATTGACGCTGCTCACGTTGGCCAGGGCAGCCACCTGCCTGACGTTCTCCACGGGGATGTCGGCGGTGATGAGGCCATTGTCGAACTTTGCGCCCACCTTCACGCCAAGGGCTTCAAGGGCACTAAGGTCCTTGTTGTTGTCAAGACGTATGAAGGCAGAGATGTAGGCCTTGCCGTCGATGGTGTCGGGCGAGGCAAACATGCCCGGCCGGTTCTTCCCCCGTTCCCTCATGCGGGGTGCATTCTGGCGGGGATGGCCGATGTTTGGGGCGGGTGTGCTCTTCTTGAATGAGGTACGGCCTTCAAGCTCATCAAGGAACATCTGCGTGCTTACAGACAGTTTGTCGGAGGCATCAATCTGGGCCATGACGGCCAGAGGAAAGCATGCCAGCATTGCGACAAACAACACCGTAGTTTTCTTAAAGAGTTTTTTCATCATGATTGTTTTTATTTATTTGTTTCCTTTTTCCGTTTCATCAGCACCACGAAGGCAAACAGGGCGGCCACAGCTGCTATGACGGCAAGAACGGCGGCCTTCGCCAGTGTGCCCAATGTCTTGACGGCGCCTATTATATTATTATAATGTGGTAGCGGCGTATTTGTATATACCTCATCGAAGGTCATGTCGCTCACCAACTGTGGGTTGAAGATGCCTTTGCGGAATTTACAGCTCACCAGTATGGAGTCGTTTTCCGTCATGGGTATTTTGCTTTCTGCCACCACGCTGACATTGCCAAAGTGGACGTCGCCGTTAAATCCTCCGCCGCCTACCTCAACATCTTCTTTTTTCAATTCCTCGCCGTCCTTGGTAATGATGACCTTGGTGTAGCGTGGCAAAGGAAAGCCGCCGGGGGCCACCAGCTCGCGCTTGAACCCGTCAACATCGCTGAAGCTGCGCACAAGGTTCGTAATGGTGTAGCTGACCCAATAGGTGCGCAGGCCGTCGTGACCCATTCCCCAACATAGTTCAAAGGAGTTGTCGTCGCCAGGCACAATGCTGCATTTCAAGGTTTTCTGGTCGCGCGACCGAAGCGACTCCCAGTCCGAAACATACTCGTAATAGAGTTCTCCGTGTTCGTCGAACACCTTGAAACCGCTGAGGCGACTTTGGGCGTCGAGCCTGTTCACCGGAATGAAGAGCTCGGTGCCTTCCTGCCCCACGTGCATCATGCGCTTTTCAACTATCTTGCCGTCGCCGTTGGGCTGGATGGTCACCACGACATAGAGGCTGTCGAGTATTGTCTGGCCCAGCACCTTCCACGGTGCCGACAACAATGCCAGCAAAAGCAGGACATAAAGCGGCGGTTTTTTCACTTTATCGGAAAGAGTCGGTTAGCAGCTTTATTTCTATCTGAGGCGAGATGCGCTCATAGAGAATGTTGTAAACGGCGTCGAGAATGGGCATGTTGACATGGCGGTGGCGGTTGATTTCCTTCATGCACTTCGTGCCGAAGAAGCCCTCGGCAATCATTTCCATTTCTATCTGCGCCGACTTCACGCTGTAGCCCTTGCCTATCATGGTGCCGAAAGTCCTGTTGCGCGAGAAATTGGAATAGCCCGTCACCAGCAGGTCGCCCATATACACCGAGTCGTTGATATTGCGGTCGATGGGGTGGATGTTGTTGAGGAAGCGGTTCATTTCCTGCACGGCATTCGACATGAGCACGCTCTGGAAATTGTCGCCGTATTTCAGGCCCGAGCAGATGCCGGCGGCAATGGCATAGACGTTTTTCAGCACCGACGAGTATTCAATGCCTATAACGTCGCTCGAGGTCTTTGTCTTGATGAAGTCGCTGGCAATAAGCTCGGCAAAGCTCTCCGCCTTCTCGCGGTCGGCACAGCCTATGGTGAGATACGACAACCTTTCAAGGGCCACCTCCTCGGCATGGCTCGGACCGCCTATGCAGGCCAGGTTGCCGTAGGGCACGTCATAGACCTGGTGGAAATATTCCGAGCAGGTGAGGTTGTCCTCGGGCACGATGCCCTTGATGGCGGTGATGATGAACTTGTCCTTGATGCGCGTCTTGAGCTTCTTCAGGTGGTTCTTCAAATAGGGCGACGGCGTCACAAAGACAAGGGTGTCGTAGTTTTGTACGATTTTGTTGATGTCGCTCGAGAAATCTATCTCGTCAATGTCGAAATGCACGCTGGTGAGATAGGCCGGGTTGTGGCCCATGCGCCGGAAATCCTCTATGCGGTCGTCGCGGCGCATATACCAGCCGATGTGGTGGGTGTGCCCTACCACAATCTTGGCAATGGCCGTTGCCCAGCTTCCGCCGCCAATAATAGCTATACTTCCGCAGTCGAACATAGGCCTCACCCCCGCCCCCTCTCCAAGGGGAGAGGGAAGTTTATAGTTTTAATTGTTCCAATTCGCATAACATCCTCACTCCCTTACCAGAAGGGCGCTAATTGTTATAATGGTTCCAATGCTCATGGCAACATCGTTAGGTCTGTTGACTAAGAATATGAAATGCTCTTCCTGTTGCGAAGAGTTGTGATAGCCTACATCAACCTCTAAAAGTGGCAGCCATCACTATTTACTCCCTTCTCCTTTTGGAGAGAGGTCGGGGGTGAGGCTTATCCAAGCCTGGACTTCATCCACCGTCGGTTTCTTCATGTCGAGTTTGTATTTCTTCACGATTTCACCAATCTTTTGTTGCAGTCCCTGCGCCTTTTCCTCCCTGATGTTCTGAACGAGGTTGAAGCCGGCCTTGCGCAATACGGGCACCCATTCCTCGGGCACGCCAATCTCGGCCCATTCGGCCACGGTGCTCTGCGGAGCCTTCTTCTCGGGTTTCATCTGCGGGAAGAAGAGCACCTCCTGGATGAACGTCTTGCCCGTCATGAGCATCACCAGGCGGTCGATGCCGATGCCGATGCCGCTGGTGGGCGGCATGCCGTATTGCAGGGCGCGAAGGAAGTCGTGGTCGATGACCATGGCCTCGTCGTCGCCTTTGTCGGCCAGCCGCATCTGCTCCACGAAGCGCTCCTCCTGGTCAATGGGGTCGTTCAGCTCGGAATAGGCGTTGGCCAATTCCTTGCCGTTCACCATCAGCTCAAAGCGCTCGGTAAGGCCGGGTTTCGAGCGGTGCATCTTCGTCAGCGGCGACATTTCCACGGGATAGTCGGTGATGAAGGTGGGCTGGATGAAAGTGCCCTCGCAAAATTCGCCGAACAGCTCGTCGATGAGCTTGCCCTTCCCCATCGTGTCGTCAACGTCCATGCCTTTTTCCTTGCAGAAGGCGCGGATTTCCTCTTCCGTCTTGCCGTTGCAGTCGAAGCCGGTCTTTTCCTCAATGGCTTCAAGGATGGGCAGACGGCGGTAGGGAGCCTTGAACGAGATGATGTTGCCGTCGATTTCGCGCTCGGCCTTGCCGTTCACGGCAATGCAGATGGTTTCGAGCAACTTCTCGGTGAACGACATCATCCAGTTGTAGTCCTTATATTGAACGTAGAGTTCCATGCAGGTGAACTCGGGGTTGTGGTTGCGGTCCATGCCCTCGTTGCGGAAGTTCTTGCCAATCTCATAGACGCCCTCAAAGCCGCCCACGATGAGCCTCTTCAGGTAGAGTTCGGTGGCTATGCGCATGTACATGTCCTGGTCGAGGGCGTTGAAATGGGTGATGAAGGGCCGCGCCGAGGCACCGCCGGCAATGCTCTGAAGCGTGGGCGTCTCCACCTCGGTGTAGCCGGCATCGTCGAGCACGCGGCGAAGGGTGCGCAACACGGTGGCACGCTGGAGGAAGGTTTCCTTCACGCCGTCGTTCACCACCAAATCCACATACCGCTGGCGATAGCGCAACTCAGGGTCGTCGAACTTGTCGTAGGCCACGCCGTCCTTGTATTTCACGATGGGCAGGGGCTTCAGGCTCTTCGAAAGCAGGGTGAGCTCCTTGGCGTGGACGGAAATCTCGCCGGTCTGCGTGCGGAACACGAAGCCTTTTACGCCGATGAAATCGCCGATATCGAGCAGTTTCTTGAACACCACATTATAAAGGTCCTTGTTGTCGCCCGGGCAGATGTCGTCGCGGGTGATATATACTTGTATGCGGCCTTTCGAGTCCTGCAACTCCACAAACGAGGCTTTACCCATCACCCTGCGGCTCATCATGCGGCCGGCAATGCACACCTCCGTGCCTTCAGTCATCGTAGCGCCTTCGGCAACCTCCGGGCCATCGGTGAAATTATTTCTGATGTCTGCACTAAAAGCATTGGTTGCATACTCGGCGGCGGGATACGGGTCGATGCCCATATTGCGCAGTTCCTGCAAGCTTTGCCGCCTGCCTATTTCTTGTTCACTTAATTCTAAGATATTCATACGTCGTTAAAATAACAAAATTTGGTGCAAAGGTACAAATAAATAAGGTAAAAGAGAAAAGTGAAAAGTGAAAAATTGTTTTTCTTTTCATTTCCAAGTGAAAGAAGGGCCGGAAAACTCTTTCCGAGCACATGAAAAAAACAAACTAAAAGCCATTGAAAACATCGTTTCGGTCCCCAAAATTTAAACTTTTATAACACTCGGAAAATGGTAAAAAATCTTGACAATTTCGGCAAAAATGCGCCGGTTTTATAACTCATTGATAATCAATAGCTTCAAAATATCGCCTGTTTTGACCGCAAATTTCGGAGAGAGATCTTCAAGATTTCTCCCCTCAAACTTCAAAATCTCTCCTTGAAATTTGCGGTCAAACTTTTCATCGGAAAAAATATTTATGAAAAATCTTTACAAAACGAGTGTTCCGTCATCATTTTCTTTTAATCTTTTTAACATTACAACAAACCCCTTATCACAACGCCATGTAATCGTTTGCACACTATCTGCAACAAATTCCACTTTACACTAAATACATATTTAATAAAAACGGCATAACTTTGCATTAAAATAACTCAACTTTCAAGTTGATGTAGCTCAGGAGTTACAGGAGTTCAGGAGTTCAGACAAAACTTCCGACCTCAGCAAACTGACGAAGAGGGAGTTTTCAGAACTATTAAGTTTGAGTAATGAGTTATGAGTTTTTGCTGCCGTGCATAATTCATAACTAAGAATTCATAATTTAAAAGCATTTTATCTCCTGTAACTCCTGAACTCCTGAACTCCAAGAAGTTGAGCG
>JAFVHN010000045.1 GCA_017474515.1 Prevotella sp. | reverse complement strand
TTCTTTGCAGAGCCAAGTCTGCAATACTACATCCCGACGGGCAGCAACATCGAGACCTACCGCACAGAACACCCATTCACGTTCTCCTTGCCAATAGGAATCCGCATCACATGGTAATTTCTCTTCCGAAATCGTGCAGTCTTTTCTTGCTTTGTGGTATCTATCCCTATAGAGAAGCAAAACAAGAAAAGACGATGCAGCAGCGACATTTGAACCGCAAACAATACTTCTGCGAATTGGCAAACACAGCTCAGACATTCTACATGGAATATCTGAATACATACATCAAACTAACGCCAGACACCCGTGTGCTGGAAATAGGTTGTGGCGAGGGCGGCAATCTGCTTCCCTTCGCAGAAAAGGGTTGTCAAGTGACTGGAATAGACATCTGTCAAAGTCGAATCAATGAAGCACAGACTTTCTTCACAGAATGCCATCAGCAAGGCACGTTTATTTGTCAAAATTTTCTCCTTTCTGAAGAGCCAAAGACGGAGGATGAACGCTACGACCTCGTACTTGTTCACGATGTGATAGAGCACATTGAACCATCCAACAAACGAGGCTTCCTTCTTCACATCAAACACTTCCTCAAACAAGATGGCATCGCTTTCTTTGGTTTTCCTGCTTGGCAGAACCCATTTGGCGGTCATCAGCAAATAAGCGTTGGTCTGGCCTCCAAACTTCCTTTCATTCATCTGCTACCAAAGCCGCTCTACAAAGTCCTGTTGAAGACAAGCGGAGCCACGGCAAGTAATATTGGCGAACTGATGAGCATACGAGTCTCGCGGATGACTGTAGAGAGCTTTGAACGACTGGTTCCCGAGGTCGGTTATACCATTTGCAAGCGCACCCTTTGGCTCATCAACCCACACTACAAGCAGAAGTTCCACATAAATCCTCGCCGCCAGTGGACTTTCTTTGCCAACATTCCATATCTTCGCAACTTCTATACTACATCAGCATGGTATTTACTCCGTCAAACTCAAAAACAATCATAAGATGAAAAGACTATTTCAAATTTTAGCAGTCACTCTGCTTTCTGCGACTTCGTCAGAACTATGCGCTCAACACAATTGGGCGATGGCATTTGTTGAAAAGGGACAAGACATTCCAACTGTTGAAGAGTATCATAGTGCCCAAGAAACAGCTGAGAACGGGATTGTGTATCATCGTATCTTTGATGATAGCTATCGTATCAGAGGTGAAGCTTATAATCCCGTCAAGCTACAGTATGGTTACAGATGGACAGACAAAAAAATGTTCGTCTATGATTTCGAGAAGCAGGAAGAGACCCTCGCCTTTGACTTCAATTTATCTGAAGGTGATCATTTCACAACATACAATGACATGGAATGGGAGATTGAATCCGTCAAAGATACGCTTGTAAACATATCTTTTTGTGGCAAGGGAGAAAGTGTCTCAAAAAGACTATTGACAGCAAGGACACTTGATGGCAAACTCACGGACAAATGGTTAGAAGATTTCGGCTCATTCACTAATCTTTTCATGATTAGCAGTATGGAGAATGTGGAATGTTCACAAACGCTGTGGATGGAATACGCTATGGGTGAGTATCTTGCATGCGAAATTTGCACTGGCCCGATATTCGGCCATGATACTGGATGGCTGGATGGAGCTTTCGAGGCTTCAGTCATGCCATACACAGTATGTACATATAATAACGGACAGTTGATAATCGAGGATGTCCAATTGTGGTATGAACATCGCGATTACATCTGCTTTTATCAGAATGGAGACAATATCTACAAGATATATAGTTGGGAATTGGAACCACATATTGACATGGGAAACTCTGCACTAAGAAGAGATATTATTACTTTCAATGAACTTCCGACACCTGCGAGCGGCAAATATGTTGTACATATTGATGACAACGAATACACCACAGGCATTAGGAGTGTCGGTACAACACTTCAACCAACAAGATGCGTCTATGATTTACAAGGTCGAAGATTATTGTCACAACCAGCCAAAGGGGTTTATATACGGGATGGACAGAAAGTATATGCACAATAACTTTACGAAAAGAGTATTATGCGTTGCCTCTGTCTTTGCATTGAATTTGGGCTTGAATGCACAAAACACTCTGCTATTCACTGAAGTTTGTGTCGCAAACATCGACCAAACGATTGATTACTCGAATAATTATGGCGGTTGGGGTGAGTTATACAATCTGAACGCTACGAGTGTATCGTTGGATGGCTGGTATATAAGCGATGATTCGGAATTTCTGACGAAACATCGTCTGTCAGGCTATGGTATGCTGAAGCCCGGATGTTATCAGTGCGTTTTCTTTGACCATAACGCTGCCGATGGTGAATATGGACCCGATGCAACAAAGCAAGTGAGATTCAAACTAGACAGAAAAGGTGGGATACCGATGAAGGGGTTGAACGTGTTCGGGAACTTTTAGACACAGATGAATTTGCCCGATATATGGCAACGGTCTGCTATGCAGGCTCCAGCGATTGGGTGCTGACAGACAACAACGTAAAGGGCTACCGTTCTCAGGATGACGGGAAATTCCACTTCGTGTTCTTCGACATGGACTTGACATGGGAAAATACGAATAACGTGGAAGATCTGGATGCCAATGACATCATCTATCTGTACCGCAATCTGAAGCAGAGCAAGGCTTTCCGCAAGCAGTTTGTGGCGGCATACTGCATTCTGCATGGCAGCATATATACACAGGAGAGATGCCAACATATTGCTGACAGTATATGTGCATTAGTGAAGAACGCCTTGGCATTTGACAATCGCTATACAACAGGAACATACCGCAAGTTACAGGAAACAATGTGGGAGAACCTTTTCTTTTGCATTTTTATAATCAGCTCACGCTCGGACATTGGCAAGTAAACTTGCATGTCGCTCGCTTAATCGCTGATTTCGCTCGTTTATCCGTACCTTTGGATAAGGTACTTGCACTCGGAAATGAAAATAAAAGCAAGCTTTTCTTTTGCATTTCGCTCGTTTATCCGTACCTTTGCAGCAACTTTTCGAGTTCATGCGTAAAAAAGAAGTTTTTTTGAAATATTGATACAATCAGAATGTTGACCAACGACCAGCCTGAGATTCTCAACAGGACCGTAGAAGAGCTGTCGGCCACGGAATCTCTGGAAGGGCTTTTCCACCAGCACCGCGACGGCGACCCGTTGCCTTCGAGCCGTGCGCTCGAGGAAATCATTGAATTGGCCCGTGGCATCCTTTTCCCGGGGTATTTCGGGAAGAGCACCGTAAGCACCAATACGCTGCGCTACCACATCGGCGTGCATGTGGAGCGCCTCCACAAACTGCTCACCGACCAGATTATGGCCGGCCTGTGCTTTGCCGACTGTAGCGACGAGGACGATGAGCGGCAGCAGACGGCATGCCGGTGCAATGCCAGCCAGGCAGCCACCATCATCGTTTCGAAACTGCCCGAAATCAGGCGGACCCTGGCCACCGACGTGGAGGCCGCCTACAACGGCGACCCGGCGGCGGAGAATTTCAGCGAGGTCATTTCGTGCTACCCCATCATCAAGACACTTGTCAACTACCGCATTGCCCATGAACTGCTGCTGCTCGGCGTGCCCCTCATTCCAAGAATCATCACCGAGATGGCCCATTCGGAAACCGGCATCGACATTCACCCCGGCGCACAGATTGGCCACCATTTCACCATCGACCACGGCACGGGCGTGGTTATAGGAGCCACCTGCGTCATCGGCAATTATGTAAAACTATATCAAGGCGTTACGCTCGGAGCGAAAAGTTTTCCTTTAGACAAGGACGGCAACCCCATCAAGGGCATTCCGCGCCATCCCATCCTTAAAGACAACGTCATCGTGTATTCAAACGCCACCATCCTGGGGCGCATCACCATAGGCGAAGGTTGCGTGGTGGGCGCCAACCTGTGGATTACCCGCGACATGGAGCCGCATACAAAGAAATATAAACAAGAAAAAACAGATAACATAGACATAGAATTTTTCAATGGAACAGGAATATAACAACATCGGCCCGGAGAGGAAAGAGTATGAAATGATTGCCAAGACCTTCATGGGCCTGGAGGAAGTGCTGGCAGAGGAACTGACCAACCTCGGTGCCAACAACGTGGTGGCCGGCAGGCGCATGGTGTCGTTCACCGGCGACAAGGAAATGATGTACAGGGCCAATTTCCAGCTTCACACGGCCATACGCATATTGAAGCCCATCAAGCACTTCAAGGCACTGTCGGCCGACGACGTATATGAAGAGGTGAAGAAAGTGGACTGGTCGGAATATCTCGACGAGAAAAAGACCTTTGCCGTGGACGCCGTGGTGTTTTCGGAAGAGTTCAGACATTCCAAGTTCGTGGCTTACAGGGTGAAAGACGCCATTGCCGACCAGTTCCGCGAGAAAAGCGGCACACGGCCTAACGTGTCGATTGCCAACCCCGACCTCCGGCTTCACATTCACATTGCCGAAGACCGCGCCACCTTGTGCCTGGACAGTAGCGGAGAGAGCCTGCACCGAAGGGGCTACAGGCAGGAAAGCGTAGAGGCGCCGCTCAACGAGGTGCTGGCCGCAGGAATGATTCTGATGAGCGGATGGAGAGGCGAAACCGATTTCATCGACCCCATGTGCGGAAGCGGCACACTGCCCATTGAGGCGGCTCTCATTGCACACAACATGGCACCGGGCATCTTCCGCAAGGAATATGCCTTTGAGAAATGGCCCGACTTCGACAGCGACCTTTTCGACTATATCTACAACGACGATTCGCAAGAGCGTGACTTTGAGCACCATATCTACGGATACGACAACGACCCGAAAGCCGTAAGCACGGCACGGAGAAACGTGAAGGCCGCCGGACTGAGCAACGATGTCACCATTGAGTTGCAGGACTTTGCCGACTTCAAGCAACCCGAGGAAAAGGCCGTCATCATTACCAATCCGCCCTACGGAGAGCGCATCTCAACGCCCAACCTGCTTGACACCTACAAGATGATAGGCGAAATACTGAAACACGAGTTTTCGGGAAACGAAGCATGGGTGCTCAGCTACAAAGAGGAATGTTTCGACCAGATAGGACTGAAACCCAGCATAAAGATACCTCTTTATAATGGCTCGCTGGAATGTGAATTCAGGAAATACCAGATGTTCCAGGGAAAGCTGAGGAATTTCCGCAGTGAAGGCAACATCCTGAAGACGGAAGAAGAGAAAAAGGCCATGGCCGAGAAACACCGTTTTAAAAAGAACAGGGAATTCAAGAACAGGCTCAGCGAAGACGAGGCCAACAAGGACGGCGACATCAGGACCTTCATTTTCCACAAGCACAACCCCGCCTATCAGGAACCCAAATTCATGAGGAGAGCGGAACCAGAAGACCAGAAGCCCGAGCGTGAAGAAAGGAAACAGCCGTGGAAGAAAGACTTCAAGCGCGACGACCACAGGGACTTCAGGCGCGACAACGACCGTAAGGACAAACGCGACGGCGGATTCCGCGAAGACCGGAAAGAAGGCTTCAAAGACAAGAAATACGGATTTAAAGGCAAACGGGGCGACGACTTCCGCGGACGGCGCGACGACTTCAAGGGAAAGAAAACCGATTTCAGGGGAAAGGGCGGAAAGCCCTTTGACAAAAAAGGAAGGAAAGACTTCAGGCAGAAAGGAAGGAGGTTTGAGCATGAAGATTAAATTCCTTATGGCTGCACTCATGGCAACAACCTTGGCTTTCGCCCAAAAGCAATTCTCGCTCGAGGACCTCAACTACGGCGGCAACAACTATCACAACCTGTCGCCGCAGAACAGGTACCTGACATGGTGGGGCGACGAACTGGTGAGAAACGACCTCGACCAGTGCTCGCTGATTGACAAAAAAACGGGAGCGGAAACGGTGCTTTTCACCCTAAAGGACATTGTGCCGTTGACACAGAGCAACGAGCACAACCGCATGCGCTACCTTTACATGGCCGAATTTCCCTACCCCGACCAGAGCATTGTGCAACTGGTGAACGGTGAGGAACTGATGCTCGTGGACTGGAAAGCCGGGGAACTCGTTTTGAAACATTCAAAAAAAGACCTCGACACCTACGAGTTTTGTCCTGCTTCAAAGGCACTTGCCTATGTGAAAGACAACAACTTCTTTATTACCGACGAAAAAGGGAAAACCGTTCAGCTGACAACCGACGGCAGCCGCGAAATCGTGTATGCACAGAGTGTACATCGCAATGAGTTCGGCATTTCAAAAGGAATCTTCTGGAGCCCCGACGGGCAGCGGGTGGCCTTCTACAGAATGGACCAGTCGATGGTGAGCGACTACCCGCAGGTGAACATCTTTTCGCGTGTGGCTGCCTACAAGCCCGACAAGTACCCCATGGCTGGCGAAACCTCGCACAAGGTCACCGTGGGCATCTATGACCTGCAGACGGGCAAGACCGTCTATCTGCAAGCCGGCGACCCCACCGACCGCTATTTCACAAACATTGCATGGAGTCCCGACTCGAAGACGGTTTATATGTTTGAACTCAACCGCGACCAAAACGATTGCCGCCTTGTTAGTTACGACGCCACTACGGGAACGAAGAAGCAGGAACTCTATCGCGAAACCGACGAAAAATACGTGGAACCCCTCCACCCCATCGTTTTCCTGCCCTGGGACCCAACGAAGTTCATCATGCAAAGTCAGAAGAACGGCTACAACCACCTCTATCTTTTTAATGTCAACGGAAAGGAGCTCAAGCAAGTCACGTCGGGACCTTACGTCGTGATGGACATGCTCGGCTTCAACAAGAAAGACAAGAGCGTCATCGTGGCCACCAACCAGGAAAACCCCATTCAGAAAAATCTCTTTGCGGTCAGCATCTCGTCGGGAAAGAAGAAAGCCCTCGACACGGGTTCCGGCGTTCACAACGCCACTTTGTCGAGTTCGGGACAATGGCTTTTCGACAAATTCAGCACTCCCGACCAACCCCGCAACATCAACATTGCCAACACGTCGAACGGACAGCAGAAAGACTATTTCAGCGCTCCCGACCCCTGGAAAGGCTACAATGTTCCCGAATACAGAAGCGGCACCATCAAGGCCGCCGACGGCGAAACCGACCTGTATTACCGCATGGTGATGCCCATCGGCTTCAATCCCAACAACAAATACCCGACAGTGGTATATGTCTATGGCGGCCCGCATGCCCATAACGTTGAGGCAAGCTGGCACTATGGCAGCCGTTCGTGGGAAACCTACATGGCACAGAAGGGCTACCTGCTGTTCATCCTCGACAACCGGGGGAGCGAGAACCGCGGAAAAGAGTTCGAGCAGGCCACCTTCAGGCAATTGGGACAAATAGAGATGCAAGACCAGATGAAGGGCGTGGAGTTCCTGAAAAGCCTGCCTTACGTCGATGCCGACCGCATGGGCGTTCATGGATGGAGCTTCGGCGGCTTTATGACAATTTCACTGATGACCAACTATCCCGACGTGTTCAAAGTTGGCGTGGCGGGAGGTCCCGTCATCGACTGGCGGTGGTATGAAGTCATGTACGGCGAACGTTACATGGACACCCCGCAGGACAATCCCGAAGGATATGAAAAGACATCGCTGCTTGAAAAAGCCGGAAACCTGAATGGAAAACTGCAAATCATCACCGGCTATAACGACGACACCGTGGTGCCGCAGCACTGCCTTTCGTTCCTTGCGAAATGTATTGAAAAGGGCACCCAGCCCGATTTCTTCGCATATCCCGGTGAGCCTCACAACATGCGGGGGCACAGCAGTGTTCACCTGCATGAACGCATCACGCAATATTTTGAGGACTATCTCAAATAAAAGTGGAAAAGGAGCCTCAAATTCCCCGGACCGGTGGTGGGATTCCCCTATTGTCTGAACTCCTGGACTCCCGAACTCCTGAACTACAATCAAAGAAATGCAGAACTTGTAAAATAATAAAGAAATGAACATATTGTTGTTAGGTGGTGGCGGCCGTGAGCACGCCCTTGCATGGAAAATATCACAAAGCAAGAAATGCGATAAACTCTATATCGCCCCCGGTAACGCCGGCATGGCGGCACTGGGTGAGTTGGTTGACATGAAAGCCGACGACTTTGAGGCCATCAAGCAATTTGCGGCCACAAACGACATCGGCATGGTGGTGGTTGGTCCCGAAGACCCGCTGGTGAAAGGCATCTACGACGAGCTGAAGGCCGACAGCCGCACGGCACACATCCCTGTCATCGGTCCCACGAAAGCCGGTGCCGTGCTCGAAGGCAGCAAGGACTTCGCCAAGGCCTTCATGCAGCGCCACCACATCCCCACGGCAGCCTATCGCACCTTCTGCGCCGACGACATGGAGGCCGGCCTGCAATACCTGGAAACGTTGAAACCGCCATACGTTCTCAAGGCCGACGGCCTGTGCGCCGGAAAAGGAGTGCTCATTTTGCCCACCCTTGAAGAAGCGCAGACGGAATTTCGAAACATGCTTGGGGGAATGTTCGGCAATGCGTCGGCACGGGTGGTCATTGAAGAATTCCTGAGCGGCATAGAGTGCTCGGTCTTCGTGCTCACCGACGGCACCCACTACAAGATATTGCCCGAAGCCAAGGACTACAAACGCATTGGCGAGAACGACACCGGCCCCAACACCGGCGGTATGGGCTCTGTAAGCCCCGTGCCCTTCGCCAACGAAGAGTGGATGAAGAAAGTGGACGAACGCATCATTCGTCCCACCGTGGAGGGACTGGCCAGCGAGGGCATTCTCTACAAAGGGTTCATCTTCTTCGGACTTATCAACGTGGAGGGAAATCCTATGGTCATAGAATATAACTGCCGCATGGGCGACCCCGAGACCGAAAGCGTGATGCTCCGACTGAAAAGCGACATCGTGGACCTCTTCGAGGGCGTGGCCAACGGCAACCTCGACGAAAAGGACCTCCAGATTGACGACCGCGCCGCCGTGTGCGTCATGCTGGTCAGCGGCGGTTATCCCGGACATTATGAAAAAGGCTTCGCCATCACCGGCACCGACCAGGTGGAGGGCAGCATCGTCTTCCATAGCGGCACGGCCATGAAAGACGGCCAACTGGTCACCGCCGGAGGCCGCGTCATCGCCGTCAGTTCCTACGGGAAAACCAAGGAAGAGGCGCTGGCAAAGTCTTTTGCCGAAGCGTCAAAAATACATTTTACCGGCAAATACTTCCGCTCAGACATCGGGGCGGACCTGATATAAAGTGAAGAGTGAAGAGTGAAAAGTGAAAAATTTGCTGCCGCCATCATAAAATTGAAAAGGTGAAAAATTGAAAAGGTGAAAAAGGCTGCGCCATCCTACGCCTCATGTATGGACGTGATGTATCATGTCCGCAAGTGAAGAGTGAAAATTTGCTGCCACCATCATAAAATTGAAAAGGTGAAAAAGGCTGCGCCATCCTCCGCCTCATGTAGGGACGTAATGATCATGTCCGCAAGTGAAGTTGATAATTTGCTGCCGCCATAATTCATAACTTAGAACTCAAAATTTAAAAGCATTTTAGATGCAACTTCCAAAGCGTTTCCAGAACAAGATTGCCGAGAGCCGCCGCATCCTTCCCTTGATGGTGGTTTATGCCCTCGCCGTGTGGGTGGCGGCAGAGCTCGTCAGCCGCCAGCTCTATGTGCAGCTGGCCTGTTTCGCTGTGTGTGCCTATCTCATGGTTGAGCTCAACAACTCCAACTCCCTCATCCGCATCTACAGCCGCATGGTGTCGTGCAGCTTCCTGGCCCTGACGTCCATGTCAACATTCTTGTTCCCCTCATTTCGTGCCGCCCTTGTCACGCTTTGTTTCATTTCATTCTACACCATCCTTTTCCACACCTATCAGGACCGCCAATCGCCGGGCTTCACCTTCTACGCCTTCTTTGCATTAGGCATTGCCAGCGTGATGTTTCCGCAAGTTGTCTTTTTCGTCATCCCCCTGTGGCTGATGATGGCTTTCTGGCTCATGGCCCTCACCCCGCGCATGTTCTTTGCATCGCTGCTGGGACTGGTGGCACCCTATTGGTTCATTGTGCCCTATTATTTCTACGTGGGCCTGCAGCACCGCTTCATCCCCCACGCCCATTCCATCATCACGTTCAGGCCGCTCTTCCCTCATCCCCTGCCCAACCTTCACCTGCTGCTCAGTTTTGCATTTGTACTCATCCTCGGCATTGTGGGCACCGTGCATTTCCTCCGCCAGTCGTCAAAGGACAAAATCCGCACGCGCATGCTGTTCTCGGTCATCATCACGATGTTCTGGCTCACCACGTTGTTCATCATCCTCCAGCCCCAGCATTTCGAAACCCTTTTCGGTTTCATGACGGTGAACGCCAGCGTGCTCATCGGCCATTTCATTGCCCTGACGCACACCCGCTTCACCAATTTTGCTTTCAAACTGATGATCATCGCGGTGCTCGCGCTCACCGCCTATAACCTATGGATGCCCTCATAGCCTTTCTTTCGCATTACGGCTATTGGGGCATGCTGGCCGCCGCCTTCCTGGCCGGCAGTTTCTTTCCCTTCAGTAGCGAGGCCGTCATGGTCGCATTTCTCGGGGCCGGGCTCAGCCCGTGGCCACTCATCATCTACGGCACCATAGGCAACGTGGCGGGAGGATTCTTCAACTACGGCATCGGCCGAATGGGACGGCTCGATTGGATAGAGCGCTACTTGCACGTCAAAGAGCGTGACCTGCAACGGGCTCAGCGTTTCATGGCCGGACGGGGTGCATGGATGGGATTCTTCGCATTCCTGCCCATTCTCGGCAGTGCCATTACCATTCTCCTTGGTTACATGCGGGCCAACATTCCACTATCGCTTTTCAGCATCGCGCTTGGAAAATTCCTCCGGTACGTGCTGCTCGTTTATGGCGCCAACCTCCTTTTTTAAACAACAAAACCGGCCGTCATTCGGTCGGTTTTGTCTTGATAATAACAGCATTATGGGCCCAGTCCAGACGGCAAACGACTCCAGTCCAGACGGCAAACGACTGCAGTCCAGCCCGCATCCGACTGCAGTCCAAACGGCAAATGGACTGGAGTTTTTTGCCGTCTGGACTGGCTTGATTTGCCGTTTTTGGAACGAATAAGCTGTTTCTGATGAGTCCTGGGGCCTAACCACTACTTGTGGTATCGCAGCAGTCCGTCGATGGGACTTTTCTCTACGGCGGCGAGGTGGTAGCCTTCTTCGCGGGCCGTCTCCTCAAGGAGTTCGCGGAAGTGCCAGGCAATGCTTCCCACGGCATGCAGGGGCATCTGCGGCTCCCCGTAGGGAGCAAGATTATAGTGGAAGAAGTCGCGGAAATTCTGCTTTACAAGCTGCCGCAGGGGTTCCTCGTCGATGTGTTCGGCAATGAATGGCGCCAGGGAGGCGAGGAAACGGTTGGGCAGCGGCTCGCGATAGACCTTGCGGATGACATCGTTGTAGGTGTTTCTGCTCCACACCTGGAATTGCATCAACATCTGCTCAGGCAGCCGTTTTTTATAAAGGGCATTGAGAAAGAGCTTCCCAAGGGCGGCCCCGCTCCCCTCGTCGCCGAGAATATAGCCCAAAGGCGGCGTGTTGGAAACAATTTTATTTCCGTCGTAAAGACAGGAATTGGAACCGGTTCCGAGAATGCAGACCAATCCAGCCTCGGTGCCGCAGGTGGCACGGGCTGCTCCGAGGAGGTCGCTGCCCACTTCAACGGGGCATCCGAAAAGGCGGTTGAGGACGGTGTGCAACTTCTGGTCATAGGGGGCAATGCAGCCCGCGCCATAGAAAAACACGCAGCTCACCTCGGCATGGCGCACGGCTGGAGGCAGTTCTTCGGTCAGCAGACGCGTGATGTCGGCCGTATCGAGATGTACGGGGTTGATGCCGTGGGTCTGCACCTTCACAACGGGCTCACCGTTGTTGACCAACATCCAGTCGGTCTTGGTGCTGCCGGAATCTGAGAGAATAAACATAAAAAAGTGAAAAGTGAAAAATAGCCCCGTCGGAACCGGCCGACGGGGGCTTGGGCATAAAAATGGCAGACAACGCTATGTGGAAGAACCACAATTGTTGTCTGCCAAATGAATAGATTACTTCACGATGAACTTCTTGCCATCCTGGATGACGATGCCCTTATAGGAAGCGTCAACCTTCTGACCGGCCAAGTTGTAACGGATGCCGGTCATGGGCCTCGTGGCGGTCACCAGCTCAACGGCGGTGTCGTCGGAGAGCAGCAGCCAGGAAATGTTGTCGAAGTAGTAGTTGTTCTCAAGCGTCTTGTCATCATTCAGGTTGAAGGCGATGGTTGAAACGCCTACCAGGTCTGCATCGACAGTGCCTTCGTATGTGAACTCTGTCCACTCGGTGGTGAAGTTGACGTTGCTACCGTCGGTGATGATGCGCCAGTGCTTGTATTCTCCAGGAGCATTGTGTGCCTGTGCGGAAGCAGCTGCCGGTTTGTCGGCCCTGATCCACATGGTGAACTTATACTTCTCGCCCAGTGCGAACTGATGGTCCTTGGCATAGATGAAGAACTGAGAATCCCATCCGTTGGCAGCATTGCTGATGGAGTGAACCACAGCTGCTTTCGATCCGTTCACGCCCACGCCTTCCTGCACGTTCCAGATGAACTGTCCGCCGCCGTCGCCGTTCTTGGAGAGGAGGCAACCGCCGTCTTCACCCTCACAGTCGCCGTTGAGAATGAGCTCCTGGTCACCGCTGCCGCCGCCGATTCTTGCTGCAATTTCCTTGTCCTCATCGGTAGCTACGGTCTCGTCGATGCAGAACTCGATATTGTCGAAGTAGAAGTTGGTGGCCAGTGCCTTGTTGTTGTTCAGGTTGAAGGCAAGAGTCTGGGTGACACCACCGTCGCCCGATGCCTGCTGGGCATTCAGGGTAATGATTTCATCGTAGGTCTGCCATTCGGGCTTGAAGCTCAGGTCGCCAATTCCGATGTAGAAGTTGTAGTCGCCGGGAAGGGCGTGCCACTGTGTGCCCACGGTAGCGTTGGCATCGGCCTTGTAGTCGAACTTGAGGTGAACCTTCTGGCCGGCCTCAAACTTATGGGAAGTGGTGATGAAGAACTGGGTGTCCCATTCGTTGGCGGCATTGTCAACACTGTGCACGACAGCTGCGCGTGTGCCATTCTTGCCGGCACCATCTATAATGTTCACATAGTCGGGCTTGCCAGACTCACGGCAAACGAAGCTGTAAACGTCAACTTCTGCACCGCTCTTCATGGTGCCCTTGCCAATCAGTCCGCTCTCGGGAGCACCTTCGCAGTCACCATTAAGGGTCAGGTTCATCCACTTCACATCGGGCTCTTCGCCAATGCCGGCAGCTTCCTTGTACTCCTTCTCAGTGCCAACCCAGATGCCCTCGATGGTGATGGAGGAAGCATTGGCTGATGTGCCCTGGATGAAAATCTCGCGCACGTGCTTGGCATAGACATCGCCCTTGAACTGTCCGTCCACTTCGGCATCGCCATTCACGTAGGTTGTGTTTTTGTCGAGCTTGATGGCAACATAGCCTTCAGCACCCTCGCAGGCTGCGGTGGCATTCTTAAACTCCACCCATGAACCATGGTCAGCCACCCACTCACTGTAGTTGATGCCGAAGTTCACAGCTCCGGTCATGCCGGAGTACTTCATCCACACATAGTCGTAGGCTGTCCAGTCGAGGTTGTCAACACCGCTCCAGGTACCGCCCCACTGACCAATGTTTTCGTAGGTCTTCCATTCAAGACCTCCCCATTTCACCTCTTCCGAGGCAAAACTGTTCACTGACAGCAGCATAGCTGCGATAAAAGTAAACAACTTTTTCATAATGAATAATTTAAATTAGTAAAATTGTTAGTTATTAATAGGTTAAACCTTTTCATGAAGAATCAATCCGGCCTTGGGGCGGAAACTACTATGGGCTTGGCAATTAGCTCACATTGCTGACGTATGACTTCAACCGTTGAGCGGTCGGTGATAAATACCGAGTTGAGGCCTTGCTGCTCTTGAGCGGGGTCACCGGTGTAGTCGTCGCCCACCTTCCATTGGTTATGCGTGGGCACGGCCCTTCCACCCCATCCCCAGAAATTACAGCCCGCAAACTGACCTCCGCTTGTTGCATTGTCAACAACCAGCCCGAAGACGTAGCGGTAGAAGTCATCGCGCACCGAGGTGGTGCTTTCCTGCGAGAAAGAGAAGCCGTCGCGCGGAAATCCAAACTCTTCGAGCACAAGGGGTTTCTGCAATTTTGCGCTCAGCACGAGGTGCTCGTCAAGATAATCCTTGGTATTCTTGCAGGCTTCGGGAAGGTCTTTCCGCAGAGTGCGCTCACGCACCCAACTCCAGTTGTAAGGCCATAGATGTGCGTTCATATAGTCCACATTAGGGTCGGAGCAGATGGTTTCATAAAGTCCCATGTCGCCTTCGCATCCCCATTTTCCCTCTGAACCGATGGAAACGAGGTGGTTGCCATCAATAGAATGGATGAGCGCCGATGCCTCGGCGAGCCACTTGGCAAACGGCTCTTTGGCTTCATCGCTGAAAGCCCGGGGCTCATTGCCTATCTGCCACGACATGATGGCGGGGTCGTCAACATACTTTACGCCGGTATAGCGGTTGGTGCGGCCAATGATGTCTCTGACATACCTGTAAAACAGCTGATGGGCCGTCTCGTTGGCGGCATATTTGCTTACGAACTGCATATATGGCCAATAGCCGGCCTCATTGGGCCGCGGTGCCTTTCCCGCACCGGCATGCTCCAGGTAAAAGCCGTAACCACCGCTCCATTCCCACGAATTGTTCAAGTAAAGCACAGCCACCATCTGCCGCTTCCCCATTTCCATCAACAGGTAGTCGAGACCGGCCAGGATGGTGTCGTTATATACGCCCGGAGCAATCTGCAACGTGGGCTCCACTTTGGTGGTAATGCCCCGTTCGCCGTCGCTTCCCACGAGTATGCGCAGGTTGTCGATGCCGATGGCCTTCAGGTCGTCGAGCTCCTGACGGAGGCGTTCACGGTTGCCGCCCTGCCCCTCGCTGCCAAGGATGGCACCATACCAGAAGTTGGTGCCCACGAAATAGTAGGGTTTCCCTTGGCGGCAAAAATGTCCGTCAACAACAGTCACGAAGTCTGTGTTCACGTCCTTTCTCACCTTTTTCGGATTCTTGGCATTCGCGCAAAGGCATGCCGTCAAGACCGCTATCACAAAGAGAACTTTCCTCATATCTTTCTTTTCCATGCAGGGTATCTGTCTTTGGCCGCAAATTTACTTCTTTTCGTCAGAATATAATGATACTATTTTGTCATAGACCGACACTTTTCTTATAGTTTCGTGCCTTCCTGTTGTTTTATTGTGTCATTCTATGATTCTCACGCCTCCCTTGTCGGCACTGCTGACGCTCTGCGCATAGGCTTTCAGGGCTTTCGACACGGTGCGGTTGCGTCTGAGTGGTTGTTGGCTCCGTTGTGATAGTTCCTCATCGGAAAGTTTCACGTTGATGGAGCGCGAGGGAATGTCGATGACGATGATGTCGCCGTCTTGTATCTTGCCGATGTTGCCGCCGGCAGCTGCTTCGGGCGAAATATGTCCGATGCTCAGTCCCGAGGTGCCTCCCGAGAATCGCCCGTCGGTAATCAGCGCACATTCCTTGCCCAAGTGCATGCTCTTGATATATGACGTTGGATAAAGCATTTCCTGCATGCCCGGGCCGCCCTTGGGACCTTCATGGGTGATGACCACGCAATCGCCGCTCTTCACCTTTCCTCCGAGGATGCCTTCGCAGGCGTCTTCCTGAGAGTCGAACACCACGGCAGGGCCTTCAAAATGCCACAGTTCGGGGTCAACGCCGGCGGTTTTCACCACGCACCCGTCTTGCGCAATGTTGCCGAACAGCACGGCCAGTCCGCCGTCTTTCGTATAGGCGTGCCCGGCATCGCGGATGCAGCCGTTGGCACGGTCGAGGTCGAGTGTGGCAAATTTCGCGTCTTGGCTCCCCATCTTCGTCGAGAACCTGTTGGCCGGCGCACTCTGGTAGATGTTCATGGCCTCGGGAGAAATGCCCCCGACTTGCGCCTTGCTTCCGCAGACATCATATTTTTCCAGGGCTTCAGCCAGTGTCATGCCGTCCACCCGGATGGCGGAGGTGTCCAGCAGTCCGCACCTGTCGAGTTCACCCATGATGCCGAGGATGCCTCCGGCACGGTTACACTCCTGCACGCTGTATTTCTGCGTGTTGGGAGCCAACTTGCACAAACAAGGAGTCTTTCGGCTCAGCTGGTCGATGTCGCTCATGGTGAAATCCACGCCGGCCTCCTGGGCCACGGCCAGCAGATGGAGCACGGTGTTGGTGCTGCCGCCCATGGCAATGTCGAGCGTCATGGCGTTGAGGAATGCCTGACGGGTGGCAATGCTACGGGGCAACACGCTCTCGTCGCCGTCCTCATAATAGGCCAGGGCATTTTTCACCACCTGACGGGCAGCGGCCTTAAACAGTTCCACGCGGTTGACATGAGTGGCCAGCACGGTGCCGTTGCCTGGCAGCGACAATCCGATGGCCTCGGTGAGCGAGTTCATGGAGTTGGCCGTGAACATTCCGCTACACGAGCCGCAACCGGGACAGGCACAGGCCTCTATTTCTTGCAGTTCATCGTCGGAAACGGTGGGGTCGGCTCCTTTCACCATGGCCGTGATGAGGTCAGCATTCTCACCCCGCCACCGTCCGGCCTCCATGGGGCCGCCCGAACAGAACACCGCGGGAATGTTCAGGCGCATGGCAGCCATGAGCATGCCCGGCGTCACTTTGTCGCAGTTGGAAATGCAAATCATGGCGTCGGCCTTGTGCGCATTCACCATGTATTCCACCGAATCGGCGATGATGTCGCGCGACGGCAGCGAGTAAAGCATGCCGTCGTGACCCATGGCGATGCCGTCGTCGATGGCAATAGTGTTAAACTCTGCCGCATAGCACCCCATCTGCTCAATCTCACGGCGCACCACCTGCCCGATTTCGTGGAGGTGGGTGTGCCCAGGCACAAACTGTGTAAACGAATTAACGATGGCTATGATGGGCTTGCCGAACTGCTCATGCTTCATGCCGGTGGCCACCCACAGGGCACGCGAGCCGGCCATGCGACGACCCTCGGTACATACGGAACTTCTCAGAGGATATTTCATGAAAATGCCTTATTTTTGTTTTTGCATGCAAAAATACATCTTATTATTCAAAAAAAAAAACTTTTTCACAACATTAACGCCAAAATGTTATTCATTAAAAAGAAATTGAAAGAAAAGGGGGCGCGAGGCAGCGAGGAATGGCAAGAATAAAAGTTTCGGTGGTAAAATATAAAAAGGTAGAAGGTGATTTGAAGTTCTATAGCGTTTTTTGATGACAGGAAAATGAATTGTCATGGTCAATGAGGTGGACGATGTGAAATGAAAACGCCCTGCGCGGCATTTGTGCGCAGGGCGTTTTAGTTTTATCCCTGAGCGGGAGAATTGAGGTTGCCAGAAAAGGGGTTCTCAATTACTCCCGAACAGGTTTTGACAATCACTTACTATTATCTTACAACCATCTTCACGGCCTTGTTGCCCATTCTCACGATGGCCACTGTTCCCGGCATGAGCGAAGTCGTGATGACCACTTTCCCGTCGGCCACCTTTTCCGAGCCCACCAGCATGCCTTCAGCCGTATAAACCGCCACTTGCGTGCCGTCTGCCAGCCCTTCCACGCTGAATTCTCCGTTACTGCTCTTCAGCTGCGCGCCGCTATTGGGAACACGTGCAATAAGTGTCGGTGTGGAAGGTTCAGGAGCCACAATCGTCAGTGTACCGTTGACGTAGCTGATTTCGTAGTTGTCGGCACGGGCACCAGCCACGATAATCTCATAATCGCCGGGTTCACTGAATTCGTCGGCGAAGGTTGCCAGCTGTGGCTTGCGCTTCAGCACACTCTCCGTTTCACCGTTCTTGAAACCGTCATAAAGTGCCTCGAACACCGGGAACTCATCGCCCTGCACAATTGTGTAGCTTTGTGCTGTGATGGTCAGCGGAGCCTTCTCAATGGTCAACGTTCATGGTCCAAATTGAAAGAAAATGGATTTTTGGGGTAAAAGCCCCCTCTAATTCCCCCAAAGGGGGGAAGGCGTACGGGTGGGCTTTTTTTTTGAAACAAATTATAACTCTAACTTTGCAGAGGATTGCGACGAAGTCGCATAAAAACAAAAAAAAATAAGAAAGATGACAGACAACTCAAGACAGTTTCTTACCTTTGCTGTATGAAGGAAGAATCGGTCTGTCGAGGAGGTAAACCAAAAATTACACAAGCGCAGAGGCTACAATTCGTTTAGGACCTCCCCGACATAGTTGCAGAGACCAGATAGAAAGTTATCGGCCTGGAGCCTTTTTAGAGTGTTAGTCCATACAACTATTGACCAATTCTCATAAATTAACAATACAAAGGTATGAAAAATTTATTTATTGGCATCGATTTCTCTAAAGAAAAAGTTGATGTGGCTATCATTTCTGCAGAAGGACTAGTCGAAACATCAGTGAGAGTTTTCAATGAGTTCAAGAACTCAGTGTCTGGTTACAAGCAGCTTGTCAAGTGGGTTGAGAAGAATGCAAACGGCATAGATTCGTCGTTGTGGCTCTTCTGTGGAGAGAACACTGGTGACTACAGTAAGCCATTGTGCAACCATCTCTACGGCAGGGGATTTGACATGTGGCTGGAGAACTCCAAATGCATCAAGGATGCCTCAGGAATAAGGCGGTTGAAGTCTGACCGTGCAGATGCCGCCATGATTGCGGAATACGCGCTGAGAAACCACGATAAGGCCATTATCTATGAGCCACTTAGTGAATCTCTGACTCAATTGCGAGAGTACTATCTGTACAGACAGATGGTGATAAGGCACAGATGCAGTTTTGAGGTGCGCAGAGGCGAGAAGAGGCTTATGATGGAGAAGTCCGCAGCCAAGACTGTGATTGCCCAGAGCGGAAAGCATATCGTCTCAGAACTCAACAAGGAGATAGCGAAGATTGACAGGAAAATAGCGTCACTCATTGAGTCCTCAGACGAACTCTCTGAGGTGTACAGGATAGTAACCTCAGTACCTGGTATTGGAACCCAGAATGCTGTGTGTCTGATGGTATATACAGACAATTTCCGCAAGTTCAACTATGACGCAAGGAGCATAGCCTGCTACTATGGCATTGCCCCGTTCGGTCAGGACTCGGGCACCAGCGTGCATGTGGATCCTCATGTGCATTACATGGCCAACAGGCACATAAAAGCTATGCTGACACAAGCTGCATTGGCTGCCGTCCGTTTCAATCCTATCATCGCCCAGTACTACCAGCGGCTTATCGGACGGGGTAAAAAGATGCCTGTGGCGATGAACAACGTCAAGAACAAACTACTACATATCGTCACCTCCATGGTCAAAAACAAGCAAGTTTACAAACCGGAATATAGATTATCAGCATAATATTAAAAATAATGGTCAAAATATTTGGAATTTAACATAGAAAGCGAATTAAACGAATTGTTTAGAATGAAGATTCCACAGATTATTATAGATGAATTGATCAGCCAGGCCCGGCAGGACGCACCCAATGAGACGTGCGGTTACCTGCTGGGCGTTTCCTCAGACGAAGGCGATGTGGTGACTGAGAACTACCCGATGGAGAACATCGACCACTCGCCTGAGCATTTCTCTTTTGCCCCGAAGGAGCAATTCACCGCCTTGAAATACGCGCGCAACAAAGGCCTGAAGATACTTGCCAACTG
>JAFVHN010000044.1 GCA_017474515.1 Prevotella sp. | reverse complement strand
TCTCAGTAATATGTCAATCTGGATTATCTTTAAGCTCTTAGGCTCGCTGGCCCTGTTGATGTTCGGCATGAAGTCTATGAGCGAGGCCCTTCAGAAGATGGCGGGCCCGCAGTTGCGTCATGCGCTGGGCGCCATGACCACGAACCGTTTTACAGGCCTGCTGACGGGAACCGTCGTCACGGCGTCGGTGCAGTCATCGACGGCCACCACGGTGATGACCGTGTCGTTTGTCAATGCCGGCCTGCTGACGCTGGCACAGGCCATCTCGGTCATCATGGGTGCCAACATCGGCACCACGCTGACGGCGTGGATTATGGCCCTCGGCACGTCGTTCGACATCAGCGTGGCGGTGTATCCTGGTTTCTTCCTCGGCATCATTCTTATTTACCTGAAGAAGCACCGCTACGTCGGCGACTTCCTCTTCGGCCTGGCCTTCCTGTTGCTTGGTCTTACCACGCTGAAGGCCACGGGCACGGCGATGGACCTTGGGCACAACGAGAGCGTGACGGCTTTCTTCCGGAGCTTCGACCCCGACTCGTTCACCACCACCCTGGTGTTTCTGTTGCTTGGTGGCGTGATGACGTTCTGCGTACAGTCGAGTGCCGCCGTCATGGCCATCACCATGCTGTTGTGCTCCACGGGAGCCATGCCCATCTACCAGGGCATTGCGCTGGTGCTGGGCGAGAACATCGGCACCACGGTGACGTCGAACCTGGCCGCCCTGTCGGCCAACACGCAGGCGCGGCGCGCCGCACTGGCCCACATGTTCTTCAACGTGTTCGGCGTCATCTGGATATTGTTCGTCTTCCACTGGTTCATCGACGGCGTCATCTGGCTGGTGGATGCCGTGGGCAGCTGGCTTGGCAAGGACATGGCGGGCATGGAATCGACGGAGAAGCTGAACTTCGTGCTGGCGGCCTTCCACTCGTGCTTCAACGTCATCAACGCCTGCATCCTCATTGGCTTCATTCCGCAGATAGAGCGCTTCGTGTGCTGGGTCATCAAGCCCAAGCGGAGCAACGAGGAGGACGACTTCCGCCTGCACTTCATCACCGCCGGCTTCATGAAGACGCCGGAATTGTCGGTGCTCGAAGCGCAAAAGGAGATTGTGAGCTTCAGCGAGCGCATGCAACGCATGTTCGGCATGGTGAGGGAACTGCTCACCGAGAAAAACGAAGAGAAGTTTGTGAAGCTCTTCTCGCGCATTGAGAAATATGAGAGCATTTCGGACAATATGGAAATTGAGATTGCCGAATACCTGGAGCAGGTGAGCGACGCCCACCTGAGCGACGACACGAAGGGAAAGATTCGCGCCATGCTCAGGGAAATCAGCGAGCTGGAGAGTATCGGCGACGCCTGCTACAACATGGCGCGCACCATCAGCCGCAAGGTGCAGGGCAAGGAGGAGCACTTCACCGACGGGCAGTATAACCACATGCACCAGATGATGGAGCTCACCGACAATGCGCTGACGCAGATGAACAGCCTGATGGGCGGCAGGAAGGAAAGTTTCGACGTGAACCGCTCGTTCAACATAGAGAACGAAATCAACAACTTCCGCAACCAGCTGAAGTCGCAAAACTACAACGACGTGAACAACCACGTCTATACTTACGGCATCGGCACCATCTACATGGACATTATCAACGAGTGTGAGAAGCTGGCCGACTATGTCATCAACGTGGTGGAAGCCCGCATGGGCACCAAGCAACGGGAAGCTTAAAAAATTGAAAAATTGAAAAGGTGAAAAAATGAGATACAAAAGGTGGAAAGTTCAAATAATGGAAAACGCTTTTTCGCTTTTTCACCTTTTAAACTTTAAATAATAATGGACACATTGAAGAATCTTTTTGCCCGCGAACTGTTGGAGGCGCGGGCCGTGAAGTTGCAGCCCAACGAGCCCTTCACCTGGGCCAGCGGGTGGCACTCGCCCATCTATACCGATAACCGCAAGACGTTGTCGTTCCCCCGTCTGCGCTCAATGGTGAAGCTGGCCCTGGCCAACGCCGTCATGGAGCACTTCATGGAGGCCGACACCGTGGCCGGCGTGGCCACGGGAGCCATCGCACAAGGGGCACTGGTGGCCGACGAGCTGGCACTGCCCTACATCTACGTGAGGCCGAAACCGAAAGACCACGGCATGGGCAACCAGATAGAGGGCCAGCTGAAGGACGGCGCCCGCGTGGTGGTGGTGGAAGACCTCATCTCAACCGGCGGATCGTCGCTGAAGGCCGTGGACGCCCTGCGCAAGGCCGGGGCCGACGTGGTGGGCATGGTGGCATCGTTCACCTACGGCTTCCCCGTGGCCGAGGAGGCATTCCGGCAGGCCGGCGTGAAGCTCATCACCCTCACCGACTACCAGCACGTCATTGCCGAAGCCGCCAAGACGGGCTATGTGAGCACCGAAGACCTTGAACTGCTCGCGCGCTGGAGGGAAAACCCGGCGGAATGGTGATGAAGAAAAGGTGAAAAAGTGAAAAAGTGAAAAGGAAAAAAAGTGAAAGGTGGAAAGTGAAAAAAGCTGCGCCATCACTTTCGTCTGAACTCCTAAACTCCCAAACTCCTAAACTCCTTATAATTTTATATGAGCAAATTTGAAAGCAACGTAAAACAAGTGGCACATCCCCAGCAGGCCGTTTACGACATGCTGAGCAACCTTAATAACATTGAGCGTGTGAAAGACCGCCTGCCAGAGGACAAGTTCCAAAACCTCGTGTTTTCTTCCGACTCCGTGAGCATCGACATGGCACCCGTGGGCACCATCACGCTCAACATTGTGGAGCGCGAGGAACCCAAGTGCGTGAAGTTCCAGGCGCAGCAGTCGCCGGTGCCCTTCACCCTGTGGGTGCAGATGCTTCCCGTCACCGACCTTACCAGCAAGCTGAAATGCACCATCGACGCCGAGCTGAACCCCTTTATCAAGGCCATGGTGAGCAAGCCCCTGCAAGAGGCTCTGGAGAAAATGGCCGACGCACTGGCACTCATCCCCTATGATGCCACCGAAACCCCTTAACTCCCCCACCCCATGAAAAAACTCTGGGAAAAAAACTATGAGGTGAACGCCGAGATAGAGCGCTTCACCGTGGGCCGCGACCGCGAGCTCGACCTTCTGCTGGCTCCCTACGACGTGCTGGGCTCCATGGCACACATCACCATGCTCGAGACCATCGGCATGCTCAAGAAGCCGGAACTCGACACCCTGCTCAAGGAGCTGAAAGCCATTTACCACGAGGCATGCAAGGGCAACTTCGTCATTGAGGACGGCGTGGAAGACGTTCACTCGCAAGTGGAACTGATGCTCACCAGGCGACTGGGTGACATGGGGAAGAAAATTCATGCCGGGCGCTCGCGCAACGACCAGGTGCTGCTGGACCTCAAGCTGTTCACCCGTCAGCAGATTCGCGAGATGGCCGACGGCGTGAAGGTGCTTTTCGACGAACTCATTGCGAAAAGCGACCTTTATAAAGATGTGCTCATGCCCGGCTACACCCACCTGCAGGTGGCCATGCCGTCGTCGTTCGGGCTGTGGTTCGGCGCCTACGCCGAAAGCCTTTGCGACGACCTGCTCTTCCTGCTGGCCGCCTGGCGCATGACCAACCGCAACCCGCTGGGCTCGGCGGCCGGCTACGGCTCGTCGTTCCCCCTGAACCGGCAACTGACCACCGACCTGCTGGGCTTCGACAGCATGGACTACAACGTGGTGTATGCTCAGATGGGGCGCGGCAAGACCGAGCGCAACGTGGCCTTCGCCATGGCCTCCATTGCCGGCACGCTGGCAAAACTGGCCTTCGACGCCTGCCTGTTCAATTCGCAAAACTTCGGTTTCGTGAAGTTGCCCAAGGAGTGCACCACGGGGTCGAGCATCATGCCACACAAGAAAAATCCCGACGTGTTTGAGCTTATACGCGCCAAATGCAATAAGCTTCAGGCATTGCCCATGCAGGTGACGCTCATCATGAACAACCTGCCCGTGGGATATTTCCGCGACCTGCAAATCATCAAGGAGGTGTTCCTGCCCGCTTTCGACGAGATGAAGGATTGCCTCGCCATGACGGCATATATCGTGAACCGCATGGAAGTGAACCGCCACATCCTCGACAACCGGCTCTACGACCCCATGTTCTCCGTGGAGGAGGTGAACCGCCTGGCTGCCGAGGGCATGCCTTTCCGCGATGCCTACAAGCAGGTGGGAATGAGCATCGAGGAGGGCACTTTCCAGGCACAGCGCAATATCTGCCACACCCACGAGGGAAGCATCGGCAACCTCTGTAACGACAAAATCGAGGCGCTCTTTGCCGACACATTCAAGCAGTTCTCCTTCCAACAAGTGGAAAAGGCGGTGGAAAAGTTGAAAAAGTGAAAAAGTGAAAAAGTAAAAAGGGTGAAAAAGATTATTCTCTCACTGCTCCTCTTTGCCGCTTGCGGCGAAAGCGAATTCGAGTTTTCGGGCCATCACGCCTATTTCGTTTTCGACAACTCGCAACACCTCAACCCGGTGCTCATTGGCAGCATGAACGCCATGTCGCCCGGCATCTTCTGCCGCATCAGCACGGCCCCCAACAACCAGCTGGCTTTTGAAAACAACTATGGGCAGAAGGCCAACAGCACGCTCAACGCCATTGACCAGCGGCGCACCATGCAACTGGGGGTTTCCAATTCCTCGGGCATCATCGTGGGCTTCGGCAACCTCAACAACCCTGCCATTTTCTATGCCTACGACGCGCAATGCCCCAACTGCTACGAGGAGGTGAACATTCCTTCTTTCCAGCTTGCCATCAACAACGAGGGCAAGGCCACCTGCCGTCGCTGCGCCCGCGCCTACGACCTGAACAACGGTGGCATCGTCAGCAAGGGCGAGGGCGGCGCGAAGCTCTTCCGCTATCGGGCCACCACCACCGGTCCTTCCGGCCTCCTTTCGGTCAACAACTGACCTGGCTTTGCTCTTGAAGACTAAAAAAGTAGCGAGAACCGCGGTTCTCGCTACTTTTTTCTTTTTCCTAGGATTTCCTAGGTCTTCCTAGGATTTCCTAGGACTTCCCAGGGCTTCCCAGGCTTTATTTCACTACCTTTTTTACCGACCCGTCCTTCATGCGGATGATGTTGATGCCGCGGGAGGGGCGGCTCTGCTGCATGCCGTTGGCGAAGAAGAAAGCTTCGGGCGTTTCGGCTTCCTGGCGGTCGCTGATGGTGACGCCGGTGGCCGTTGTGCTGCTGGCCGTGCCGTAGAGGCTCAGTCCGCCGTATTCGTTCACGGCCTGCACCTTGTAGTCGTCGCCCGTGGCGGCGGTGTATTCCGTATCGGTGGTGAAGGCCACGACCTCTTCGCCCTCGGTGATGACGTAGCAGATGGCGTAGGGCACGGGCTGCCATGAGAGGCGGCCATTCCTCAGTTGCGGTTGCGGAGCGCTGCATGCCTCGCACATCAGGTCGGGCTGCCAGTTGTCGTTGCCGCCCATCACGTTCTTCACGGTGTATTGCGCAGCCTCCTCGTCGGTGAGGAAATTCTTCACGTCGAAGGCCTCCACCTTTTCGCCCGTATTGCTGTCGATGTAGTAATAATAGCTTTCGCGTTGCGACAGGTCCACGGGGTTGCCGTCGGCGTCAACGGTGTTGTAGTCGGCCCAGAGCACGGGCAGTCCGCCCATGGTGTTGTACCATCCCTTGGCGGGAATGTTGACAAAGGTCTGCGTATTGATAAACACCGTCTTGGGCGAGTTGTGCCAGGGGCGGCCCAGCCACACATCGGTGACATTCATGCCGGGATAAGGCTTGATGACGTTGTTTTGGAAGACATAACCCCACTGCACATCGGCGGTGTGCGACGGAGCCACGATATAGCCACCCGAGGGGCGGTTGATGAGCAGCGTGTCGCCGTCGAGATAGACATTTCCCGACTGGTAGATGAAATCCACGGCTCCCTCAATGAGCGAGTTCTTGATGTAGTGGCGGTTGTTCGACGTGCCGGTGGTAATCCACGTGTCCTGATAGGAGAGCAGCGCCACGTTGTTCAGTGCGATGCGGTCGCCCTGCGTGTTGAGTGCCAGGGCCTGCGGTCCGGCCTGCTTCTCGTGTCCCCAGCTGTTTTCCAGGGTGATGTTCTCAAAGAAGACGTTGTTGGCGTTGACCACCACGGTGGCTCCCACGCTGACATGCACTCCGTTTTCGCCTCCGCAGAGCTTGTCGTCAAGGATGACGGCCTTGTCGCGTGTCTGGCCGATGATGTGCAGATAAGGCTTGTTTGACGGAATGTTGATGTGCTCCTTGTATTGTCCGTTTTTCACGAAGATGAGCCAGGGCTTTGCGCGGCCTGCCGGGGCATTGTCGATGGCATCCTGCAGCGTGGTATAGTCGCCGCTGCCGTCTTGTGCCACCACGGCGTCGTAGAGGCGTGCCTCGGGCTGCGTGCGCTCCATCGTAGTGAAGGTGATGGTTGTGGCGGCCACGGGATTGCCACTGCGGCTGAGCAGCACGCCCTCGGGCATGGTGAAGGTGTAGGTGGTGTTGTATTTCAGACGGCTGTACTTGAACACGGCGCTCTTGCCGCTGATGACGGGCGTGAGCTGTTCGCCGTCGAGCGTTGCCGTGCCGGTTCCCATCTTGATTTTCTTGTCGAAGTTGAGGATGATGCTGCCGCTGGCACTCACGCCGGTGGCCCCTGCCTCGGGATTGCTTGCCACGAGCACGGCCTGTTCCTCGGCCAGTGCGCCGGCCTCGGCGGTCACGAAGACGTCACTGATGCAGAGTCCGTCGTAGTCGGTTTCTGCGCCAATGAGCTCACTGTTGCGGTCGGGCATCCAGCGAATGTACACGCGGTCCTGTTCATCGGCATCGGCGGGCAGTGCCACGTCGGGCATGTCGTACCATCCGCGGGCG
>JAFVHN010000043.1 GCA_017474515.1 Prevotella sp. | reverse complement strand
TACAGGAGTTCAGGAGTTACAGGAGTTCAGACAATAGTTCTGAAGACTCCCTTTTCGTCAGTTTGCAGAGGCTGGAAGTATTGTCTGAACTCCGGAACTCCTGTAACTCCTGAACTACATCAACTTGAGAAAGTCGAGTAAAGCAACTTTTAATAATGATTTCTTAGTTATGAGTTATGACACCGTCACGTCTTCCCCCCAAGGGGGGATAAGAGGGGGGCCTTACTTTTCATTCTTTGCCTTTACCTTTTCCTTCAGTTCCCTTACGAGAATGCTTTCCAGCTCTTCTGCCGAGAGCCTCAGCTGAAATTCCCCCTTGATGGCGGTGCTGATGCGTCCTGTTTCCTCCGAGCAGACGATGGCGACGGCATCGCTTTCCTGCGATATGCCGAGGGCGGCGCGGTGGCGAAGTCCCAGCTCCTTGGGAATGTCCACGGTGTGGCTCACGGGCAGGATGCAACCGGCGGCGCAGATGCGTTTCTTCCTGATGACCATGGCACCGTCGTGCAGGGGCGAATTTTTGAAAAAGATGTTCTCAATGAGCCGTTGGTTGAGGTTGGCGTCAATGAGGTCGCCCGTCTTGATGATGTCGTCGAGGGGCGCATCGCGTTCCAGCACGATGAGTGCGCCCACCTTCCTGCGAGCCATGTTCATGCAGGCCATCACCAGGGGCATGATTTCCTTGATGTCGTCGCCCTCCTCGTCGGCGCGGTGGAAGAAGCGTGCCACGCGGCGGAAGCTCTGGTGTGCGCCCAGGTTATAGAAGAACTTCCTGATTTCCTCCTGGAAGAGAATAATCAGGGCGATGACGCCCACGCTAACCAACTTGTCCATGATGCTTCCGAGCAGCCTCATTTCAAGAATCTGGCTGACGAAAAGCCATACAAGGATGAACAGCATGATGCCGATGAAGACGTTGAGCGAGCGGCTCTCTCTCATCAGCCGGTAGATGTAATAGAGCATCGTGGCGACAAGCAGGATGTCGATGATGTCTTTTATTCCAAAGTCAAACACAATATTTATTATTTATGGAGTTCAGGAGAATATTACGCTACGCTAAATGATAAATGACAAATGATAAATGAAAAAGCATTTTAGTTATGAGTTCTGAATTACATTATGATTTACGGCAGCAGCCTTTTTTCACTCTTCACTCTTTGGAGTTCAGGAGTTCGGGAGTTCAGGAGTTCAGACGTTACTGATGGCGGCAGCAAATTGCCACTTCGTTCTCGCTATGCGCTCGCGATACCTTCGGCATTCTTCACTCTTCACTTTTCACTCTTCACTTAAAAGATGGCGGCAGCAAATTTTTCACTTTTCACTCTTCACTTTTCACTTTCTTAACCATTTCCACCGCCTGCCGCGCCTCTTTCACATCGTGAACGCGGAGGATGGCGGCACCCTTCATCAGCGCCAACGTGTTGAGCACCGTGGTGCCCGTCAGCGCGTCTTGTGGCGTGGTGTTTAATGCCTTCCAAATCATGCTTTTCCGCGACAACCCGACCAGCACCGGCAGGCCAAACACATGGAGGCGCTCCATCTGGTTCAGCACGGAGAAATTCTGTTTAAGGCTTTTCCCGAAGCCGAAGCCCGGGTCGAGCACGATGTCTTTCTGCCCCAGGGCGCGCAACTGCTCCACGCAGCGGGCAAAGTGCAGCAGCATATCGGCGATGTTGCTTTTTGACGACATTAATATATAAGGTACCCGCAAGCGGGCCACGGTGGCAAACATCTCGCTATGGTCTGGCAGGCCGCCAACGCCCTGCGGTGTAAGCCCGTCGGCCATGTGCCCCGTGCCGCCCGACACATCGTTGACGATGTGGGCGCCGCACTCCTCCACCGCCATCCTGGCCACCCGTGGCCTGAACGTATCTACGGAAAGCAGCATGCCGGGCACCGTACGCCTCACCACGTCGAGGGCCATGCGCAACCGCCCGGCCTCTTCCTCCTCGGTGGGGAACACGGCTCCCGGGCGAGTGCTGCAAGCCCCCACGTCGATGATGTCGGCACCCTGCGAAGCCATCTCCTCGGCACGAGCGGCAATGGCGGCCTCCGACTGGTGGCGGCTGGCGGCATAGAACGAGTCGGGCGTGGCATTGACAATGCCCATCACCAGCGGCGACGACAGGTCAACCAGCCGCCCTCCGGCGTTCAGAAAGCCCGTTTTTTCAAACATGCTGACAAAGATAGTACAAATTGCCCGAACTGCAAAACATTCGGGGGATAATTTTTTTCAACCAAGCTTTATTTTTCATTCAACTATCGCAAGTTCAAAAAGTCCTGTTTTGTGACGGATAACAGCATGGATATAAACTGGTAAAAATATTTGACAAAACGAGCTGTTTTTAACCGTTTTTGTAAGTTGTTGAATATCAACCGCTTGTAAATCGCGCCGACTTTGACCGCAAATTTCGGGGAGAGAATTGGCAGTTTGAGGGGAGAGAATTGGCAAATCTCTCCCCGAAATTTGCGGTCAAACATCTTGGGGTAACCAAAAATCCATGAAAAATCTTGACAAAAGGGGCGGCGCTGAGCTAAATGATAAAGCCATCTTCGTTTCGGTTGCATTGTCGGACCGGCCATCTACTTTTATGGAATTCATAACCAATGTCTGAACTCCAATGAAATTGAACAAACACTTGAGTTTGTAACTTTTTCCTCAAAAAAGCAGCGGGTTTAAATAAAACTTCGTAACTTTGCACCAGAAATTCAGAACGCTATCAGTATGAAAAAGAGAGTTCTATTTACGATTGCCCTTCTGCTTACCTTGGCACAGGGGGCTTGGGCTACGGCCTACCAGTACTACATTGCCGAGAAAAACGGCCAGACACTCACCTTCAAGGGCACAAACACCGAGCCCAACGGAACAAATCAATGGCTTATTTCGTCTCACCCTCTTGATACCTGGAATGACGATGCTATTAATAATTATACCAAAGTGGTGTTCGACTCCTCATTTGACGAGGCCAGGCCGACTTCCATTGCGGCATGGTTCGAGACCATGTTGGAGCTTGAGAGCATTGAAGGTATGGTTTACTTACATACTGATTCAGTCACCGACATGAGTTTTGCATTCGCCGGCAGTGAGAAACTGACAGAGCTCAACCTCATCTATTTCAACACATCTAAGGTTGAAAACATGCTTATGATGTTCGCTGACTGCGTCATGTTGACAACCATTTATGTGGGCGATGGCTGGGACACATCGTCGTTGGTGGGTGATAAGGCTTCTCTCATGCTTTTCCTTAAATGTCCAAATCTTGTGGGAGAAGACGGAGTGACATGTGTTGACCCCGATGACAACAACACGTGGACCGCCGCTTATGCCCACACCGGCCCCGGCGGCTACTTGACCTCCGAAGATGCTTATTGGGAGACTCATGTGGCCGAAGACTTCTGGGAGGTTGACGGCAACACCATCACCATCAACAACAAGGGTGAGATGGAACTTTTGGCCCAGGAAGTCAACGCCGGACATACCACCTACGCCGACAAGACTTTCTTGCTGAACAAAGACCTTGACTATAAAGGCACTGAAAACTACTATACCCGCATCGGCGACACCAACAAGCACTGCTTCGACGGCATCTTCGACGGCCAGGGCCACACCATCAGCGGCATCAACATCAGCGGCACTGGGCGGCAGGCTTTATTCGGCACCGTGGGCGCAGGCACCGTGAAGAACCTCACGCTCGACAACAGCACCATCGTCAACACGAACAATTCTCTGGCAGCAGGCATTGCGGCAAATATTTCAAACGGTGGAACCATTGAAAATTGTCATGTCACCAAAAGCGTGAGCATCACCGGAGAAGGACATGTCGGAGGCATCGTTGCATCCACTTATATCAACAACATCAGCATATTAGGCTGCACCAGCGCTGCCAGCGTCAAGACAAACAGCAGCAATTACAGCGTGGGCGGCATTATCGGCATGTGCGGATATGAGGGGTCCTCGTCCAATTCTGCTTATGTGACCATTGAAAACTGTCTCTACTACGGCACGTCGGTTTCGGGAAGTGGTACGCCAACAGGAGCCATTGTTGGACAGTCTATCTCCAACCCCTACTCTACAATCACCTTCGCCTCGAATTTCTACACTTATCCCAATGCCGACATCAAGGCCATTGGACAGCAAACAACCAGAGTTGGAAGCGGTTCCGCCAACAACACCTATAATGTTGACCTCTCCAACAATCATGGAGCAGTACGCGCCCGTGTGGTCACCGAAGCAGCAGACATTGCCGACATGGGCTCGCAAAACGGCGCAACCTATACCGACGGCATTGCCATCCATGAAGACGGCGCAACCTTCAACAACAACTTCTATAGCCACGTCATCTCGCTGGATGAAGGGGCTGACAACAACGAACTGGTTGAGACCTACAAGGACATGACCTTCGACGTGGTGTTGCGCGGTAGCCAAATGCCGGGCAACGGCAAATGGCAGACCATCTGCCTGCCCTTCGATGCCAGCACCCAGGCCGGACCGCTCCACGAAGAAGGCGTGGAAGTATGTACGCTCGACAGCTATGCCCCGGACCTTCTTGGCAACACGCTGACTCTCTACTTCAGCAAGGCTTCCGGCACAATTACGGGCGGCACGCCGTTTGTCATCAAATGTGCCAACGAAGAACTTGCAAACCCCATTTTCCGCGACGTAACCATCAGCAACACATTTAACGACAACTCAATCAACCTGGGCAACGGAAAAGCCATTACATTCAAGGGCTCTTACGCTCCGGTGGACTTCACCGAGGCCGACCGCACCATGCTCCTGCTGGACGCTGACCAAAAGCTCGCATGGCCCGAGGCCGGCACACACCTTGGCGCACAACAGGCTTGCTTCATGCTCCAGGGCTTCAAGGCAGGAACGCCCGAAGGCATCCATGACTATATGCTGAAGTTCAACAACGAAGAAGTGACGGGCGAATTTGTCATCAGCGACGACGTGGCCACCGGCATCGATAACGCCGCACGCATGAACAACAACCAGGACGGCTGGTACACCCTTGACGGTCGCAAACTCGGCAACATGCCCGCTCAGAAGGGCCTTTACATCGTGAACGGCAAAAAGACCGTGGTGAAGTAAAAAACACCCCGGCACACACATTAGAAAACCACGGAAAGATGGACATCGGCAAGCTATACGACCTCTACAGGCAGCACCCGTGCATCACCACGGACAGCCGCCATTGTCCCCCGGGAAGCATCTTCCTCGCATTGAAAGGCGAGACATTCAACGGCAACGACTATGCCGCGAAAGCCCTTGAAAACGGTTGCGCCTACGCCATCGTGGACGAGGCCGACAAGGCCGGCGGCGACAACATCATCCTTGTGGACAACTGCTTGCAAACCTACAAGGACCTGGCACGCATGCACCGGCGGCAATTCGACATTCCCGTGCTGGCCATTACCGGCACCAACGGCAAGACCACCACGAAGGAACTCATTGCCGCCGTGCTGGGAAGCCAGTATAACGTGTTGTTCACCGAGGCCAACTACAACAACGACGTGGGTGTGCCCAAGACGCTCTTCCGACTGGCCCCCGAGCACGAGATTGCCGTCATAGAGATGGGCGCCAGCCACCCGGGCGACATCAAGACGCTGGTGGAAACGGCGGAGCCCACCTGCGGGCTCATCACCAACGTGGGACGCGCACACCTGCAGGGCTTCGGGTCCTTCGAGGGGGTGAAGCGCACAAAAGGCGAACTCTACGATTTCCTGGCCGACCGCCAGACGCTCGACCCCACGGAGGAAGGCATGCCCATGGGTTTCGTCTTCATCAACGACGATGACGACGACCTGCGGGCAATGGCCGACGAGCGCGAGCTCATTTTCCAGTTCGGCTACGGCACGGGCGACAACGAAGAAATTTCGGTGAAAGGGCGCTTGGAAAAGGCCGACCCATACGTGAGTTTCAGCTGGTGGTTCAGCGATGAGGACGGCGACACGGAGCACAACCGCGTGGACACCCACCTCATAGGAACCTATAACATCCACAATCTGCTGGCGGCCGTGGCCGTGGGCATTTGCTTCGACGTTGACAACGACAACATCTGCCGTGCACTGGCCGACTATGTGCCGTCGAACAACCGTAGCCAACTGGAACAAACGGCGCACAACCGCCTGGTGGTGGATGCCTATAACGCCAACCCCACGAGCATGGCCGCCGCCATCGACAATTTCTGCCATATCAGCCACCCCCATAAAATGCTCATCCTCGGCGACATGAAGGAGCTGGGGGCCGACTCGGAAACCGAGCACCAGCGGGTGGCCGACATGGTGGCGCGGTGCCAGGCCGAAGAGGTGTGGCTCGTGGGGCCGGAGTTTGCCAAGACGCAATGCGAATACCGAAAACTGCCCGACACCGAAGCGGTGGCGGCAGCCATCGGCGAACATCAGCCGCAAGGCAGGCTCATCCTTATCAAAGGCAGCCACAGCATGCGGCTCGACAAATTAGTCGAACTGCTTTAAAGTGAAGAGTGAAAAGTGAAGAGTGAAGAATTTGCTGCCGCCATCTGATAAACGGCAATTATTCTTCACTCTTCACTTTTCACTCTTTACTTAGAACGGTTTTCTTGTTTCAGGAGGTTCATGGTGTCGGTGGCAATCATGAGCTCTTCGTCGGTGGGAATGACCACGACTTTCACGCGAGAGTCGTCGGCCGAGATGACGGCTTCCTCGCCGCGCACCATGTTCTTTTTCTCGTCGAACTTCACTCCGAGGAATTCCATGTCCTTGCACACTTCCGAGCGCATGCTGGTCTGGTTTTCACCCACACCGGCGGTGAACACGATGACGTCGAGGCCACCCATGGCGGCGGCGTAAGCACCGATGTATTTCTTGATGCGATAGAAATACATGTCCTGAGCCAGGCGTGCGCGGTCGTCACCGGCAAGGGCAGCACTTTCCACGTCGCGCATGTCGCTCTTTCCGCCGGTCAGTCCGGCCACGCCGCTCTTCTTATTGAGCAAATCCGACATGCCGTCGGCATCCAGTCCCAGTTTTTTCTCAATGAACGTGACCGCTCCGCCGTCGATGTCGCCGGCGCGGGTGCCCATCATGAGGCCTTCCAGGGGTGTCAGTCCCATGGAGGTGTCAACGCATTTGCCGTCTTTCACGGCGCAGATGGAGCCGCCGTTTCCCACGTGGCAGGTCACCATCTTGGTGCCTTCAGCGGGAATGCCGAGGAACTGGCAGGCACGGGCCGACACATAGCGGTGGCTGGTGCCGTGGAAGCCGTAGCGGCGCACGCCGTATTTCTCGTAGAGCTCGTAGGGAATGGCATACATAAACGCCTTGGGCGGCATGGTCTGGTGGAAGGCGGTGTCGAAGACGCCCACCTGGGGCAGTCCGGGCATCAGCTCCTTCACGGCGTTCACACCCTTCAGGTTGGCGGGGTTGTGAAGCGGAGCCAGGTCGGAACATTCCTCAAAAGCCTTGAGCACCTCGTCGTTGAGGATGACGCTCTTGTTGAACTTCTCGCCGCCGTGCACCATGCGGTGTCCCACGGCATCAATCTCCTTGAGGTCCTTGATGACGCCAATCTCCGGGTCGGTGAGCAATGAGAAGATGAACTTCACGCCCTCGGTGTGCTCGGGGATGTCGTGCATAATCTGGCGTTTCTCGCCGTTGGCCAGTTTCACTTTCACGAAAGCGCCGTCGAGTCCCACGCGCTCTGCGCCGCCGCTCGTCATCACGCTCTTGTCGTCCATATTGTACAATGCATACTTAATCGACGAACTTCCACAATTTAACACTAAAATTTTCATTTTATCAATCTAAATAACTAAATGTTCATTTTTATTTTTTTAGAAACAAATTGCAACAAATTACAACTAATTATTTCCACAAATTAAAACTAATAAATGCTTAATCCAAGAGCATTACAAGGAATTTTCTTTGTTAAGAAACTAATTGCAGCTAATTACAACTAATTATTTCCACAAATTAAAACTAATAAATGCTTTGTCCAAGAGCATTACAAGGAATTTTCTTTGTTAAGAAACTAATTGCAACCAATTACAGCAAATTATATCCACAAATAAAACTATTATTTTTTTAATCCGAGATGTATTGCATGTAATTCTCATGGGTGAGCAAGACGAAATCATCATCCTCTGGTTGGAAGAGGTAACGCTCGGTATGCAGGTGTCTTTCTCCGAAGTTGAACAGGACTCCTCTGTTTTGGCGGGCAATGCGCATATAGTTGAACAATTGGGCCCTGTGGTCTGGTATGATTTCGTCAACCGATTTAAACTCAATGACAATTCCTTTGTAAAAGAAATCAGCCACATAGGTTTTCTCCAGCGTCACATTCTTATATCTCAGTTGCAGTTTCTTTTCACGTTCCACATCCATTTTCCTCAAATTCATTTCTATGGCAAAGGCTTCTTGATTTACCTGCTCTGCCAGGCCCCTGCCCAGCAAGCGGTGCACTTCCATGGCGATGCCGACGACATCATACATGTCCATATATTCTGACTTGGTCATAAAAAAGAGGTTTGGGCAATGGTTGTTATTTGTTTTAATTTGTGAATAAAATTAGTTGCAATTAGTTACAATTTGTTTCAAGAAAACGACTTCACTTACTTGGCGTCCATGGCCTGGCAGGCGGTGATGGCGACGAGGTAGTAGATGTCATCGACGGAGCAGCCGCGCGAAAGGTCGTTCACGGGCCGTGCTATGCCCTGGAGGATGGGCCCCACGGCGATGGCGTCGCCCAGGCGCTGCACCAGCTTGTAAGCGATGTTTCCCACTTCAAGGTTGGGGAACACGAGCACGTTGGCGTTGCCGGCGATGTCGGAGCCCGGAGCCTTCTTCTTTCCCACGGCGGGCACCAGTGCGGCGTCGGCCTGCAGCTCGCCGTCGATTTTCAGTGCCGGGTCCATTTCCTTGGCCAGGCGTGTGGCCTCAATCACCTTGTCCACCACCTCGTGAGTGGCCGAGCCCTTGGTAGAGAAGCTGAGCATGGCCACGCGGGGGTCGTCGAAGCCGGCCACCGAGCGAGCCGTCTGCGCCGTGCACACGGCGATTTGCGACAACTGGTTGGCATCGGGCATGGGCGTCACGGCCACGTCGCCCACCACGAGCACGCCGTTCTCGCCGTATTCGGGTTTCTGCGTAATGAGGAGCATGGCGCCGCTCACGCAGGTGATGCCGGGTGCCGTCTTGATGATTTGCAGGGCCGGGCGAAGCGTCTCGCCGGTGGTGGAGAGGGCTCCCGAAATCTGGCCGTCGGCGTCGCCGGTCTTGATGATCATGCAGCCCAGGTAGAGCGGGTTCTTCACCAGTTCGCGGGCCTGCTCAATGGTCATGCCCTTCTTCTTGCGCAGTTCGGCCAGCAGCTGGGCATACTCCTCGCTCTTGGGGCAGTTCTCGGGGTCGATGAGCGTGGCCTTGCCAATGTTCTTCAGCCCTTTCTCCTCGGCCAATGCCTTCACCTTTTCGGGATTGCCGATGAGGATGATGTCGGCCATGTCGTCGGCCAGCACGCGGTCGGCGGCGGTCAGGGTGCGTTCCTCCTCGGCCTCGGGGAGCACAATGCGCTGCTTGTTGCTCTTTGCGCGAGCAATGATTTTTTGAATTAAATCCATAGCTTGTAGTTAAAATTAAATAATGTATATGATTTGATTTGTTGTATGTTCAAGATGCAAATTTACGGTTTTTATTTGAATTGCCGAAATTTTTGCCCGTGATTTACAAAATATTCACTTTGTAGGCGGATTTTGCGCCCGCCAAAGGCCATTGCAGGGCGATGGCGACCGGAAAACCGCACCTTTGGCTTGCAAAAAGCGTATAAGTCGGGGCGGGAATTTTGTAAAAATTTTTCATGGATTTTTATTTCCACCGGATGGTTTGACGGCAAATCGCGGGGAGAGAATTGGCAAATCTCTCCCCTCAAATTGGCAAATTTCCCCTCGAAATTTGCGGTCAAACTCCGCGCCATTTACAACTGTCAGATTATCAACCTGTTACGAAATTGTCAAAATTTCGCAACTTTTGTCAAGATTTTTCATAATTTCTCTGCACCTCGTTATCCACCTTGCAAAGGCCGATGGCAAAAATAATGCTCTAATTGCAAGGAATGAGAAAGAATTGATAAAATAGTACAATAATATTCCAATTATTTGCCATATCTTTGCAGCGCAAAACTTACCTTTCTCAGGAAGAATTCTCAAGAAGCTAATAATTACTAATAACTATCAATAAAACAATTAAGTATGAGAAAAAACATCAGTAAGACAGTGCTGCTGGCAGCCTGCTCTTTCTTCTGGTTGTGGCACTCGCCTGAGGCGAAGGCCGGGGAGTCGCTTTCTACGGCCCAGGCGGTGCAACAATCGAAGAAGGTGACGGGCGTGGTCAGCGACGCCATGGGGCCGGTCATCGGTGCCACGGTGATGGAGAAAGGCACCTCAAACGGTGTAGTAACCGACATGGACGGCCAGTTCACCATCAGCGTGAAGCCCGGTGCCACGCTCCAGATTTCCTACGTGGGCTATGTGACCCGCGAAGTAAAGGTGGGCAACTCCTCCACGTTGAGCATCACCCTTGAAGAAGACAACACCAGCCTCGACGAGGTGGTGGTGGTGGGCTACGGCACGATGAAGAAGAGCGACATCTCCGGTGCCTCCGTGTCGATGGGCGAGGCCGCCGTGAAAGGCTCCATCATCACCTCGCTCGACCAGTCGCTGCAAGGTCGCGCCGCCGGCGTCACGGCCATCAGCACGTCGGGCGCCCCGGGCAGCAGCTCGGCCATCCGCGTGCGCGGCACGGCCACCATCAACGCCAATGCCGAGCCGCTCTACGTCATCGACGGCGTCATCGTGCAGAGCGGCGGAGCCACGGGTTATTCCTACGGCCTGGGCGACGCGCTGGGCAACGGCTCGGTATCTACCATTTCGCCCCTGTCAACCATCGACCCCGCCGACATCGTGTCGATGGAAATCCTGAAAGACGCCTCCGCCACCGCCATCTACGGTGCCCAGGGCGCCAACGGCGTGGTGCTCATCACCACCAAGCACGGCAAGGAGGGCAGCGCCAAGTTCTCATATAACGGCATGGTGGCCCTGAACCGCCAGATGAAGCGCCTGGAGCTGCTCAACCTGCGCGAATATGCCGACTACTACAACGGCTTTGTGGCCCAGGGCGAGGTGCTCAACCCCAGCGCCTCGATGTCGGACCCCTCCATCCTGGGTAAGGGCACCAACTGGCAGGACGCCATCTTCCAGACCGCCCTGCAACACTCGCACCAGGTGAACGTGTCGGGCGGCTCCGACAAGATACAGTATTATGTGTCGGGCGGCTACATGAACCAGGAAGGCACCATCATAGGCTCGGAGTTTGAGCGAATGAACTTCCGCACCAACCTCGACGCACAACTGAAGAAATGGCTGAAGATGGGTGCCAGCGTGAGCTTCTCGAACACCAACGACGACCTGAAGCTGGCCGACGGCGAGGAGGGCATCATCAACTACTCGCTGACCACCACGCCCAACATTCCCATCTACGACGTGAACGGCGACTATTCCTCCACGTCGTCGGAGGGTTCCACCAACCCCAACCCCATTGCCATTGCCAAGATGAAGGACATCCTGCTGAACCGCCAGAAGCTGAACGGAAACATCTTCTTCGAGGTGACGCCGCTGAAGCACGTGGTGTGGCACACCGAAGTGGGCTTCGACCTCAACTGGAGCACCGGCGAGACGTTCCAGCCCACCGTGGAGCTGCCCCACTACTATGTGACGAAGAACGAAAGCTCGAAGCAGAAGAACAGCAGCACCTTCCTGCAATTCAAGAACTACATCACCTATAGCAACACCTTCGGCAAGCACAACGTCAGCGCCATGTTCGGCCAGGAGTGCTGGCAGTCGGACTATGAATACATACAGGTGGGCGGCTCGGGCCTGCCCTCGAACGACGTTCACAACCCGTCGCTGGGCGCCGACGTGCCCACCATCGGCAGCGGCTTCGGCAGTTCATCGATGGCATCGTTCTTCACCCGATGGACCTATAGCTTCGACAACCGCTACAACGCCACCTACACCTACCGCTACGACGGCTCGTCGAACTTCGGCCCCGACAACCGCTGGGCAGGGTTCCACTCGCTGGCCGCCTCGTGGCGCTTCAACAACGAGAAATTCTTCAAGCCGCTGGAAAACATCGTGAGCAACGGCAAGCTGCGCGTGGGATGGGGACAAACCGGCAACGCCAGCATCGGCGGATACAAGTGGGGCGTCAGCCTCTCGGTGATGACCTCCGACCTGGGCAAGGGCTACCGACCGCTCAACATTGCCAACACCGCCATCAAGTGGGAAAGCCAGGAACAATGGAACGTGGGCCTCGACCTGGGCTTCCTTCACGACCGCATCAACCTTACCATGGACTGGTATCGCAAGGAGTCGAAAGACATGCTCATGGAGCTCAACCTGCCCTCCACAATGGGAACGTCGGGCAACGGCTCGTCGAAGCTGCAGGCACCCTGGGGCAACTACGGCACCATCCGCAACACCGGTCTGGAGATAGCGCTCAACACCCATCCCTTCATAGGGCGCTTTGAGTGGGACAGCGAATTCCAGATTTCGTTCAACAAGAACAAGCTGGTGGCCCTGAGCGGAAATAGCGCCAGCGACGTGCCACTGCCGGGCTACGGACAATGGAGCGACCTGGTGAGCCTCACTCAGGTGGGCGAGAGCCTGTACAGCTTCTACGGCTACGTCACCGACGGCATCTACCAGAGCCTGGAAGACATTGAGAAATCGCCCAAGCCGGCCCACTACCCCAGCAACGGCGTCTATGCCAAGGCCAGCACCGTGTGGGTGGGCGACATCAAGTATAAAGACCTCAACGGCGACGGCGTCATCGACGAGAACGACCGCACCAACATCGGCTCGCCCATGCCCAAGTTCACCTTCGGCTTCAACAACACCTTCCGCTACAAGAACTTCGACCTCAACATCTTCATCAACGGGTCCTACGGCAACAAGGTGGGCAACTACAACAAGATGAAGCTCACGCACATGAACTCCTCGTGGACCAACCAGCTGAAGGACGTGCTCGACCGCACCGTGCTCGAGCCCATCGATGCCGCCAAGGACTACTCGGCCGGCGTGGACCGCGGCGACGGCATGCTCGTCTATAACTGGTATGACGACATCACCAACATCCGCGTGAAGAACCCCGGCGCATCGCTTCCGCGCCTGACCTTGGGCGACCCCAACGACAACGACCGCTGGAGCGACCGCTACATTGAGGACGGCTCGTACATCCGCCTGAAGAACATTGCACTGGGATACACCTTCCCCAAGGCCCTGGTGAAGAAAATCGGCGTGGAGTCGCTGCGCATCTACACCAACATCCAGAACCTGCTCACCATTACCGGCTACGACGGCTACGACCCCGAAATAGGCTCGAGCACCCAGTCGCCAAACGTGTTGGGCCTGGACAACGGCCGCTATCCCTCGCCTACCACCTGCTCATTCGGACTCAACATCTCGTTCTAAGCATATAAAAGACAATGAAAACAACAACGATTATGAACCACATAAGCATCAAAAAACTGGCCAAGGCATCACTGCCCTTCATGGCCGCCCTGCTGCTGACGACCTTCACATCGTGCGACGACTATCTTAACAAACCGACGGAAGACAGCTACGTGGCCGACGGATACTATAAGACCGACGCCCAGTGCCTGGCCGGAACGGCCTACCTCTACAACTCGCCCTGGTATGACTTCCAGCGCGGGTTCATCAAGGTGGGCGAGGTGTTCTCGGGCAACTATTACTGGGGCAGTTCTCCCTACATGACCTTCACGCTGAACGGCTCGGACCAGGACCTCATCAACATGTCGTACTCCCTGTGGTCGGTCATCGCACACGCCAATACAGTATATAAATATGTGGAAGGCAGCTCAGCCTCGGAAGCCGCACGCAACCAGTGCATGGGCGAGTGTCTCACGTGGAAGGCCATGGCCTACTTCTTCCTGGTGCGCTCATTCGGCGAAGTGCCCATCGTTCACGACAACAGCGAGGAACTGGCCAACGGCACCTATAGCACCGCTCCCAAGGTGAAGCGTGCCGACGTTTACGAATATATCATCATGACACTGGAAAAGGCCTTGGAGATACTTCCCAAACAGCCCATGGAAGCCGGGCGAATCGACTACTATTGCGCCGAGGGACTGCTCGCAAAGGTCTATCTGACCAAGGCCGGCGTGAGCGGAGCGCTCAACAACGACGACCTGGCCAAGGCCGCTCAGTATGCCAAGGACGTCATCGACAACTCCGGCCGCCACCTGCTGCCCAACTTCGCCGACGTGTTCCGCCTGAAGAACAACAAGAGCGAGGAGAGCCTCATCGCTTTCAGATGGAGCTGCATCAACGGCGAATGGACGGCTCAGAACACCCTGCAGAGCGACCTCTTTGCCAACGGATTCGACGAATTTGGTGACCTCTGGGGAGGATGGAACGGCATTTCGGTGGACCTGCAGGAAGCCTTCGGAGTGAAAATTCTCGAACAGACGCCCGACGCATGGATCAACGCCGTGGACACCCGACTGAAAGCCACCATGATGCTGCCGGGATTCAAGTACGACTACTTCTGGACCGACAAGGACATGGGCAACGGCGAAAAAGGCTTCGACTACCTGAAATTCATGTTCGACGAAAACTACAACCCGTCGGTCACCGTGCAGGACGGACAGATTATCTGCCAGTCGGCCACGGGCAGCAACACCGTGAAACACCTCTATGGCGACGACTTCGACCATGTGCAGGGCACCGGCCACAACGCCGGACGCATGTCGTACAGCCTGGCCACGCACATCCTGCGCCTTTCTGACATCTACCTCGTTTATGCCGAGGCCATGCTCGGGGCCAGCCGCGCCACATCGACCAATCCGGAAGTCATCGACGCATTCTATGCCGTGCGCCACCGCGCCATACCGTCGGCCACCAGGCCCGAGTCGGTGTCGTGGGACGACATCTGGAAGGAGCGCCGCCTGGAACTGGCCATGGAAGGCGACCGCTGGTACGACTACGTCAGGGTGTCGTATTACGACTCCGACTTCTGTGTGAACGAACTGCTCAACCAGAAGCGCAACGCCATGTGGGGCCTGAGCGAACTTTACAGGACCTATTACCAGACGGGCGTGTGGAATGTCACCTCAAGCATGCAGTATGACAACCAGACCGCCGCTCCCACGGTGACATCGCTCATGAAAAACGACCCCGATACCGGAAAGAAATACTTCTTCATGCCCTTCCCAACAGAGGACGTGGTGTTCAATCCCAACCTGGGCTCGGGCGTCAACGGAGTGCATGTGGACGTGAGAGAAACTTACAGCTATTAAATTTCCCGACAACTTAAAACAAGCAAAAGGTTATGAACAAATATATGAACAAAATACTGCTGGCGGCAGTGGCCATGCTTGCACTGGGCCTTTCATCCTGCAAGGACGAACCCGACAAGTATGAAGTGGCCGGCGGGAAACCCGTGGTCAACTACATTCGTTGTCTGAGCAGTGAGGTGACCAGCAACACCGACGACGAAGACACGAAGTACACCAACGGCGAACTGGTGGAAAGTGCCTATCCCTCCAGCACGCTCTGCCTGGTGGGCGAGAACCTCCGTAGCGTGGTGAAGATTTTCTTCAACGACCTGGAGGCCAACCTCAACACCAGCTATATCACCGACCATACGCTCATTGTGAACGTGCCGGGCAGCGTGCCTTCGGAAGTGAGCGACAAGATTTATCTCGTGGCATCATCGGGCGACACCGTGGAAGTGGACTTCAAAGTCATTATCTCAGCGCCCACCGTGGCCTCCATGTCGTGCGAATATGCCCCCGTGGGCAGCCGCGCCACCATTTATGGCGGCTATATGATTGACGATCCGAACGTGCCGCTCACCGTGGCCTTCAAGAATGCCGCCGGACAGGATGTGACGGCCTCCGATGTTGAAGTGGCGGCCGACTATTCCTCGGTCAGCTTCACCGTGCCCGAGGGCGCCGTGGAAGGCCCCATCACGGTGTCGTCGGTATATGGCGCCACCACGGCCCCGTTCCGCTATTGCGACACTCGCGGATTGCTGTTCGACTTCGACGGCGTCACCGGACTGGGCAACCACGGATGGCACGACCGCGAAATCCTTGCCGACGAAACATCCATCACGGGCAAGTTCGTGCAGCTGGGCAACGGCACGGCAACGCTCGACGAAAACGCCGGATGGAACGACAGCGACTTCTCGTTTGAATATTGGTGCGGCTCGTGGGACACCCCTCAGAACGTCACCTCCGGCGAAGGCATCGCGCTGAACAACCTGGTGGACTTCACCAACTATGAGAACATGTCGCTCAAGTTCGAGATGTTCATTCCCAAGTCCAGCCCTTGGAAGGCCGGAGCCATGCAAATCAGCTTTGAAGGCTACGACAAAGTGACCATCTCGGGCAACGCCATCGACGGTTACTCCGGCACGGTGGCCGGTGCCAACGCCTACGTTTTCAACAACGAGGCCAACGACCTTGGCAAGTTCGGCCGCGCCATGTACCGCCCGTGGACAACCACCGGCAGCTTCGACACCGACGACCAATGGATTACGGTTACGGTGCCCCTCACCAGTTTCATCTATGACAAGGACGGCGGCGTCACCAGCAACACCCCGAAGCTGAGCGACTTTGCCAGCCTCACCTTCTTCGTCATGGGCGGCGGCATTGCCGGTACGGAGTGCTCGCCCATCATCAAGATTGACAACATCCGTGCTGTGCCTAACAAGTAAAAAAACTCATCCGATATGAAAAAGCATTTGAACATATTCACCCTGCTGGTGGCCGCCCTGGTGACTGGGTTGTCGCTGGCGGCGTGTAGCGAAGACGAATTAGACACCAACCAATATGGCAGCGGTGTCAAATTGAATGCCTACGGCCCCAATCCCGTGATGCGCGGAGGACAACTGCGCTTCGTGGGAAGCAACCTCGACCAGATTGCCATGGTGCGCATTCCCGGCGTGGAGCCCATCACCAGCATTGAAGTGGTGAAGAGCGGCGTGCCCAGCGAAATACGAATCACCGTGCCCAAGGACGGCCCCGAGGTGGGTTATGTAACACTCGTGTCGCGCACCGACGGCGAACTGCGCACCTATAGCGAACTCACTTACACCGAGCCCATTGAGTTCACGACATTCTCGCCGGCTTCCGTCATGCCCGGCGACGTGCTCACCATCGAGGGCGACTACCTCAACCTGGTCCACATGGTGGAATTTACCAGCGGCATTCAGGTAAGCGAACAGGAATTTATTTCCCACAACCGCTATAAGATAGAGGTCAAGGTGCCCGAAGATGCCCGCACCGGCAAAATCCGCCTGCTCGACGTTGACCTGAACAACCTGGAAGACCCCACGGCCGACGTTTCGTACAACATCATCGAGAGCGAAAATGCACTCATTGTTGGCACCCCCGCCATTGCCAAGTTCTCGTCGCCCCGCGGTGAGGCACAGGCACAGGGCACCGTCACCGTCAAGCAGGGCGAGACCGTGACCGTCACCGGCAGCTACTTCAACCTGATTTCGAGCGTGAAATTCGGCGATGAAGACAACGTCGTGACCCTTGAGGACTTCACCGTTTCCGAAGACGGAAAGACGCTTTCGTTCACCCTTCCCGCCGAGGCTCCCGACGGCAGCCTGAACCTGGTGTGCCGTTCCGAGGTGGAAGTGCCCGTGGGCACCATTGTCACCGTGGCTCCCTCGGAATGTGTGGCAGCACCGTCGCCCGTGAAGGCCGGACAAACGCTCACCATCAGCGGCCGCGACATGGACGTGGTAGTGGCCGTTGAAATGCCCAACGTCGCCGATGCCATCAGCATCCAGGTGTCGGAAAGCCAGGTCGTCGTGTCGCCCGTGCCCGACAAGGCACAGGAGGGCAACCTCATCCTGCGCATGGCCAACGGCAAGGGCGTGGAAGTGCCCTTCACACTGGTGAAACCCGCCGTGACCGGCTACGACAACGCCAATGTGAGTGCCGGAGGCGCACTGACCATCTACGGCACCGACCTCGACCTGGTGAAATCGGTGACCTTCGGCGAAGGCTCCGACGTGGTGGAGGTGACACCGGCCGCCGACGGCAAGAGCATCTCGCTCTCCGTGCCCATGAACGCCAAGACCGGCGAGCCCACGCTCAACCTTGCCAACGCCACCAGCATCAACGGCCCGGCACTGACCATTTCCGAGGCCGTGTTCTGCTACGCCACCGAAATGCCCGGTGAAGACATTGAGCTGAAAGCCGGCGGCACCATGACGCTCACCGTGGCCAACGGCGAGAAACTCTCGGGCGTGGAAATCGACGGCACGGAATGCCACTGGATTCTGGCCGGCGACAACAAGGACCAGCTCATCATCGGCATTCCCGAAACGGCAGGTCCCGGCTCGAAGGTGCGCCTCATCTCGTCGAACGGCGAAATCACCTACACCATGGACTTCACGCCCAACACCGAGGTGAACACCGTCATCTGGACGGGCAACGTGGACCTGGCAGGATGGAGCTTCAACTGGCAATTTGGCGACAACACCCACTCCACGGGCGAAGACCCGCTGGCCTTCGTCAAGATGGGCCTCGAGGTGGGCGACGTCATCCACCTCTACATGACGCCTTATAACGACTGGTGGCAGGTGCAGTTCTTCGACGGGCACTGGAACGCCCAGACGACAGCCATCGGCGACATCTTCGGCAACGGCAACAATGTCAACTCGGGCATTGCATCGCTCGAGAACGGATGCCTCGACATTCCCGTCAGCGAGGAAATCCACTACCAGCTCACCACCTTCACCGACTGGGGCTATTGTTGGATTTTGCAGGGCGAGGGCGTTGTCATCACGAAGATTTCGGTCACCCACTACAACAACCTCGAGCAGGACGTGGCCCCCTTCTCCCTTTGGGAAAACCAGAGCGGAAACATCACCTATCCCTTCACCCTTTCCTGGAGCGACCCGCTGGGCAAGGTGCGCATCATGCGTAGCGGACTGGCCGACATGAAGCTCGTGGCCGGCAAGTCGAAGATGATTTTCTACAAGACTCCCGAGTCCACCGGCATGATTCAGCTGAACGATGCCAACTGGAAGAACCCCATCACCGATGCCGACCTCACCGACTGGTCGGGCGGCACCGAGGTGCTCGAAACCGTCTTCACCGAGGACATGATGAAGTGCGTGAGGGGCGAGACCACTGACGGATGGTCAGAAACAGCATTCATCATCCAGGGCGACGGCATCGTCATCAAGAAAATCGCCATCCTGCCCTGATATCCCTTGTAAAGTCAAATACCTTAAAGATATTTCGCAATGAAACTGAAAAGCATCATCCCATTCGGCGCAATGGCAGCCGTGGCTTTCCTTGCCACGGCCTGCGCCGACACCGACGCACAATACGCCATCCCTGAAGTGCCCGCCCCGCAGATTACGGCCACCTTCCCCGCCGCCAACGCCGAGCTGGGTGCTCCGGGCGACATCACGATGACGGTGAAATACGACCGCCGCATCTTCTTCGCCTCCAGCGACTACACAAAGTTGCAGTTCACCGGCGGCACCATCGACAAGGCCATCGTCTATGGCGCCGACAGCGTGCTCACCATTCACGCCACGGGCTTGGAGCGCGGCACGTCGTGCCAGCTCACCATTCCCGACGGCCTGGTGACGGGTCCCAACAACATGCCGGCCGCCGGCACCACCCTCGCCTTCTCGGTGCGAGCACTTCCGCCGGTGGCCGCCTCGCCCGTCATGGCAACGCAGGCCAAGGCCATCTCGCTCTACAACTACCTGCGCGAAAACTATCGCCAGAAAATCATTTCGGGCATGATGGCCAGCGTGGCTTGGAACAACGACGAGAGCGAGCTCGTGCATGAAATGACGGGCAAATATCCCGCCATCAACGGCTACGACTACATCCATCTGCCCGCCTCGGTGCGCGGTGCCAACTGGATTAACTATGGCGACATCACGCCCGTGCAACAGTGGTTCGACGGCGGAGGCATCATCAACATTGGATGGCACTGGATGGCGCCGAAATTCGAAATCGGCACCGGCGACGACGGCGGCGGCGACCAGCCCGCCACCGGCGAACCCGAAACCATCTGGGAAGGCCAGCTCAACCTCGGCACCGAATGGGGTGTGAGCGACCAGGTGGCCGCCGACAAGTTTGCCAACGCCCAGGAAGGCTCCGTCATGACCGTATATTTCTCGGAGAACAGCGACGCCACCTACTGGCAAATCAAGCTGATGGACAGCACTTGGAAGGAACTGAGCAGCTATAAAGAGGTGGACAACGGCTGGGGATGCATAGAACTGGCCGCCGATGCCAACCACTACGCCATCACCCTCAACGCCGCCGACGCCGCACTGCTCAAGGAGGGCGGAATGGTGATGAGCGGCTACGGCATCACCATCAACAAAATCACGCTGGCCAATCCCGCCGCCGCCAAGCAATGGGCACCACGCCGCGCCAAGCGCTACGAGGACCTGGACCCCAACACCGACTTCAGCTACTCGGCAGGCATGTTCGACCTGAAGGCCGCCGTCACCGAGGGAACATGGCAAAACCAGTTCGTCAAGGACGACTTGGCTCGCCTGGCAACCTATCTGAAACTGCTCCGCGATGCCGGCATCCCCGTGCTCTGGCGACCGCTCCACGAGGCCAGCGGAGGATGGTTCTGGTGGGGAACCGACGCAGAGTCGTTCAAGAAACTTTGGATAATGATGTTCGACTACTTCAAACAGGAGGGCCTCGACAACCTCATCTGGGTGTGGACATCTGAAGGAAGCGACACCGACTGGTACCCCGGACCGCAATACGTTGACATCATCGGCCGCGACCTCTACGGCAACGGCGCGGCATCGTGCGTGGAGGAATACCAGAAGGTGCAAGACCACTTCGAGGGAAAAATCATCACCCTCAGCGAATGTGGCTACTCACAATACACCAACAGCGTGGTGGCTCCCATCTCCGAGCAATGGAACGCTGGCGCCCAGTGGTCGTGGTTCATGCCGTGGTACGGCACCCAGGACAACGGCACCGAGAACATCCACGCCTCCAAGGAGTGGTGGCAAGATGCCATGAACTGCCCGGCCGTTATCACACGCGACCAGGTGAAATACTAAATTTAAGTGAAAAGTGAATAATCTTTTTAAGTGAAGGGTGAAGAGTGAAAAATTTGCTGCCGCCATCAGGGTGTTGGCAATCACTCTTCACTCTTCTTTTTTCACTTTTCATTCATAATTCCTAATTCCAAACTACAAACTCATGAAGAAATACTTGTTTTTCGCCGCAATCATGCTCATAGTCTCCTGCGGCAAGCACAAGGCCGACGACCCCCTGGCCGAGAGCGGGCGCACCCAGCGCACCGAGAACCTGCTTCAAAACATGATACGCCAGTCGGCACAAGGCTATATGTTTGGCCATCAGGACTCTCCGGTGTATGGCATCGGATGGGTGGGCGACTCCTTGCGAAGCGATGTCAACAGCGTGTGCAACGACATGCCCGCCGTCATGGGCTTCGACCTGGGACACATGGAACTTGGCGACAGCCTGAACCTCGACGGCGTGTCCTTCGACCGCATGCGGCAGGAAATCATCCGCCAGTATGAGCGCGGAGGCGTCGTAACGCTGAGCTGGCACCTCAACAATCCGCTCACCGGCGGCACGGCATGGGTGAAGCCCGACTCGCTCACCGACCAGGAGAAGCAGACGGTGGCGGCGGTGCTCGAGGGCGGACAGTGCCACGAGAAATTCCTCTCATGGCTCGACACCGTGGCCGCCTTCTTCAAGTCGCTCGAAACACCCTACGGCGTGCGCGTGCCCGTCATCTTCAGGCCCTGGCACGAACACACCGGAAGCTGGTTCTGGTGGGGACAAAACCTCTGCACCGAACAGCAATATAAAGACCTGTGGCGGCTCACCGCCGACAGGCTCCGCCAGCAGGGCGTGGTCAACGTGCTCTTTGCCTATAGTCCCGGCGGCGAAAGCGACGGCAATGCTGAAAAATACATGGAGCGGTTCCCCGGCGACGACATCATCGACATTCTGGGCACCGACCTCTACTGCCCGTCGCACCGCAACGGCGACCTAACGACCTTCGACCAGGCCGAGACCGAGAAATACATAGAGCGGGTGCGCCGGCAACTCACCATGATCACCCAACTGGCCAAGGAGCACCAGAAGGCCGCTGCACTGTCGGAAACCGGCTTCGAGGGCCTGCCCAAGGAGGACTGGTGGACGCAGACGCTGGCACCGGCGCTCGACAGCCTGCAGGTGGCATACGTCCTCGTATGGCGCAATGCCCACGACAAGCCCGGACATTTCTTTGCCCCCTTCCCCGGGCAGCCCTCGGCCGAGGATTTCGTGAAGTTCTACAACCTGCCGCAGACGCTGTTTGCCCGCGATGTCAACGGCCTTTATCTGAAGCATTGATAGGGCTTTCCTAGAGATTCTAGATTTTCTAGAGCTTCTAGAGCTTCTAGATCATCTAGAATATCTAGAATCTCTAGTTTATCCAGCCCTAGCCCAAGGGAAAAGCTGGTAAAAATTCTTTACATTTTAACATAAAACAAAGCGCTTTTCTAAAGCCTTGATTATCAAGGCTTTAGAAAAGCAGAAAATAAAACCGCAAATTTCGGGGAGAAATCTTCAAGATCTCTCCTCTCGATCTTCAAAATCTCTCCCTGAAATTTGTGGTCAAACCCGCCGATACTCAAAACCATTTCGGAAAAATCTTTACATTTTAAGAATTGAAAGGCTTTTTAACAATCCTTGATTTCCTCCCCCTCCCGTAAGGCAGGACACAAGAAAACGGCCCGGCACAAAAACGCGTGCCGGGCCGTTTTCTTCACCCCTCCCCCGCCGTCGGCGAAAGGGAGGCGACGGGAAATGGTGTCAGGAGGATTCTTGCGGACGGAGTTTCTCCTCCAGGTGCTTCAGCATGTCCATGGTCATGCGGCGAAGGTCGTAGTCGGGACTCCAGCCCCACTCGCGGCGCGCACAGGTGTCGTCCATCTTGTCGGGCCAGCTTTCGGCAATGCTCTGCTTGAGCGGGTCTATCTGGTACTCCATCTGGAAATCAGGACGGTGCTTGCGTATCTCGCCATAGATGGTTTCGGGGTCGAAGCTCATGGCCGTCACGTTGAACGCGTTATGGTGGACAAGGCGCGAGGGGTCGGCCTCCATGATGGTGATGGCCGCCTTCAGCGCATCGGGCATGTACATCATGTCCATCATGGTGCCGGCCTTGATGGGGCAGACGAATTTCTCGCCCCTCACCGCCGAGTAGAAAATGTCAACGGCATAGTCGGTGGTGCCGCCGCCCGGCGGCGTGACGTAGGAAATGATTCCGGGGAAGCGCACCGAGCGCGTGTCGGTGCCGTATTTCTTCTGGAAATAGTCGCTCAGCAGCTCTGTCGTCACCTTCGATACGCCGTAGATGGTCTGCGGACGTTGAATGGTGTCCTGCGGCGTGCGCAGGTGGGGCGTGCTCAGGCCGAAGGAGCCGATGCTGCTGGGCGTGAATACGGCGCACTGCTCCTGGCGTGCCACCTCCAGGACGTTCCACAGGCCGTCGATGCCGATGCGCCAGGCCAGGCGCGGCTTCGACTCGGCCACCACCGAGAGCAGGGCGGCAAGGTTGTAGATGGCGTCAACATGGTACTTCTTCACCACCTCGGCAATCATCGTTCCGTCGGTGACATCGGCCATCGCCGACGGGCCGCCCTCCAGGAGTTCACCGTGAGGCTCGGCACCCTGGATATAGCCCGCCACCACGTGGCTGCTGCCATAGCGCCGACGCAGTTCCCTGGTGAGTTCCGAGCCTATCTGCCCGGTGGACCCAATGACCAAGATATTATTCATAGATTTTTAGTTAAAATAGTTATTAAAGATGCAAGGCGGGAAAGGTGAGGAAAGCGGCGCGCCGTTTCCTGCACTCCCCAACCTCCCAATTACGATGCAAAGTAAGCATTTTTTTTTCAAACAACACCATCGTACAGTATAAAAATACATAAAAAATAGCGTTTTCCTTCATTTTTCCGACTTTAGGGTGCAGTTTCTCATTTTTTTTTGCTTACTTTGTGGTCTGAAAACCGCAAACTTCTAACTTAAAGCAATCATCATGTACGGAAAAATGCAGGAACACCTCCGCCAGACGCTGGCGGACATCCGCGAGGCCGGACTCTACAAGGAGGAGCGCCTCATTGAAAGCCCACAACGGGCCGCCATCACAGTGAAAGGGCAGGAAGTGCTCAACTTCTGCGCCAACAACTACCTTGGCCTTTCGGACCATCCCCGGCTCATCGAGGCATCGAAACAGATGATGGACCGCCGGGGCTTCGGCATGTCGAGCGTGCGATTTATCTGCGGCACCCAGGACATTCACAAGGAGCTGGAAGCCGCCATCTCAGACTATTTCCACACCGACGACACCATTCTCTATGCCGCCTGCTTCGATGCCAACGGCGGCGTGTTTGAACCACTCTTCACCGACGAGGACGCCATCATCAGCGATGCCCTCAACCATGCCAGCATCATCGACGGCGTGCGCCTGTGCAAGGCGAAGCGCTACCGCTATGCCAACGCCGACATGGGCGAGCTGGAACGCTGCCTGCAGGAGGCGCAGGCCCAGCGCTTCCGCATCATCGTCACCGACGGCGTGTTCTCGATGGACGGCAACGTGGCACCGATGGACAAGATTTGCGACCTGGCCGAGAAATACGACGCACTCGTTATGGTGGATGAGAGCCACTCGGCAGGCGTGGTGGGAAAGACCGGCCACGGCGTGAGCGAATTTTTCAACACCTACGGCCGCGTGGACATCTACACCGGCACCCTGGGAAAATCGTTCGGAGGAGCACTGGGAGGCTTCACCACGGGGCGAAAGGAAATCATCGACCTGCTGCGCCAGAGGTCGCGGCCCTACCTGTTCTCCAACTCGCTGGCTCCGGCCATCATCGGCGCCTCGCTCGAGGTGTTCCGCATGTTGAAGGAGAGCGACGAAATCCACGACCGGCTGGTGGAGAACGTCAACTACTTCCGCGACAAGATGATGGCCGCCGGCTTCGACATCAAGCCCACGCAAAGCGCCATCTGCGCCGTCATGCTCTACGATGCCAAGTTGTCGCAGGTCTATGCCGCCAAGATGCAGGAGGAAGGCATCTACGTCACGGGGTTCTATTATCCCGTGGTACCGAAAGGACAGGCACGCATCCGCGTACAAATTTCCGCCGGACACAACCGCGAACAGCTCGACAAGTGCATAGCGGCATTCGTGAAAGTAGGAAAGGAACTCGGAGTGATTGGATAATTATCTTTTGGAGTTTAGGAGTTTAGGAGAATAGGAGTTTAGACGATAGTCTTGTTTGTTGCTTTTGCAAAGACCATTTATAAAACTATCGTCTAAACTCCTAAACTCCCAAACTCCTAAACTCCTTAAACTTAAGAACTTAAGTCGTTCACAAGGATTTCGCGCAACTGGCGAAGGTCGTCCTCGGTGGTGGCCCAGCTGGTGACGAAGCGGCAGGCCATGTGGTGACCGTCGAGCGGCTGCCAGTGGGTGAAGAGCACATGCTGCTCCAACCGGTGCATCAAGTCGTTGTCGAGCACCACGAACTGCTGGTTGGTGGGCGAGTCGAGCCACAGTTCCAGTCCCAGCTCGCGGAACATGGCCTTCATCTGGCGGGCCATGGCGATGGCGTGGCGCGAAATTTCAAAATAGAGCGGCCGAGCATTGTCGCCAGGCGTGAACAGGGCTTCAAATTGCACGCCGGTGAGCCGGCCCTTGGCCAGCACGGCACCGCGGCGTTTCATCATGGTGAAGAAATGCCGCGGAGCGTTGTTGTGGGTGAACACCACGGCTTCTCCGCACAATGCGCCCACCTTGGTGCCGCCGATGTAGAGCACATCGCAATGGCGGCACAACCAGGGCAAGTTGACATCGTCGGAGGCTTCCACGCCGTAGCCCAGCCGTGCCCCGTCGATGAACAACTTCAGGCCGTAGCGGGCGCAAGTGTCGGCGATGGCCGCCAGTTCGGCGCGGTCGTAGAGGGTTCCCAGCTCCGTGGGGAACGACAGATAGACCATTGCGGGCTGGGCCAGGTGTTCGCGGCTCTCGTCGTTGATGAACCATTCCATATATGCGCTGAGGTCTTCCGCACGAAGCTTTCCTTCGTGATGGCCGAGGACAATGACTTTGTGGCCGCATGCCTCAATGGCTCCGGCCTCGTGGATGCTGATATGCCCGGTGTCGGCGGCGATGACGGCCTCGTGACCGGCCAGCATGGCGTCGATGACCACGAGGTTGGCCTGCGTGCCGCCCGTGAGGAGGAACACCTGCGCATCGTCGGTTTCACATGCCGCGCGGATGAGCTCTCGCGCATGGTCGCTATGGATATCGGCACCGTAGGTGAGCGTCTGCTCACCATTGGTGCGCACCAGGGCCTCCACTACTTTGGGGTGGGCACCGTTGTTGTAGTCGCATTCAAACGAAATCATGGTTTTCTGATATTTGTTCTGGTATGTGCCGCCGGAAAAGCGGGCGGCTTGTACGAGTGCAAAGTTACGCTTTTCCGTCGGTTTGATGAAATTTTAACAAAATAATTATCAATCGTTGATTCGTTCTTTCCGAAAAAAAACATAGTTGCTTGCAACTTTTGTCCACACGAAAACGTCTAACAAATAAAAAAAGCAAATATATTCACTTAAAACCAGGAAATCATGTTACTTACAACAACTCCCCAGATTGAAGGACGCACCATCCGCGAGTACAAGGGTGTGGTGACCGGCGAAACGATTATCGGCGCAAACATTGTGAAGGACTTCTTTGCCGGCATCCGCGACATTGTGGGCGGACGCTCGGCAAGCTATGAAGAGGTGCTGCGCCAGGCCAAGGACACCTCGATGCAGGAAATGGCCGACCGCGCACAGGCCATGGGTGCCAACGCCGTGGTGGGCATCGACATCGACTACGAGACCATCGGCGCCAACGGCTCCATGCTGATGGTGGCTACAAGCGGCACGGCTGTGGTCATATAAGTTCAAACTCTGTTTTTCTCTTGGAGTTTAGGAGTTTAGGAGTTTGGGAGTTTAGACAATAGTGTTGACGGATGCTTCTTTTTCCTTCAACTATTGTCTAAACTCCTGAACTCCTGAACTCCTAAACTCCTTAAAAAATTCATCCTCCCCAAAAAGCAATTGGAGAGGATGAAAGTAAATGGGGTTGAAAGGGTTAGAAGTAGATGGCGGCAGAAATCTGCCAGCTCTTGCTATGGGCGTGGAACACCTTGTCGGCGGTTTCTTTCCAAGTGAACTCGCCCGTTTTGCCGATTGGGATGTTGTAGCTGGCGCCCAGCTGCAACGGTCCGACGACAATTCCGCCGCCAACGTTGAAGCTGAAGGCGGAGTTCTCGAATTTCCAGTCCACCTCGTCGAGGTCGTTGTCGCTTTTGAACGACAGCGATTTGTCGCCCAGCATGAAACTGGCCTGCGGCCCTGCCGATACAAACACGCAGGCCCCTTCGGAAAAGCCGAAGGAATAACGCAGGTTGAAGGGCACGTCGATGGACTGCTGCTTGATGGTTTCCTCGCCCACGGTGGCCTTTTTCTGGTTGTAAAGGGCCGACAGGTCGGCACCCAGCCCGAGGACGGGCACGCCGAAATAGAGCGACGGGCCGGCGAAGAATCCGTTTTTGTTATCTGAGTGGAACACTTTCTCGTCGAACGAGAACTGTGTGATGTTCAGTCCGCCCTTGATGCCGAAATGGAGCTTGGTGGTCTGGGCCTGCATGGAAACAGGGGCCAGGGCGGCCACGAAAGCAAGGAGCAATGCGGCAAGGCTACTCTTGCTCTTTTTTGTTGGCAGCAGATTTCTCATGTTTTACAGGTAACGGTTAAGTGGTTGGAATTGAAGGAAAAAGAGAGGTAAACCTTGAAAATCAATGGCGCTGCCTTCTCACGCTGACCCTTGCACCGCTCGACGGAGATGACGACGGCGTGGAGGTGCGGCGCTTGGCACGGGCCTTGGGCTCGGGAGCTGCTTTTTCTTCAGCGGCCACGGCTTTCTGGCCGGCCTCGCTACCGGCCGAGCGGCGGGTGCGGCGTGCCGACTTCACCTTCTTGGTCTTCTGGTTGGCAAGGTTGGCCAAACTGTCGAGCGAATCCTTGCGCTCCTGGTCGCCGAAGAGACTCTTTTCAAAGTCAATCAACTCTTGTTCAATGCGTTGCTGTTCGCGCGACATGGCCGAATCGTTCTCGCAATACTGGGCCAAAGTCTTGCCCAGCATATTGGTGGTCTTGTAGATTTTTCCCCGGTAGTGGTTCTTGGTAAAGAAGTCGTCGAGACTCATGGTGGCGGCATTGTTGATGTCGCTGGTCATGATGGTCTGCTTGGAAAGGAAGGGTGCCAGGTCGTCGTAGAGCACCCAGAAGAGCGGGTACTTGGTGGCGCCGTCGCCGAAATCGTCCTCTCGGCTCATAATGGGACACAAGGCCACCACCTTGGTGTGGAAGGTGGAGTTGGCCTGGTCGTAGTAGGCGCTTTCCTTGATGTAATAGCCTTTCACCTCGCGCGACGGGATATCGCTGTTGTCGAGCCTCACGCGACCGTTGACTCTTTCATAATAAATATGGTAATTGTCAAGGAACTGCAGGGGCTTGATGCGTGCCGAGTCGTTGAACACTTCCTGTCCGTCGATGCGGTATTCGTAGGCCGGAATGCCGCCGTTCTTGGGCCCGCGCATCATGAGCTTGAACATGTAGGTGAAGAGGTTCATCTCGTTGCCCACGGGTTCGGGCGGGTAATAGAGTCCGGCGTTGTCCTTCTCTTCCAGACTGAGTTCGCGGTAGATGTCGCGGCGCCACACCACGTCTTCCGACATCTGTGCCTGAACAGGGAACGAGATGCGGGCGCGGGTGGTCATATTGTCGGCGTTCGACTTCGGCTTCTGCTGCTGGGCATCGCGACGCGACTGGGGCTGCGCCCCTGCCGGGATGAATGACAAATGACAAATGACAAACGACAAAGCCGCAATGAGCTTCCATCTGAATGCTGTCTGAAAAATATCTGTTCGCATCATTTATCTTTTTTATCTTATTGAAATGTGTTTTACTCTTTAGGCAAAAAACGGCTACTTCACGATGATTTCCATGGCTCCCGGCAGAGTGCGGGCAATGCCGTCGGGACCGATGGCCTGCACATGTGTGATGTAGAAACGGCGGTTGCGCGAAAGTTTTCTGAAAGCGTCTTTTTGCCGTTCGGTGAACTGAGCGCCGTTGGATGCCATGGGCACGGCGTTACCCATGTTGTCGTAGAAGACGGCCTCGAAGCCGGTAACGCGGAACTCGATGTCGAGCAGTCCGTCGTCGATGGCGGCTTTCAGCGTATTGATGCCCATCAGCGACGCCTTGGCCATGCCGCCGCCCTTAAAGCGGTTGTCGCCAACCACAAGATATGGAGTCGGATCGGGCAGTTTGCGCACTTTGAACGTTACTTGCGCCATCTGGCGGTTTTGTCCGCCCTGGTTGGCCGACACGGTGAATGTCACGTCCTTGCCCACGGCTGCCGGCGTGGCGATGAAGTGACCGTCGCCCTTGGAGGTGAGGCTTCCGCCCGACATGGTTACCGACACGGCATTCTGGGGCACGCCGGGCACACTGACGCTCATGGGGTTCTGGTAGCCGGCATAGAGCACGTTCATCAGGTCGGCGGCAACGGTGGCCCCGCTGGGTGCGGGAATGACGCTGTATTTCTGAGAGAAATTGCGGCGAAGGGTCTCGCCGGCAGCGTTGTGCGTGAGGATGTAACCACCGAAGGAATGTTCACCCACGCCTCCCACGCCGAAGGAATATTTCCCGCTCTTGGAGTTGATGCGCTGCCCATTGACATAGATTTCGGGCTGCATGGTGGTGTCCACGGCGGCCATGACAATGCTTGCCGAGAAGGTCTCACCGGGGTAGAGGGTGGTTTTTTCGGGAATGACGAACGCGTCGAGCTTGTTCACGCGGATGTCCTTGACGTCGATATTGGCCACAAGCGTGTGGAGCACTTCACCCTCGGCATAGCGCACGTCGCTTTGCAACTTGGTAAGCAATGTTACGGCGGCTGCCGTGGGCATGCCCTCAAACATGTACTGCTGCCAGTTCTTGCCCATGGCATGGGCGTGCTCCGGCAGGTCGGTGGTGAGGTTGCTCTTGATGATTTCGCGCTGCTTGGGGTCGGTGGTCATGGCGAGGATGCGCTCGCGGAAGGAGTTGATGGCGTTGTAGAGCTGCTGCCCTTTCCCGGTGCCGGGAGCGAGCATCACGTGGGTTGCCGCCTCGAGGTTCTCCTTGTTCACGATGTTGAGCGGGTCGCCGTTCTTGCCGTCGGCCTCCCTGACGATGGTTTCCTTGAGTTCCTGTGCCATATTGAAGAGCGAGTCGCTCATTTGCTTCACGGCGGTGGCTTTCTCGAACCACTCCTTCACCTTGGCCGGATTTTTCTTCATCTGCTCCTCAAAGTCGCCATATATGGAAAGGTTCTCCTTGGTGGAGTTGCCGGTTGTTCGCCGCAGACTTTCCTCCACGAGCGAAAAGCCCTCGAGCACCTCGGTCGAAACGTTCAGTGCGAGCATGGCCATGAGGACGACGTACATCAGGTTGATCATCTTCTGGCGTGGGGAAACCGGTCTTTTCTTGATTGCCATTTATTGTCGGAAATTGGTTGTTGGTAACTGGCGGACGGCCCTTCAGCGGTCGTCCGCTTGTTTTTTGGGGCAGCGGTTTACTTTTCGGGAGCCTTTGCACCTGGCATGTTCACGGTCATGGCCTCAATCATGCGGGTGTAGATGCGGTTGAGCTCCTCTATCTGCGATGCCATTTTCTGCATGCGGGCATTGATTTCGTCGCCCGTGCCCATCTGCTGGCTGGCGGTCTTAAGCTGCATTTCGTAAATCTTGCAGATGCCGGTGAGTGTGCGGTTGAGGTTTTCCATCTCCTCGCTGTCGGTGGTGAGGCGCTTGCTCTGCTCGGCCACTTTCTCGAGCACTTCGGTGAGTTTCTTCAGCTCCTCCACATAATTGTTGGTAACCTCCGTCATTTCGGGGTTGATGCTCTGCGATGCCACGAACGGCACATTGATGGCTCCGCCCGATGCTGCGGCGATGGCTGCCGCCTGAGCCTCCGGCGAACCGGGTTCCGGCATCTGTCCCTCGATGAAGGCTGCGCCCTCGCCGGAGGCCGTTGCTCCCGGTGCCCCGCCGATGATGATGGTGCCTCCTCCGCCCACACCCTGCACTGCGGGCTGCGCCCCGGCGACGGCGGGTTCTTCGCCCTCCTCGCCTTCTGTCTGAACTCCTTCCACGCCCAAATGCGTCGGCAGGTCCATGCCGTCGGCGGTTTTGTCGAATGGTCTGTCGAAGGCCGAGAGGAAGAACACGAACGCCTCAGTGCCCATGCCCAAGTAAAGCATGAGGTCGGCACCGGCCAGGTGTGTAAGTTTGAACAATGCACCCAGAATCACGATGGATGCGCCCCAGCTGTAGGCGTAGTTCAGGAATGTCTGTCCCGGCACGCTGTCCATCCATTTCTGCAGGCGATAGACGATGTTGTATTTGCTGTATTTGGCCATGATGTTGTTATTTCGGTTGAATGGTGGTGGTTACTTGTTATTCCCTGTGGCTGAAGGCAGGGTCCTGTTATTTTTTCTTCTTTCCCTTTTGTTTGGAGCTGGGCACGCTTGCCATGGAGCGCACGCATCTGAAGCCGATGTAGCACCGTGGCTGGTTCTGGTATTCCCATGTCCTCCACGCCGAGCGGATGTAGCTTTCGGGGTCTTTCCACGAGCCGCCCCTCACGCTCTTCTTCTTCAGCCGGTAGGGGTCTTCCTTGGCGGCTTTGTAGTCGAGCTGCGGGTTCAGGTCGTTCATGGCCTGCACGCCCGCCTCGGTGTAGATGGTGCTGGTCCATTCGGCCACGTTGCCGGCCATGTCGAAGAGCCCGTTGGTATTGGCTCCGTAGATGCCCACCTTGCTGGTAATCAGGTTGCCGTCCTTGGTGTAATTACCCTTGTCGGGCTTGAAGTTGGCATAGAAGCATCCGCGGTCGCTCGCCATGTCTTCGTTCTCCCAGGGGAACTCGTTGCCATCCTTGCCGCGCGCAGCATATTCCCACTCTGCCTCTGTGGGCAGGCGGTACCGCTGCACGAAGCGTGCCTCGTTGCCCAGCCCCTTTAGCAGGTAGTCGGTGCGCCAGGCGCAGAAGGCGTTGGCCTGTTCCCAGGTGACGCCCACCACGGGATATTCGCTATAGGCAGGATTTGAGAAATAATAGCGCAGATAGGTTTCGTTATCGGCATTCTGGAAATCGTTCACCCAACAGGTGGTGTCGGGATAGATGTTGACGATATAGGTGTTGAGGAAATCCCACGGCCCGCTCAGCGGCCGGTCAATGGTTTCCCTCACTATTCTGCCCTCATCGTCGATGTATGCCGTGTCTTTTGAAATCATGACCACCTCGTTGGGGTCGGGCACGATGTCGGTATTGAGGTTTCGTTCCTCGGGGTTCATGCGGTTGCGACGCAAGGCAGCCGTGGTGTAGTCGTAGAACTCATAGCGGTAGTTCATCTGGCTGTAGTCGAGGAGCTTTTCGCCCGTCACGGGATTGGTGACATAAAGGCTCTCGATGGCCCTCTGCTCATCCTCGTTGGGTTTTCGCGGAATGCTTTTCTTCCAGTTGATTTGCGGCGGAATGGGGTCGCCGTTCTTGTCTTCGGTAATCATGTAGCTTTCATCGCCGCCGTAGGCCGGGTCGGCGAGCCTGGTGCGCAGGATGCTGTCGCGCACCCAGTACACGAATTGCTTGTACTCAGCGTTGGTCACTTCCGTCTCGTCCATCCAGAAGCCGTCCACTGAGATTTCGCGCGTGGGCGTCTGTTTTCCCCAGAGGCTGTCGTCCTGCTCGATGCCCATTTTCAGGAATCCCCTTTTCACCTGCACCATTCCGAAGGGCGTAGGCTCCGAGAACCCCCTTCCTGCGCTCACTCCGGTCACTTCGCCTCCGCGCCCTCCGCCTTGCGAGAGTTTGCTTCCTGCGCATGCCGTAATGAGCATCAACAGCGCGAAAAGGCAGAAAGGAGCCAGCCTTCTTGCCCTCGTCATTGCTCTATTTGTGTTCTTTTCCATATAGCAAGTTTGTTGTTTGTCATTTGTCATTCTGCCCTGCGGGCCGCGGCCTACAGGTATCTCACGCTCTTGTGCTTGTTCTTACCTTTTTTATATAAGTTAATGTCCTGCTGGTAGCCCACGAAGAGTTCGTGGCTGCCGTTGGCGGGACTGATGGCCGAAGTATAGACCTCGTAGCTGTAGCCGAGATTGAAGCCTTGCACGCTGCCGCCGATAAGCACCGTCACCGAGTTGGTGGGGCTGTAGGTAAAGCCGGCATACATGTGCTTTTTGTCGTTGGAATAAACAAGCCGTGCCGTCACGTCGGCCCTCCACGCCACGGCATCGGTTCGCGCCAGCACGGAGGTTGGTATAGATAAGAACGGATTTCTCAGCTTTATATTGTATCCGCCGGTCAAATAATATGTGCGGTCTATCTGCAGCTCGTTGCGCTCACCGAGTTCCACCAGGGGTGCCGTGAGGTGCTGGGCCGACAGGCCCGCATACCACCGCTTATGGGTGTAGTAGAGCCCGAAGGCCAGGTCGATGGTGCTGCCGTTGAGCTGCCCGCTGGTGAAGGCGGGGTCGCTGCTGTCCTCCAGGTCGAGGTCCGAGCCGTCGAAGGTTTCATTGATGAATCCCACCTGCACGCCGGCGCTCAGCGTGCCGCCCGCCACTTTGCGCTTGTGGGCATACTGGGCCGCCACGCGCTGGTGCTTGAACAGTCCCAGCTGGTCGTTCAGCAGGTTGAGCCCCACGCCGTGGTAGCTGTTCATGGCATAGAAGGGCATGTCGCCGCCGGCGAAGAACGTATTGGGGTTGCGCCGGAACCCCGCCATCGTCATGGCGTATGCGCCCACGACGTTGAGCTTGGCCTCCTTTCCCGCCGCGCCGGGGTTGAAAGAGGTCTCCATGTCCCAGTAATGACTGAAGTACATGTCATACTGCGCCCTGGCCGCCAGAGAGCCCAGGACGCACAGGGTGATGATGAAGCCAATGCGTCTTAACACAACCTAATAACGCCGCCGCCGCCCTTTTATTGTGTGGAGAGGGCGTTTTTTGACATTGTAAAAATAAAATCAACCGTAACATTTGCCAGTTTGAAGAAATGTATTTATCTTTGCAGTGGCTATATAACAACATCGCAACACTTATGCAAACAAGATGTCATCTTTCAGTGCTCGTTCACGAGCAGGCCAAGAAGTACGGCGACCGCCCGGTTCTCAACTACCGCGATTTCGGCAGCCTCACGTGGAAGCAGGCCTCGTGGAATGAATTTTCTCAGAAAGTGCTCACCGTGAGCAACGCCATGCTCAACCTCGGCATCCGCGTTCAGGAGAACGTGGGCGTGTTCTCCCAGAACACCGTGCAGTACCTCTACACCGATTTCGGCGCCTTCGGCATACGCGCCGTCACCGTTCCTTTCTATGCCACCAGCAGCGAACAACAAATCCAGTACATCATCGGCGACGCCCAGATACGATTCCTCTTCGTGGGCGAGCAGGAGCAGTACGACAAGGCCTTCCGCGTGCTCCCCCTCTGCCCCACGCTCGAGAAAATCATCGTCTTCGACCATAGCGTGCGCATGGACAAGGGCGACCCCAGCAGCATCTATTTCGACGACTTCCTCAAACTGGGCGAAGGGCTGCCCCGCCAGAGCGAGGTGGAAACGCTGTGGGCCGAGGCCAACGACGACGACCTGGCCAACATCCTCTACACCAGCGGCACCACCGGCGACTCGAAGGGCGTCATTCTCACCTACGGGCAATACGCCGCCGCCATGATTGCCAACGACAAGTGCGTGCCCGTGGGCGAGAAAGACCGCGTCATGACCTTCCTGCCCATCACCCATATCTTCGAGCGCGGGTGGATGTTCCTCTGCCTCACCGAGGGTGCACAGCTCATCATCAACACCTATCCCAAGGAAATCCAGGAAACATTGCGCGAGACCCATCCCACCTGCATGTCGGCCGTACCCCGCTTCTGGGAGAAAGTATATATCGGCGTGCAGGAAAAGATAGAGAAGTCGAACGCCATGCAGCGCCGGCTCATGCGCCACGCCATCGCCGTGGGGCGCAAGCACAACATCGAGTACCTCAGCCGCGGACGGCGCCCGCCCCTCGCCCTGAAGATGGAATACGAAACCTACGACCGCACACTCTTCGCCCTCGTCAGGAAGCAGTTAGGGCTCGAGGATGCCCACTTCTTCCCCACCGCCGGCTCATACGTCAGCGAAAAGGTGGAGGAGTTCGTCCATAGCATCGGCATCAACATGATTGTGGGCTACGGGCTCACCGAAAGCCTGGCCACCGTGTCGTGCGACCACCTCGGCGAGCCTTACACCGTGGGCAGCGTGGGACGGCCCATCGAGGGCATAGAGATAAAAATCGGCGAGAACGACGAAATCCTCCTCAAAGGCCCCACCATCACCCGCGGCTACTACAAGCGCGACGCCCTCAATGCCGCTAGCTTCACCGCCGACGGCTTCTTCCGCACCGGCGACGCCGGGTACCTCCGCGACGGCGAACTCTTCCTCAAGGAGCGCATCAAGGAACTCTTCAAGACCTCCAACGGCAAGTACATAGCGCCGCAGATGATAGAGTCGAAATTGCTCGTTGACAAATACGTGGCGCAGATAGCCGTCATTGCCGACCAGCGCAAGTTCGTGTCGGCCCTCATCGTGCCCAGCATGCCCGAGCTCGAGGAATATGCCCAGGACAACAACATCGACTACGCCAAGCCCGAGGACCTCTGCACCGACAAGCGCATCATCGTCATGATTGCCGAGCGCATCGCCACCCTTCAACAGCAACTGGCCAGCTATGAGCAGATTAAGCGGTTCACCCTCCTGCCCAAGCCCTTCACCATGGAGGCCGGCGAGCTCACCAACACGCTGAAGATACGCCGCACGGTGCTCAACAGGAACTACGCCGCCGAGATAGAGGAAATGTACAAGGAATAATCATATTCAAGTTCCTCAAGCTCACTTATGTTTTGGAGTTTAGGAACTTTTTTACCTCGGACGAACACGGACTGTCACGGACTTTTGAATTTTTTCGTGTCAGTCCGTGTTTGTCCGTGTTTTTTTCAACCTCCGACGAACAGACGATAGTCTTGTCGTGCCCATTTCATCAAGACAACGAACAAAACTAACGTCTAACCTCCAGCGTCTGAAAGCCGCAAAACTCCTAAACTCCTTAAGCATGCGAAACTTGTTCTTTTTATAGACGTCGGCTCCTGCCAAGCCTCTCCTTTGCCTCGAACCATATAACCTTTCTGGCGAATATGCAATTCCATTGCGCAGTCCGCCCACCCCAGCACACCAAGATGATTTCGGACATACATGAACGGGAGTGATGAGTTTTGCCGCCGCCATAACTCATAATTCATAACTCAAAACTCATAACTCAAAACCCATCTATGTCCCACAAGCGGAAAACGGCATTTTTCATTATGCCCAAGGCCGTCATTTTGTCAAGATTTTTCATAAAATTTTCCTTCCCCCTCAGAGTTTGACCGCAAATTTCGGGGAGAGATCTTGAAGTTTGAGAGGAGAGATCTTGAAGATTTCTCCCCGAAATTTGCGGTCAAAGTCGGCGCAATTTACAAACCACTGATATTCAGCAACTTACAAAAACAGCACAAAACAGCCTCGTTTTGTCAAATATTTTTACCAATTTTATCCATGTAGTTATACATCGCAAAATAGCCCAACAAGTTGGGCTAAGGTGATGGTGGTGCCGTTCTTCAACTCAATGACCATGTTGTAGTCATTGCCTTGCGCAAATGCCGACAGCACTGCCAGCGGCATGAGCAATAACAACAAATACTTTTTCATAAGTAAGTGAACAAAAATAATTGTAAGTGTTTTTCTAAAACGAATTATCCTAATTGCTTTTTAATTTTCCTCTAATTACCTTCAATATTAAAGGGGTAAAGAATTAAAACAGAATTAAGACAAATTCGTTTCAATATAATAAGATAATTATGTTTTACCACTTATCTTTATTTAGGTTTTCAGTTATTAGGCACAAAGCTTAGGTGTTTTTCTCCAAATAAACAAATCGGCGGGCATTATTATTGGCATCACAACCAAGATTAACGATGATTTCGGACATACAGTATGTTTCCACGCCACTGCAAACTGACGAAAAAGGGAGCCTTCAGAACTATTGTCTGAACTCCTGTAACTCCTGAACTCCTAAACTCCTTATACTTTCAACTTGGATTTCATGCCCCTTACATTCGGGAATGAAAATAAAAACAAGTTTTCATTTTGCATTTCGCTCATTTATCCGTACCTTTGCAATGTTCAAACTACAGGACGGAAGATGCGACACCTGCTGACAACCCTTTTGCTCCTTCTGGCGACGGCAGCCGCCGGCCAGACGGCGGACATGGAACGACGCTACCGCGAAATCGACGAGGCCATTGCCGCCTCGCCAACCTTCGTGGCGCAGCGCGAGGCGAAGATTGCCGTGGCGCGCCGCGCCTTCGAGCAGTCGTCGGGCAGCCAGAAGTTCGACGAGGGCTACCGCCTGTTTGAGCTTTACCGCCCCTTTGTGAGCGACTCCGCCATTTATTTCCTCCGCCAGTGCATCCGGCTGGCCGAGGCCGCGGGCGACCATTCGGCCTCCGTGAGGTGCCGCTCGCAGCTGGCCATCCGCTGTTCCAACATCGGGCTCTACGACGAGGCGCTCAACATCCTGGACTCCATCCGCCTGTCGGGGAATGAGGAGAACCTTGCCGTGGGCACCTATTACGAGGCCTACAACAACGTCTATAGCGAGCTGAGCTACTACACGCGGCTCGACGACATGCGCAAGATGTACCAGCAGAAGGTGCAGCAGTACGAGGAACTGATGTTCCGCCACCTGCCGCCGGCCAGCGAGAGCTGCCTGATGCGCCGTGAGCAGAAGGCGCAGGCCGAGGGCCGTCTGAAAGAGTCGATGCGCATCAACGACGAGTGGCTCAAGACGGTGGAGCCCGGCTCACATCCCTACGCCCTGGTGGCCCTTTACCGATATATAGAGTACAAGCTGCAGCGCGACACGGTGCAGATGATGCACTGGCTGACGGAGTCGGTGCTGGCCGACATACGCAATGCCGCCATGGACCAGGGGTCGATGTGGGAACTGGCCAACGAACTGATGCTCAGGGGCGACATCGGGCGCGCCTCGAGCTACATCAGCTACACCTGCGACTGCGCCAACCGCTACGGCTCACGCCAGCGCAACTGGCAGATAGCGCCCCTGCTCTCGCACATTGCGAAGAACTACAAGCAGCAGAGCGAGCGCACCACCTCGCAGCTATGGGTGGCGGTGGCCGCCATCAGCGTGCTGGCCCTGCTGCTGCTGGCCCTGCTCTTCTTCCTGCGCCGCAGGAACAAGCAGCTGGCGGTGGCACGCAACGCCCTGCACGAAACCAACGGGCAGCTGGCGGCTCTCAACGCCGAACTGAAGGACGCCAACGGACAGTTGTCGGAGAAAAACGCCCAATTCGCCGTACTCAACGCCCAGCTCACCGAGAGCAACCGCGTGAAAGAGGAATATATCGGCCGCTTCATGAGCCTCTGCTCGCAGTATATCGACAAGCTCGACAACTACCGCAAGATGGTGAACAAGAAAATGAAGAACAAGGAACTTGATGAGCTGTTCCAAATGAGCAAATCGACCGAACTGAAGGAAAAGGAGCTGGAGGAGCTCTACGAAAACTTCGACACCGTGTTCCTGCACCTCTTCCCCAACTTCATCGACGACTTCAACGCCCTTTTGCAGCCCGACATGCAAATACACCCCAAGGAAAACCGGCTGACCACCGACATCCGCATCTTCGCGCTCATACGCCTGGGATTTGAAGACTCGTCGAAAATTGCCGAGTTCCTCCACTACTCCGTCAACACCATTTACAATTACCGCGCACGCATAAAAAACGGCGCCGTGTGCAACCGCGAACAGTTCGAAAAACTGGTAAAAACGCTCTAAAAAGGCGATAAATGTAAAAAAAACACCTCTACATAATATCCACTCTTTTCAGAAAGCGGCGGCTTTCTATCTTACTGAATATCAAATTACTAACTGTTTCAAGAGTCTATTTTCGTCCACTTTTTTCACCATGCACCGAGAGAGGCATGCGATTATTTCGTAATTTTGCTCCCGTCAATCAATCATCACGCGATAATCCTAAATCAAATTTATTAACAAATAACAAAGTATGAAAAAAAGCAGGATTCTATTGTTGTTATTGGCACTCATGGTGTCAATGGCCACAAACGCCCAACAGGTGTTGGGAACTGTGACAGACGAATCGGGGGAGCCCGTTATCGGAGCCTCCGTCGTCGAGAAAGGCAACCCTCAAAACGGCACCATCACCAACATTGACGGTCAGTTCACGCTGAGAGTGAAAGAGGGCACACCTATTATTATTAGTTATATTGGCTACGACTCGCAGGAGCTCAGGGCTAGTGGGAACATGAAAATCGTGCTGCGCGAAAACTCGCAGACGCTGCAGGACGTGGTGGTCATTGGCTACGGCGTTCAGAAGAAGAGCGTGGTGACGGCATCAATCGCCAAGGTATCGTCGGACGACCTCGACGGTAAGACGCGCCTGCGTGCCGACGATGCCTTGAAGGGCATGGCCGCCGGCGTGAACGTCACCTCAGCATCGGGACAGCCCGGCTCGAAGTCGATGATCCGCATCCGCGGCATCGGCACCATCAACAGCTCTGAGCCGCTGTATATCATTGACGGCATGCCCACCGACCAGAACGGCATGGAGAGCGTCAACCCCGGCGACATCGAGTCGATGGAGGTCCTCAAGGACGCTGCCTCGGGAGCCATCTACGGAGCACGCGCCGCCAACGGCGTCATACTTGTCACCACCAAGAAAGGAAAGCTGGGCAAGGCACAAATCAACTACAACTTCAGCTACGGCTGGCAGAGTGCGTGGAAGAAGCGCGACGTGACCGGCGCCACCGACTACGCCATCCTGCAGAACGAGCGCCGCGTGCAGAACGGCATGGCACCGCTCTATGCCGACCCCTATAACCTGAAGGATGCCAACGGCGAGGCCATCAACGGCTTCGGCACCAACTGGCAGGACCTGCTCTTCAACGACAACGCGCCCATCGTGCAACACGACGTGAGCGTGAGCGGGGCCTCCGAAAAGGTGAACTACTACCTGTCCATGGGATATTTCACACAGGACGGCATCGTGGGCGGCAACTTCGGACAGTCGAACTACGACCGCCTGACCATCCGCTCGAACAACCAGTTCAACCTGATTGACGCCACCAAGGAGCGCAATTTCCTCAACAAGCTCGACCTGGGCGCCAACATCTCCTACATGCGCGTTCACAACACCGGCATTGACTCAAACAGCACATGGGGCTCACCCCTCGGCTCGGCGCTTTACCTGGCTCCCACTCTGCCCGTGACATTGAAAGGGCAGCTGGCTCTGGACATGATCGACCGCTACGCCGCCTACGACCTGTACAGGGACGAAAACGGCAACCCCTACACCATTCCAGGTTTCATCGGCTCCTACAACGAGCAGAACAACCCCATCGCCATGATGCAGGGCAACCCCAACAAGAACTGGAGCCACAAGTTCATGCCCAAGTTCTCCATCGACCTGCAGCTGTGGGACGAGCTGAAATACCACTTCACCTACAGCGCCGAGCTCTCTTTCTGGGGCTACAACGGCGCCACCCTGCAGAAGTACTACCTGTCGGGCAACAACAACAGCGACCACACGCAGGCACAGGCCTACAAGGGCAACAACACCACATGGCAGGTTGAAAACACGCTGACCTACGACAAGATGTTCGGCAAGCACACCATCGGCATCGTACTCGGACAAAGTGCGCTGAAGTTCAAGGGCGACGAGCTGGGCGGCTCGCACTGGAACTTGGTAAACACCGAAAAGCCCAGCATCGACTACACCACCGGCGGCAACCTGGAACTTTCTACCGATGCCGACGGCAAGGTGACGGGAGCCAAGAGCCTGGTAGGCATTTGGGGCGGACCCTACACCGAGCACCGCCTGGCATCGCTCTTCGCCCGACTGAGCTACAACTACGACGAGCGCTACATGCTGCAGGCCACCATCCGCCGCGACGGGTCCAGCCGCTTCGGCAGCAACAACAAGTACGGAACATTCCCCTCGTTCTCCGTGGGATGGAACGTCATGAACGAAGCTTTCATGGAAGCCTCGCGCGACTGGCTCAGCAACCTGAAACTGCGCGCCAGCTGGGGAAAGAACGGTAACGACAACATCGGCGACTTCGCCTATACCACACTGACGGAAATGGGCGGCAGCAGCAACTATTACTACGGACAGACAGCAACCATGACCTACGGCTCGAAAGCCAACCGCCTGGCCAACGAAGACCTGAAATGGGAAGAAAGCGAGCAGACCGACCTCGGCATCGACTTCGGCTTCTTCAACAACCAGCTGACCTTCACCGTTGACTACTACATGAAGAAGACCAACGGCATGATTATCGACATGCCCATTCCCAGCTATGTGGGCGAACGGCGCCCGCTGGCCAACGTCGGCGACATGAAAAACAGCGGATGGGAGTTTGAACTGGGCTACAAATGGAGCATCGGCGACGCACGCTTTGCCGTGAAAGGCAACGCCTCCTACCTGAAGAACGAGCTCACCAACCTGGGCAACGACACCGGCTTCCTCAACTACGGCATCAGCCAGTTCAGCGACGGCGGCGCGCGGGCCGAGAACGGACAGCCCTTCCCCTTCTTCTATGGCTACAAGACGAACGGCATCTTGCAGAACCAGGCCGAGGCCAACGACTACAACTCCAAGTACGGCACCTCGAGCAAGCCCGGCGACTTCCGCTTCATCGACACCAACAACGACAACAAAATCACTTCCGACGACCGCACGAACATCGGCAACGGCACTCCCGACTGGAGCTTCGGCCTGAACTTCGACGCCGAATGGAAAGGCTTCGACCTGGGCGTGTTCCTGCAGGGCGTGAGCGGCGTGGACGTGTTCGACGCCACCTACCGCCAAGACATTTCGTCGGGCAACTATCCCACCTGGGTGCTTCAGCGCTGGACGGGTGAAGGCACCAGCAACACCGTGCCCACCATCGGCGACTCCAAGAACTGGGTGTGCAGCGACATGTACATTCAGGACGGCAGCTACCTGCGCCTGAAGAACCTCACGCTGGGATACACACTGCCCCGCAGCCTTACAAACCGCATCGGCATCAGCCGCCTGCGCATCTACGGCCGCGCCGAGAACCTCGTCACCTGGACCAAGTATTGGGGCTTCGACCCCGAAATCGGTGCCGGCTTCGACAACAACAGTCAAAAGCACAACACCGAGTTCACCGGCATCGATTACGGCATTTACCCGCAGGCCCGCACTTACACCCTCGGAATCAATGTTTCATTTTAATCAGCATTCAGTCATTATGATTACCAAGACATACAAAAGAGTCTGCGCACTTTCAGGTGCAGCACTCATCGCCTTAAGCTCAGCACTGACGACCTCCTGCAGTGATGACTTCCTGGAGGTGAAAAACCCCAAGGGCGAACCGCTGGAGGAATACTACACCAACGAAGAAACCCTGAACGAGGCCCTCACTTCGGCCTACGCCCCCCTGCACTGGCCCGACTGGGACAACGTGGCCTACAACGACCTCACCGTCGATGCCGAAATCATGGGCGACGACTTCTGGGTGGGCGGCAGCGACAACACCGACAACCAGCACTGGCACCGCCTGTTCAACTTTGCCGCCGACGGCAACAACACGCTGGCCACCCTGTGGGGCGACTTCTACAGTGGCATCAAACGCTGCAACGACGCCATCAAATATGCAGGATGGGAAGGCAACGTGAGCGACCAATTCCGCAAATCGATGGAAATTCAAGCCCGCCTGCTGCGTGTGTACTACTACAACATTCTGTGGCACTACTACGGCAACGTGCCTTTCTATCTTGAAAATCTTTCATTGCCCTACACGGCTCCGCAGATAATCGCCGACGAAATCTACAACCAGCTGCTGCCGGAGCTCGAGGACATCATCGCCTCGGGAGTTCTCCCAATGCGTTGGCCAAACGCTGAGTCGGGACGCGTCAGCCAGGCCATGGCATACATGCTCTATGCTGAAATGGTGATGTATCAGAACGACAGTGCACGTTTCCCCCGGGCCCTCGGCTACATGAAGCAAATCATTGCCGACAGCGACTACGCACTCAACCCGAGCTACGCCGCACTGTGGGAAGAGGCCGGAGAATGGTGCAAGGAAAGCATCTTTGAAATCAACTACAACGACGACCAGGCACAGCGCGACTGGGGCGCGGCAGCATTGAACGCCGGCGGCAGCATATTGCCCACGCTCATCTCGCCCAACGGCTTCTCCGACGACCAGTGGAGCGGCATGGACGGCTGGGGCTTCCTGCCCATGCGTGTGGAGACCTACAACATGTTTGCCGAAGGCGACACCCGCCGCGACGCCACCTGTTGGGACGTGCGCGGAACCACCTATACCGAGCGCTATCAGGACACTCACATCTGGCTGAAGAAATATCGTCCCACGCTCGAGAACTGCAAGGACTGCCCCACTTCAAAGAACCTGAACTACAACAACAACAAGCGCATCTACCGCTACGCCGAAACACTGCTCAACGCCGCTGAGCTTCTGCTCCAGACAGGCGGCAGCGCCACCGAGGCCACCGGCTATGTGAACGAAGTGCGCACACGTGCAGGCCTGGCAGCACTTTCAAGCGTCACCATCGACGACATCCTGACCGAGCGCCACATGGAATTCTGCGGAGAAGGCAAGCGCTACTTCGACCTGGTGCGCGCCGAGGGCATCTCGGGGGCCACTCAGAAAGCCTCCACCGTGCTTGTGCCCGACAGCTACGGCTACCGCACCAACTCCTGGACGGCCAGCAAGAAATACATCCCGCTGGCACAGTCGGAGCTTGACGCCGACCCCTCGCTCAAGCAGAACAACTATTAAAAAGGTGAAAAGTGAAAAGTGAAAAATGCTTTGTCATTTACTTTAGCGCAATAATATAAAATAAAACGACAAGAAAATATGAAAACCAAAATAATGAACAAGGCCAAAGGGCTGGCAAAAGTCGCCGTACCCCTTCTGTCACTTCTGCCCTTGGCATTTGCCTGCTCGCCCGACAGCTTCGAGGGCGCAGACCCCAACGGCATTCCAACGGTGAGCGGCGTTGACTTCAACATCTCCGTGGACCAGGAAACCAATCAGATGGTGGCCACATATACCCCCGCGGCCGGCGTCTATCCCGTATGGATTCTCGACGGCACCTCCTACTCCACGCTTCAAGAGGTGGGCTACAAGAACAGTGAGGCCGGCACACACACCATTGAGCTGAGACTGGGAAACCGCAACGGCTTCAGCCAGAGCGGCATCAAGAAGGAATACGCCTTCAACGAAACAAAGATTGACTATTCCTCCGACTTCCGCAAAATTACGGGCAAGGAGTGGCGCTTCGCCAACAAGGAAGTGGCACACCTGGCCTGCGGACCTGCCGGAACGGCCGGTACCGAATGGTGGAGCGCACAACCCGACGAGAAGAAGGACTTCGGCATGTACGACGACCGCATCACCTTCACTGCCGACACCCGCAAGGGCGGAACCTTCAACTACAATGCCGGCGAGGACGGCCTGACATACGTGAACACGGGCACCACGAAATGGGGCTCCAACAGTGCCGACTTCGACGCCGCCGTGGGCAACCAGACCTCTTCGTGGAGCTTTGAAGTGTATCCTTGGCAAGATGCCGAAGGCAACGTCACCCAGCAGACATTCATCCAGCTGGCCCCGAACACCGCCTTCCCCTACATCAGCAGCGACGCCCAGTATGAGGACCCCAGGTTCCGCATTGAGCAGCTCTCGGCCAAGAAGCTCGTACTCATCTACGAAACGCCCGACCGCAGCATAGCCTGGCGATTTATCTTCACCAGCGAAGAGGCTGAGAAAGAGTGGAGCGGATTCGACCCCAACAGCGACTTCAACCTATGGAAAGGCATTACGCCCGAAATGTCGTTCTATTATAACCCCGACCCGGGATGGGGCAACGAGCAGACCGACGCCTTTGCGGCTCTCTTCAAGATGGGCAACAACGACTATAGCATCACCATCCCGCAGGAGTGCTATTCCGAATGGCAGGCACAGGTGCATTTCCACACCAGCCTTGTCACTTCAGCCGCCAACAACTACGACTTCTCGTGCATCCTCAGCACCGACCGCGACATCGACGGCGTGGTGGTGAAACTGACCAACGAAAGTGACTCCGAGGCCATCATCGACGCACACGACGTGAACCTGAAGGCCGGCGAGGACTACATCTTCTGGATGAGCGACATTCCCGGTAAGGACCTCAATCCCGTGAAGCTCGTCTTCGACTTCGGCCATGCCACCGGCGAGACCAACATCAACATCTCCGACATCGTGCTGAAGAACCATGCCGACGACGACGGCACCGTGCCGCCCACCGGTGAGACCGTGGACCCCGGCACGCCCATCATGGACTGGGACGTGAACGCCGCCTCCAACCTCTGGAAGGCCGTGGAAAGCGGCGACGCTTTCCTCAGCGTCACACCGTGGTTTGCCGACAACGGCTGGTCGCAGATTGGCGACCCTGCCTGGAAACATGAGAACGGCGCATGGGAGCTCACCATTCCCGAGGGCATGGGCGGCTCGCAGTGGCAGGGACAATTCCCCATCAACACCACGCTGACAGCCAGCATGAGCAAGAAATACAACTTCTACCTGGTGCTTGAAAGCGACCAAGACCTGCCCGGCGTCACCATCAAGCTGACGGAAACCGACGGTCCCGACGGTGCCAAGCACGACGACAACTTCTTCTTTGCCGACCGCCACGACATCAAGGCCGACGAGCCCTTCATCTACAAGGCCGAGGGCGTCAGCCTGCCCAAGAACGATGCCCACGCCCTGTCGCTCTTCTTCGACTTCGGCGGCTCGCCCATCGGCTCGAACGTCAAGATCAGCAACATCTACTTTGAAGAAACCGTGTCGATGAGCTACGACGACGATGCCAACCTCTGGAAAGCCGTAGATGAAGGCTCCGCATTCATCAGCGTAACACCGTGGTTTGCCAACGACGGCTGGAGCCAGATTGGCGACCCCACATGGAAGCACGAAGGCAACAAGTGGCAGCTCACCATCCCCGAGGGCATGGGCGGCTCACAGTGGCAGGGACAATTCCCCATCAACACCACGCTGGCCACGGCCATGAACGATGCCTACAACTTCTCGTGCACCATCACGGCCGATGAAGACCTGCCGGGTGTCACCATCAAGCTGACCGAGACCGACGGTCCCGACGGTGCCAAGCACGACAGCAACTTCTACTTTGCCGACCGCCACGACATCAAGGCCGACGAACCCTTTGTTTACAAGATGACGGGTGTCAACCTGCCCCTGAACGATGCCCACGCCCTGTCGCTCTTCTTCGACTTCGGCGGCTCGCCCATCGGTGCAAACATTGTCATCAGCGACATTATTTTTGAAAAAGCGCAATGAAACAGCTCATGCTTAACGTTTTAATGTTCTCTCTCGCCGTCACCCTCAGCGGGTGCGGCGGGAGCGAGGACGACCCACAGCCCGCGGCCGTGACCATCACCGCCTCGCCTCAGGAAATCAATGCCCCGGCCGACGGCGGCACTTACACCGTCAGCGTGACCACCACGGGAAAAGAATGGGGGGCCTACTCCGAAGCGGATTTCATAACCGTTGAAACCCGCAACGCCACGTCGCAGCAGGGCACGCTGACGGCCACCGTCGCCGGAAACCCCAACACCACTCAGCGCACGGGAACCATCGTGCTCATGTCGGGAGCGGCACGCCAGACCATCAACGTTGTGCAGGCACCCTCCGAGAAGCAGGCCTACTATGCGCCCGAAGGCTACACCCTCGTCTGGCACGACGAGTTCGACAAAGGCTCGGAACTGAATGCCGACGACTGGACGCACGAGGTGAAAAACGCCGGATGGGTGAACCACGAGCTTCAGAACTACGTCAACCACAAAACGCCCGAGGGCTCGTTCGTCACCGAGGTGCGAAACGGAAAACTGCGCATCAACTGCCTGAAGGAGAACGGCAAGATTTACTCCGGCCGCGTCTATGCCAAGGTGAAGAGCGGATGGACCTACGGATACATCGAGGCCAGCATCAAACTGCCGAAGGGAAAGGGCACCTGGCCCGCCTTCTGGATGATGCCCGTCAACTTCCGCTCATGGCCCGCCGACGGCGAAATTGACATCATGGAAGAAGTGGGCTACCACCCCGATTATGTTTCGTCGAGCCTTCACGCCAACGCCCACGTCCACACCAACAACACACAGGTGACGCACGAAATGAAGTGCGAGGGCGCCGAGGGCGAGTTCCACACCTACGCCATGCTCTGGACGGCCAAGAACATCACCACCTACGTTGACGGAAAGGTGCAGCTCTCCTACGACAACAAGGGCAAAGGGCGCGACGACTGGCCCTACGACGACCCGTTCTACATCATCTTCAACCTCGCTTGGGGCGGCGACTGGGGCGGAGCGCAGGGGGTTGACGAAAACGCACTCCCCGCAACCATGGAGGTCGATTACGTCAGAGTATTCCAAAAGAAGTAAACCATGAAACTTTTTATCCTTGCAACTGTAGCGGGCTTGGCCAGCCTGAGCCCGCTACAAGCCCAGACTTTGCCCTTATGGCTCGATGATTCAAAGCCCGTGGAGCAGCGCATCGACGATGCCCTGGGACGCATGACGCTCGACGAGAAAATTGCCGTCATTCACGCGCAATCGAAGTTCTCGTCGCCCGGCGTGAAGCGGCTCGGATTCCCCGACCTGTGGACCGACGACGGCCCTCACGGCGTGCGCCCCGACGTGCTTTGGGACGAATGGGAACAGGCCGGGCAGACCAACGACTCGTGCGTGGCCTTCCCCGCACTGACCTGTCTGGCAGCCACTTGGAACCCCGCCCTGGCGCGCCTCTACGGCGAAAGCCTGGGCGAGGAAGCCCTCTACCGCAACAAGAACGTCATGCTCGGCCCCGGCGTGAACATCTACCGCACACCGCTGGCAGGGCGCAACTTCGAGTATATGGGCGAAGACCCGTTCCTGGCCGCGCAAATGGTGGTGCCCTACGTTCAGGGACTCCAATCGAAGGGGGTGGCGGCCTGCGTGAAGCACTATGCGCTCAACAACGATGAGGAGTACCGCCACCAGGTCAACGTCATCGTGTCAGACCGCGCCCTCCACGAAATCTACCTGCCAGCCTTCAAGGCCGCCGTCCAGCAGGGCGGAGCATGGGCCATCATGGGCGCCTACAACCTCTACCAGAACCAGCACAACTGCCATAACCAGGTGCTGCTCAACAACATCCTGAAGCAGCAATGGGGATTCGACGGCGTGGTTATCAGCGACTGGGGAGGGTGCCATAGCACCGAGGAAGCCGTCAGGAACGGCCTCGACATGGAGTTCGGCACATGGACCGACGGCCTCGCCTGGGGCACTTCCAACGCCTACGACAACTACCACCTGGCCGCACCTTACAAGCGGCTCATCAAGGAAGGGAAGCTCTCCACCCGCGAGCTCGACGAAAAGGTGCGCCGCGTGCTCAGGCTCTTCTTCCGCACCACCATGAACCGCCAAAAGCCCTATGGTTTCCTCTGTTCCGACGAACACTATGCCGCCGCGTTGAAGATAGCGCAGGAGGGCATCGTGCTCCTCAAGAACGACCGTCCGGCAAAGAAAGCAGAGCCACTGCTGCCCGTTGACCGGCAGACCACCCGCCGCATCCTCGTCGTCGGCGAGAACGCCATCAAGATGATGACCGTGGGCGGAGGCTCCTCGTCGTTGAAGGCCCAACACGAAATCCTTCCGCTCGACGCCATCAGCCAGCGGTGCGCCAAGGAAGGCATCAGTTGCGACTTCGCCAGGGGCTATGTGGGCGACACCGTGCAAAGCTACAACGGCGTGAAAGTGGGACGGAGCCTCTACGACACCCGCACCCAGCCGGAGCTCACCGCCGAGGCCGTGGAAAAGGCGCGCCAGGCCGACCTCGTCATCTTCATAGGCGGGCTCAACAAGAGCGACTTCCAGGATTGCGAGGGTCACGACCGCAAGCAATATGGCCTGCCCTACGCCCAAGACGAGGTCGTGGAGGCCATCGCCGCCGTCAACCCGCGACTGGTCTTTGTCAACATCTCGGGAAACGGCGTGGCCATGCCGTGGCTCGGCAAGGTGCCTGCCGTGGTGCAGGCATGGTTCATTGGCTCTGAGGCCGGAAACGCACTGACATCGGTGCTCTTCGGCGACGTCAACCCCTCGGGAAAGCTGCCCTTCACATGGTATGCCAGCCTTGAGCAGTGCGGTGCCCATGCCACCGGCTCATACCCCGGCACCTGGCGCGACGGCCATCAAATCATCGACGAAGAATACAAGGAAGACATTTTCGTGGGCTACCGCTGGACCGACCAGAAGAAGCTGAAGCCCCTCTTCCCCTTCGGCCACGGCCTGAGCTACACGACTTTTAAAATAGGTAAGCTTGGCAGCAACCGGCAACAGATGGACAGCAACGGGAACATCACCTTCACCGTGGACGTCACCAACACCGGGAACAGGGCGGGCGCCGAGACCGTACAGCTGTACATCCGCGACAAGAAATCGTCGGTGGTGCGGCCCGTGAAGGAACTGAAAGCGTTCCAAAAGCTTTTCCTTCAGCCGGGCGAAACCCGACAGGCCACCTTCACCATCGACCGCTCAGCCCTCAGCTTCTACGACGAGCAGACGGGCGCGTGGACGGCCGAACCCGGTGAGTTTGAAGCCATTGCCGGTACCTCCGCCACCCTGCTCCACTCCACCTGCAAGTTCACATACATACAATAATCCTCTGCAAACCCGCTATTTGCGGTAACGCTTCAAGCCCGCGATGCCACCTACCGGCATTGCGGGCTTCTTTTTGTTGGTACAGGCAAATTAAGCAGCACGAAATGATTTCTGTAAAATAAAGAGAACTCCCTGTTCTGCCGAATTTGTACGACGTAGGGACATACTTCATGTATGTCCGCCCGCCTCGGAGCATCCTGATTTCTCGGGTGATTTCGGACATACATGAAGTATGTCCCTACAAGTGGAATAAGGGCCGACACAATAAGAGCCGACACAATGGGAGCAGATGCCATTAGGAGCCGACGCCTCCGAGCGTCGGAGTAACTAAAAAAATACTCCTGAAAGCGTCAGAGTAAATAAAAAAGTTAGTCCGACGCTTGGAAGCGTCGGCTCCTAAGAATGTCGGACTAACTATCCATTTCAGCCGAGTTTACGAAAAAAAAGCAAATTCACCTGAACAAGGCATGCGCGAAATTTTCTTTTTTTGGAAGAACTAAAAAGCGAGGCGCAGCCCGAGTCTTTCGCTGTAGCCATTGGGGTGGCTGTTGGCGCGTTGCGACACACGGCAATCCCTGGCGTAGCCGCCCCAGGCGCCCCCGCGCGTCACCCGGTAGGAGCCCGACGAAGGACCGATAGGGTTCGTCTGGTCTGGATAGCTGTAACTGCCATACCAGTCCTGACACCACTCCCGCACGTTGCCGCTCATGTCGTAAAGGCCAAGCTCATTCGGGGATTTGTTGGCAACAGGCTGGGTGCCATAGCCCGCCGTGCCGTATGAATGCGAAGGGATGTTGTCCAAATACCATGCCACGTCGCCAATCGTATTGCTGCCGGCATACTTGTAGCCCAGAGAATTTTTTCCGCCGCGGGCAGCAAATTCCCACTCCGCCTCCGTGGGAAGGCGGAACTGCTGACCCGTCAGCTGGTTTAACCTGGTGATGAACGTCTGACAGTCATTCCAGCTGACATTATAAGCAGGATAGTTGTCGCCAAGGCCCCAAGAACTGCTCCACTGGTCGCCGTCCGACGTGGGCCTCTTACCCATCACGGCATACCACAACTCCTGAGTCACTTCCGTCTCGCCGATGTAATAGTCATACAACGTCACATTGTGGACAGGCTTCTCCGAGTCGGATGCGTCGTCTCCCTGCTCTGACGTCGCACCCATCTGGAACGTGCCGCCAGCTACCTTCACCATTCTGAAACTCACACCATTGACGGTGAACGTCTTTCCTGGGGACACTTTATCCCGCAACTGACTGAACAGAACTTCCAGCCTCGCGATTTGTGAGTAAAGGTCTGCTATCGTGCTGCCGCTGATGGACAGCGCATCACCGTTGAAGGTGAGGTTTTCCACGTCGTTGTCACCCAACGTTATCTTCGTGCCGTTGTTCAATTCAATGACCATGTTGTAGTCATTGCTTTGTGCCTGTGCCGTCATCATGGCCAGCGGCATGAGCAACATTAACAATAGTTTCTTCATATTCTTTTTGGTTTTTAGTTATTAATGACGTTTGGATTAGTTATTCACTTTGATAGTGGTATCGGGAGTTCTGATAATCAGCACGCCCTTGGGCAACGCAGACAGGTCGAGGGCTACGACGCCGCTGCTGTCAGCCTTCAGTGTGCTGACCGTCTTGCCGTCAACGGTGTAGATTCGCACTTCACTACCGGCAGCCAGCTGTCGGAACAAGATGCCGTCGGAGGTAATGGTCGCCTCGTCAATCAGCGTGGGAACGGAATAGTCTTCAAACGTCACATTCTCTATGCCCTCCACAGGCATCGATGCCTCCTTTGTGGCTGTTCTCAAGACGAGCGTATTCCCCGAATAAGTGACGACGGGGGCATCAGCAAGCAAAAACACGGTCTTTGTGCCGTTGGTCTGATGCACCACCACGGCATTCACCTTTGCCAACAGCACCTGTGGCAGCAATAGCCACAGGAATAAAATAAAGATTTTCTTTTTCATTTACTTTCTATTTATGTCCGATGGCTCCCGTCAGACGGTTAATGGTCAATAAGGTTTGTTAGTTTTTTTCTTTCTTTTTTCTTGGAAGAACTATAAAGCAAGGCGCAGCCCGAGGAAGTAGATGCGGCCAGAGGGGTTGCTGTAGACGCGACCCGCCACACGGCAGAACTTGGCAAGGCTGTCCCAGCCGCCCCCGCGTTCCACCCGGCCCGAGCCCGACGAAGGACCGACAGGGTCTGCCTGGTCTGAAGAGCTGTAACTGCCATACCAGTCCTGACACCACTCCCACACATTGCCGCTCATGTCGTAAAGGCCAAGCTCATTCGGAGCTTTGGTGGCAACAGGGTGAGTCGTGCCGTCGGAATTGGATTTGTACCAAGCCACGTCGTCAATCGTGTTGCTGCCGGCATATTTGTAACCTTGGGAACTGTTGCCGCCACGGGCAGCAAACTCCCACTCGGCCTCCGTGGGAAGGCGGAAAGTCAGGCCCGTCAGCTGGTTTAACCTGGTAATGAACTCCTGGCAGTTATTCCAGTTGACATAATAAGCAGGATAGTTGTCGCCAAGGCCGTAAGCGTTTTCCCACTGGTGAGAAGATTGGGGTATGGGCCTCTGCCCCATCACGGCATACCACAACGCCTGAGTCACTTCCGTCTCGCCGATGTAATAGTTAGACAATGTCACTCTGTGGACTGGTTTCTCATCATCGCGCGCATCGCTCCCCTGCTCTGACGTCGCACCCATCTGGAACGCGCCGCCAACTACCTTCACCATCTTGAAACTCACACCATTGACGGTGAACGTCCATTCTGGGGACGCTTTATCCTGCACCCGGCTGGCCAGACCTTCCAGCCTCGCGATTCGTGAGTAAAGGTCTGCTATCGTGTTGCCGCTGATGGACAGCTCATTGCCGTTGAAGGTAAGGTCTTTCACGTCGTTGGCGCCCAACGTTATCTTCGTGCCGTTGTTTAACCTAATGACCATGTTGTAGTCATTGCTTTGCGCCTGTGCCGACACCATGGTCAGCGGCATGAGCAACATTAACAATAATTTCTTCATATTATAGTAATTTGGTTTATGTGTGCAAATATACAAAGAAAATGGAGAAAGAGCAACTCTTTGGCAGAAAAGTTTTCATAAATATTTAGAAAAATGTTTCAAGGATAGCATTGAAATATATAAACAGGATATTTAGAGTAGGGACATACTTCATGTATGTCCGCCTCGCCTCGGAGCATCCTGATTTCTCGGGTGATTTCGGACATACATGAAGTATGTCCCTACAAGTTGAATAAGGGCCGACAAAATAGGAGCAGATACCAGTAGGAGCCGACGCCATTAGGAGCCGACGCCTCCGAGCGTCGGAGTAACTAAAAAAAATACTCCTGAAAGCGTCAGAGTAAATAAAAAAGTTAGTCCGACGCTTGGAAGCGTCGGCTCCTAAGAATGTCGGACTAACTATCCATTTCAGCCGAGTTTACGAAAAAAAAAAGCAAATTCACCTGAACAAGGCATGCGCGAAATTTCCATTTTTTTGGAAGAACTAAAAAGCAAGGCGTAGCCCACGGCTGTTGTCGCGGCTAGAGGGCGTGCCGTAGTTGCGATACGCCACACGGCAGTTCCTGGCGTTGCTGTTCCAGCTGCCCCCGCGCCTCAGCCGGTTGGAGCCCGACGAAGGACCGACAGGGTCTGTCTGGGCTGAAGAACTGTAACTGCCATACCAGTCCTGACACCACTCCCACACGTTGCCGCTCATGTCGTAAAGGCCAAGCTCATTCGGGGATTTGGTGGCAACAGGATGGGTGCCATAATCCGGACTGCTGCTGCCCAAGGCATAACTGTTGAAATAATACCAGGCCACGTTGTCAACTGTGTTGCTGCCGGCATACTTGTAGCCCTGGGAGGAATTGCCGCCGCGGGCCGCAAATTCCCATTCGGCCTCCGTGGGCAGGCGGAACGACATGCCCGTCAGCTCGTTCAATGTCTGGATGAACGTCTGGCAGTCATTCCAACTGACATTCTCCACCGGACGTTGGCTGTCACCCGTGAACTCGGAAGGATTGCTGCCCATGACGGCCTGCCACAGGGCCTGCGTCACCTCCGTCTCACCAATCCAGTAGTCGGAAAGCGACACGTAGTGGACAGGGCGTTCATCCGAGTCAGAATCGCTCACCTGCTCTGACGTCGCACCCATCTGGAACGTTCCACCGAAAACCTTCACCATTTTAAAACTGACGCCGTTGACGGTAATAGTCTTTTTGGACACAACATCCTTAAACTGGTTTATCAAGGCTCTCAGCTCTTCAATTTCGGACTTGTCGGCCTTGGTGGCAAGGGCAGCGATAATGTCCTCGATGGTGTTGCCGCTGATGGAGAGCGCATCGCCGTTGAAGGTGAGGTTTCTCACATCGTTGGCACCCAGGGTGATTGTCGTGCCGTTGTTCAGCTCAATGACCATGTTGTAATCATTGCTTTGTGCCTGTGCCGTCAGCACCGCCAGCGGCATGAGCAATAGAAGTAATAATTTCCGCATCATTTCTTATCATTACTATTTTAATGTGCAAATATACAAAGAAAATGGAGAAAAGCAATGAATGGGCGGGAATAATTCAGAAAAATGCTTCCATGATAGCACGATAGTATGAAAAGTACACGAGCGTAGGGACATACTTTATGTATGTCCGCCCAGGCCACTCGTGTGTTTTCGGACATACATAAGTATGTCCCTACGAGCAAACGGGAACCAGCGAATAGCAAATTAGCCTGAATAGAGAGCCGGTGAAAAATGGCCGCCGACTTTATCATTTTTTCATATAGCATTTTTCAAATAGCGAAGCGCCCCTGTTTTGTCAAGATTTTTCATGGATTTTTGCTTACCCCAAGAACTTTGACCGCAAATTTCGAGGAGAGAATTGGCAGTTTGAGGGGAGAGAATTGGCAAATCTCTTCCCGAAATTTGCGGTCAAAATCCAGCCGATTTTAAACCCTCTGATAATCAATACGTTACAAAACGGCCGAATTTTATCCAATTTTGTAAAATATTTTTACCAATTTCACCCCATCATCCTACCCATCTTTTCCCAGCATTGTAAAATGAAAAAGCAGGCAGGAGCTGAAAGGTGTTGCAGTAGGAGCCGACAATGGATGCCGATAATAGAAGCCGATAATAGAAGCCGACGTAATAGATGCCGACGTAATAGGAGCCGACGCCTCCGAGCGTCGGAGTAAATAAAAAAATTACCCCAAAAGCGTCAGAGTAAATAAAAAAGTTACTCCGACGCTTGGAAGCGTCGGCTCCTATTGGCCGCCTGAAAAGGGGGTTACGAATAATTACAATTAGGCAGAAAGACACGATTGTAGGGACATACTTCATGTATGTCCGCCCGCCGCGGCATATTCAAATGGTTTCGGATGGTCTCGGGGGGGGGTCGGACATACATAAAGTATGTCCCTACAGGTGCAATAGAAGCTGACGAAATAGGAGCCGATTTATAGGAGCCGATTTATAGGAGCCGACGCCTCCGAGCGTCGGAGTAACTAAAAAAATACCCCTAAAAGCGTCAGAGTAAATAAAAAAGTTACTCCGACGCTTGGAAGCGTCGGCTCCTATTGGCCGCCTGAAAAGGGGGTTACGAATAATTACAATTCGGCAGAACAACACGATTGTAGGGACATACTT
>JAFVHN010000042.1 GCA_017474515.1 Prevotella sp. | reverse complement strand
CTCCACTATGCTTCAGACTGCGATGTAAAGGTAAGAACTTTCATTGACACAGCAAAATTGCAGGCCGAAATCTCAGCCTGCAATTTGACCTATAGAACAACATGTGGTCGATTACAGCCTGCAAAATGACCTATACGCCAAATTTTTGACAGTTCCTACCATTTTTCATATCCACCCCAAAAAGGGGAAAAAGAGAAGGTGGAAAGGTGAAAAACCGGCTGACGGATGCCGTCAGAAGCTGACCGTGCGCGAGCCGTCGTCGGCCACTACGATGTCCACGCGAGTAGCATCTTCGGGCAGCAGTTCCTCAATCATTTCCGGCCACTCAATGAAGCAGAGCGCACCGCTGTCGATATAGTCGTCGAAGCCGATGTCGTAGGCTTCCTCGACTTTTTTTATGCGGTAGAAGTCAAAATGGTAGATAACGGGCGGCGTTGTCGCAGTGGCCTCGTATTCGTTTACAATGGCAAACGTCGGCGACGTCACCTCCTCCACCACCCCCAGCTCCTGGCAGAGGGCTTTGATAAAGGTTGTCTTGCCCGCACCCATCTCGCCATAGAAGGCAAAGACGTTGCCCGCGGGCATCTGGCTGACAAACTGCCTTGCGGCGGCGCGAATGTCGGCAATGTTGTTTATCTTGATTTCCATGCAACTGATTGTTTATCTGCGCCTTGGGCGCATGGTGATGAGCGGCACCAGCATCTCCTCCATCGAGATGCCTCCGTGCTGGAACGTGTTCTTATAGTAATTGACGTAGTAATTATAGTTGTTGGGATAGGCAAAAAAGGTGTTGCCCGTGGTGAACACATAGCTTGTGGAGAGGTTGGGAACGGGCAGCATGGCCTTGGCGGGCTCCTTGATGACGAACACCTCCTTGGCGTTGTAGCTGAGGTTCTTGCCCAGCTTGTAGCGCAGGTTGGTGTTGGTGTTGCGGTCGCCAACGATTTTCACCGGCTTGTCGGCACGTATGCTTCCGTGGTCGGTGGTAATGACAACGGTGTAGTTGCTGTTGGCCAGTTGCCGGAACAGCTCCGAAAGCACCGAATGTCGGAACCAGCTGAGGGTGATGCTGCGGTAGGCGCTCTCGTTGTTGGCCAGTTCGCGCACCATTTTCGACTCTGTGCGTGCATGGCTGAGCATGTCTATAAAGTTGACCACCAGCACGTTGAGGTCGTTCTGCGCGAGGTTGGCAAACTGCTGCATGAACCTGTCGCCGCCCACCGAGTCGTTCACCTTGTGATAGGAAAAGCTGTTTCTACGGCGATAGCGGTCGAGCTGCGTCTGGATGAGCGGGCCCTCGTTGAGGTTCTTTCCTTCTTCCTCGTCCTCGTCAACCCACAGTTCGGGAAACATCTCTGCAATCTTGTTAGGCATGAGTCCGCTGAAGATGGCGTTGCGGGCATATTGCGTGGCGGTGGGCAATATGCTCATGTAGAGCTGCTCGTCAATGTCGAACATGTCGCCGATTTCCTGCGCCAGCATCCGCCACTGGTCAAAGCGGAAATTGTCGATGACAATGAGGAACACCTGCTCCTTGTTGTCGAGCAGGGGGAAAATGGTTTTCTTGAAGATATGGGGTGAGAGCAGGGGTGTTTGCGCTGCATCGGCGGCCTTGGCCGACTGCACCGGCGCCATGCGTCCGCCCGGCCTTAGCAGGCGTGGATTTTGCGACGGGGTGGCCGGCCCTGCCAAAGTGGACATCCAGTCCATGTAGTTGCTTTTCACGAATTTTGAAAAGCCGTTGTTGGCCTCCTCTTTCTGCATCTGGAGCATTTCGGTCATGGAGCTGTCGGTGCTGCTCAATTCCAGCTCCCACCTCACCAGCCGGCGATAGACGTCCACCCAGTCGTGCCAGGTGCGGCAATCTGCAATCTGCATGGCAATCTGTTGAAAATCTTGCTGATAGCCGCTTTGCGTCACCTCGGTGACGATTTCGCGGCGGTGGATGTTTTTTTTCAGCGTGAGCAGTATCTGGTTGGGGTTGACGGGCTTGATGAGATAGTCGGCAATCTTTGAGCCGATGGCCTGGTTCATAATGTCCTCCTCCTCGCTCTTGGTGACCATTACGACGGGCGTGGCGGGCTGTATCTCCTTGATGTATTGCAGGGTTTCCAGGCCGTTGAGTCCGGGCATCATCTCGTCGAGCAAGATGAGGTCGAACGTCTTCTGACGGCATTGGTCAATGGCATCGGTACCGTTGCTCACCGTCACCACGTCGTATCCTTTCTTGCCAAGGAACAAAATATGGGCTTTCAGCAGTTCTATTTCGTCGTCAACCCAAAGTAAAAGTCCGTTGCTCATTAGAAGTCAATCAGGTGAAAAGGTGGAAAAAACTAAATAATCAGAAAAAGATTTTGGTGCTCAGAAGCCCTCAAAGTCGTAATACTCGTCGTCGATGTCGGGCACCTGCGGCTGGTTCTGGGGTTGCTGAGTCTGCGGTTGCCGGGGCTGAGCCTGCGGTTGCGGCTTGGCCTGGGGTTGTTGCTGCGACTGGGGCGTTGGCTTCGGGGCGGCCGGGGGATTGCTGCTTTGCGGAACGGTCTTGGGCTTTTCCTCCTGCTTTTGCGGTTGCGGGCGGGGAGCCGGTTGTGCCGGGGCCTCGTCGTCCTCCACGACCACGGTGCCGTCGTCTTCATCAATCACGGTGCCGTCGTCCTCAACCACGGTGCCGTCGTCCTCTTCTGCGGCAGGCGGCAATACGTTGCCATCGTCGGCCACGGGCACGGCGGGCAACGGTGCTTCCTCAGCCGGTGGTGGCGAGTCTTCCACTTCGGTGCCTATGCCGAGATCCAACAAGGCGTCGTCGTCCACCACTCCGCCGTTGAACAAGTCTTCGCGTTCCTCGCCGTCGTCAGGCTGTTGCTCCTCTATCTGCCTCTCGTATTCCACGTCCACGGGCTCGTTGAGCAGTTCTACCGTACTGATTTTCAAGGGTATGAAGTGTTCTTCGTAGAACTCCTCGTAGTCGTTGTAGCTGAACTGAGTTCCCAGCAGTTCCATGTTTTTGGTGCTTATGAGAACGGCACGGCCCTTGCTTGCCAGTTGTGCCACCGCCTTGTTTTCATAGAGCTGGCGGGCATATTGCAGCACCTCATCGTAACTTTGGAACCCGCTGATTTTCAAACGTCTCAGTCCTTCAAGCTCTTCTATCTCCAAGTCGAAATTCCTTACCAGGAAGCTTGTGAAGTTGAAGCGTGCCATTTCAAAGAGCAGCTGGTTCTCGTTGACCGAATCTGGCTGATAGACAATCATAAACACGAATTCGGTGTTTCGCTCCACCTCAAACTTTCTTGCTGCAATGGAGTCGCTGTCGCTCATCACCACGGCTCTCCTTGCCCACACATCGTCGATGTCGAATTTACCGCCATGCAGCCTTTTTCCTGCCTTCACGCCGTTAATAATCATTCCGGCCATGTTGCTGACTTCGCTTTGAGGATACTTCTCAACCACCGTCTGCATGTCCTTCAGGCATCCTTCACCGTCGCCGGCATTGAGCTTGCTCAGTCCGCCAATGAAGATGAATTTGTCGCGATGATAACCCAGCGGGAACCTGCTTTCCGAGAAACCGGTGTTGAAGCGCACCTCGTCGAAACGGTCTTTCTTGAAAGCGGCGTAGGTGGCGGCGTAGAGCGAGTCCTCCATGTGCTCGCCAAACTTGGCGTTTTCCACGAAGTTGGGGTCGCTGAGCAGCTGGGTCCACTGGCTTTCGGGCCATTTTTCCTTGAGCAGGGCGAGGTAAGTGTCGGCCACCTGTGGCAAATTGAGCCGTTGGTAGAGCAGCCAGAGGTGGTAATAAGCATCGTCCATGTGCTCAAAGGTCTGGTAATTGTCCGAGAGCCTTCGCAACTGTTTCTCGCTGAGTTTCAGCATGTCGAGCTTATCTTTGAAGATGACGCCACTGTTGTAGAGTCCGTCCATGATGATGAGGTTGCTGGCCTCCACGGCCTCCTCGGTAAAAGGAATCTGCGCCAGGTAATACTCCCTTTTGTGCGGGTCGTTCTGAGCGCTGTCGGTCACTTGTGAGAGCGAATCTTCAATCTCAGCGGCCCTGGCAATGGAGTCGCGCATCTCGTCGGTCATTTCCTCGGCCCCTGTCGGCCCGGCCACCACGGTTTTGTTGACGCGTTGCCAGTGGTCCACGTTCTCGCGCTTTCCCCATTCTTTTTGGAAAGTCTGCTTTCCCTGGCTCACGGCCATGGGGTTATAGAAGTACCAGAGGCCTTTTTCCTGCTGGGCCAGCGGTGTGTTTGTCTTGCTCTGGTTGCCACGGTTGTTTCCGTTTTTCCCTTCCTGCTCCTTGAGTTGCTGTTCGGCCTCGGCCTCCTGTTGCTTTCTTTTCTCCTCCTTTTCCTTTTTCTTCAGCTCCTCAATCACGCGGTCGATGGCCTCATTGCGCTCTTTTTCGGGCAGTTTGGCGAGCCATTGCAACGAGTCTTGCAAGTGGATGGCCTCGGTGAAAGGCACCAGTTCGTCGAGTTTCTTGGAACGGTCGGCCAGCTGTTCATAGTCGTCGCGGTCTTTGTCGAGGAGTCCGATGGCCTCGCCGTAGCACCTTCCGGCATCGCTGAACTTCTCCATCTGCCAGTAGAGGTCGCCCAGGTGTAGTAGCAGTACGCCTTTCTCGATGCCCGAGCGCGTGGCCTTCTCGTTGCCTTTCTCGTAGGCCCATACGGCGTGGGCGGTGTCTTTCTGTGCCAGGTAGATGTTTCCCATGGCGTAATACACCTGGTCGAGGTAGTCTTTGTTCTTGTCGGAGGCGGCCATTCTTTTCAGCCTTGACACCATTTTCTTCGGGTTGCCGCCGGCCATCACCTCGCTCATGGCAATCCTGGCGTTGAACTCCAGTTCGTAGGGCGGGTTCATGGAAGCCACGTGTTTGAACGCCTTGTAGGCGGCATTCTTGTCGCCCTGGGCGGCATATACCTGTCCGAGCAGGAACCACTGACGTGCCTTCTGCTTTTTCCTCATTTCGTGCTTGATGACCTTTTTCAGGCTTGTGGCGGCCTGTTCCAGTTTCCCGGTGTGCAGGTAATAGTCGGCCATGGTGTAGTCCCACTCCTTGCGTGCCCTCCAGTCGAGCGAGTCGCGGTTCATTTTGTTGATGACGTCCTCGGCATCGTATATCCAGTCCTGCTCAATGTAGCACTTGGCGAGCCATGCGCGAGCCTTTCCATAGATGGCCGGCTGCGTCTGGTAGAGGCGGCTCATGTATGCAAAGGTGGAGGCGGCCTCGTCGAAGGCGCCCTTGTGAAACTGGGAGCGCCCCATCATCATCCATGCTTTCCACAGGAAGGGGTTGTATTCACGGCGGTTGAGCCATTCAATGTCGCGCTCGGTCTTCTTGCGGTTTTTGGTCCACTCGGGGCGGCGCTTAATGCTGTGCTGCTTAATGGCTTTCTGGCTTTTCTCAATGGCCTTGTCAAAGTTTCCCTTTCCTATCTCGCGGCTATTCTTGTTGCCCACGGCATAGAGCGGAATCATCTCGGTGTAGTTGTCTTTGTTGCCTTCTTCTTTCTCCAGCGAGCCGTCGATGTAGGCCAGCGAGCCGTTGTAGTAGGTGTTGTATTTGGCGGTGAAGGAGTGCCACCAGCGGGTCTGAGAAGTGTTTTTCTCGGTAGAGCACGACGTGGCCACCACCATGACGATTGTCAGGGCGGACAAGGCGCAGAACAGCGGGCGCAAGCCTTTCGGCACGCGCACGCCCCGCCGTTGTTGGCTTCTGCCGGCATGGCCGGTGGTGGTGGTAACGTTGTTCATTGTTCGTTCATCAGCATGAAGGCCTCGTCTTTCACCTGGTCGGGCAGTTCAATTCCCCTCAGCGTGAGGCTCCGCGCCCAGTCTTTCACCTCGCCGGGCTGCATGGTGTAGAGCACCTCCCTGAATGCCTCGGCCTCCTGGTCGGTATAGCTGTTGGAAAGGCGGCCGCCGAAGGTGTCGAGTTCCTCGTCGTCGAAGTATTCTATGTCGTTCACGGCGGCTTCCATCATGCACACCTGCTCGCATTTTTTGTCAAGAGGGGTACACGAGGCGCAGTCGCTGCCTTTTGTAATAACGTCGTTGACCCCGTCTTTATTGTGTTGAAACAGGCCGAATAATGCAGAAAAGGCCGCAAGGGCCACAAGCGAAAGAATAAGGAATGTCATCGGATGAATGCTGAATGGCGGGTTATAGGAATGTGTGGGTGCAAATATACAAAAAGAATTGCAAAACGCGACAAATTACCAATTTTATATTGTCCTGATTGCGAAAAATATCCTTTTTCGACTTTTTCAAATGCGATAATTTACTTTTTTCGCATGGTTCCGAATACGATAATTTACCAATTTAGGCCGCTTCATTGGAGTTCGGACATTGGTTTTGAATGGTCTGTTTCCATGCTTTCCCTACCACTACCCTTCCAGTCCGGCTCAGTCCAAACCGCATCCGACTCCAGTCCAAACCGCATCCGACTCCAGTCCAAACCGCAGAAGGACTGGAGTCGGACGCGGTTTGGACTGGCGAGATTTGCCGTTTTGAGGGCAGAAAAACAAAGTCTTTCGTTAAGAAGTTTTTAATCAAGGCACTCACTATCAAGAATATACAGGGGTTATAAGCGTTGCCTGAAATGCAGGACACTTGTAACTCCTGAACTCCTTTGATTTACAATCTTGAATTATCCGGCGAAATCGGCCTCCTCGGTGATGGTGAATCCGGCCTGCCTGAGATGGTTCCAGAACATGGGGTACGACTTTGTGACCACGCCGGGATTGTTGATTGTCAGCGCCCCCAAGCGCAGGCAGGCAGGTGCAAAGGCCAAGGCCATGCGGTGGTCTTCATAGGTGTCGATGGGCTCGCCGGTGGGCTGGCAGCGGGTGCCGTCCCACATCAGTTCGCTGCCGTTGCGCTCTTCCACCACAAATCCCAGTTTCCGCATTTCCCTGACAAGGGCCTCCAGGCGGTCGGTTTCCTTGATGCGCAGGGTGGCCAGACCGGTGAAATGGAACGGCACGTCGAGCATGGCGCAGGTCACCACGAGGGTCTGCGCCAAGTCGGGCTGGTTGACGAAGTCGTAGTCGAAGCGCGTCAGGCGGGTGGGAAAACGTTTCAGCGTCACCGTGGTGGGCACGCCCTGCTCGGTGCTTCCGAACCGTGAACGTATGCCGAGCATGGAGAAGAGGTATCGCGCCACGGAATCGCCCTGACGCGAGGCATCGGTAAGGCCCTGCAAGACCACCTCGTCGTCGGCGCCCTGCGAAAGGGCCATCATCTCGTACCAATAGCTCGACGCGCTCCAGTCGTTTTCAATGTAGTAGGGCCGCTGGCGGTAACCGGTGGGCTCGGCGGCAATCACGTTGATGTCGGTCCAGTCAACCTTGGCCCCGAAATCGTGCATGGTGTGCAGCGTGAGGTCGATGTATGGCCGGGAAATAATCTTGCCGGTGAGTGTCAGTTCCAAGCCGTGCTCCATCACCGGGCCAATCATGAGCAGGGCGGAAATGAACTGAGAACTGACGCCGCCATCCATGACGACGCTCCCGCCGGCGAGGTGCCTGCCTTGGATGCGCAACGGCGGGAAACCTTCCTCGCCCAGGTAGTCGATTTGTGCGCCAAGCTGTCGCAGGGCGTCCACCAGTTTCCCTATGGGGCGGTGCTTCATACGCTCCGTGCCGGTGATGGTGTGAACGTGTCCGGGCAGGGTGCACAGGTAGGCGGTCATGAAGCGCATGGCCGTGCCGCCGGCGCCGATGTCAATGATTTCGGGCATGTGGCGCAGCGCATCAAGCACCACGCGGGTGTCGTCGCAATCGCTCAGGTTAAGGGGTAACTGTGGGCCGCGGGCCAGGGCATTGATGACGAGCGCCCGGTTGCTGACGCTCTTAGAGGCGGGAAGGGGCACCGTGAAACGCAGCTCTTGAGGGCCGCTCAGTGTATATCTCATGTCGTTTATATTATATAAATAAGGTGTGGGGAGCTGTCGGCACAAGGCTTGTTTTGGCCATGTTGCCGAGTTTTCTCCGATTTTCTTGCAAATTTACAAAACTTTTTCGTAACTTCGCAACCTGATAGCATTATTTAATACTTCTACCATGTCTTTTCTCAGCTCTCCAAACACTTCCGACGAGATGATTGATGCCGCAAAATCATCGGCCACGAAAAAGCGGAAGACCACCACCAAGCGAAAATCGACCACGACGAGCACCCGCAAATCATCGTCCGACAAGTATCAGAAGACGGGCATTCCGGGACTTTCCGTGCGCTTCAACTGGAAAGAATTTCTGGGCATCAACAAGCTTCGCCGCAAGTTCACCAAGAAAACGGGCATCCCCACCACGCAGGCCGGCATAGAACGGAAAATAGGCCGCACCATCGGCGACTGGCTGAAGGGCCTCTTCAAGTCGAAGAAAGAGGTGGAAGACTGACCATGTGCCGCTATGCCGACATCATATTGCCGCTGCCCCTTCCCGGCTGCTTCACTTACTCCATTCCGGACACGCTGGCCGGAGAGGTGAAGGAGCGTGTGCGCGTGCTCGTGCCCTTCGGCAGCAACAAGACCTATGTGGGCGTGGTGGCCGAACTTCACGACAACAAGCCGCAATTTGACGTGAAGGACATCCGCCTCGTGCTCGACAACCAGCCCGTGCTCCTTCCGGTGCAGATGAAATTGTGGAAATGGATTGCCGAATACTTCATGTCGCCACTGGGCGAAGTGCTCAACGCCGCCTTCCCGCAAGGAATGAAGGTGACCGGAACCTTCAAGCCCAAGACCGAAACCTATGTGGAACTGGCACCGAAATACCGCAATGAGCAGGCCATGCACCTGGCGCTCGACATGATGGAAAGGGCTCAGAAGCAGCAAAAACTATTCATGGAATATCTCAGGATGTCGCACTGGGATGAGATGGACAACGTTTGCGAGGTGGCAAAAGACGAACTCGCAAACGCAGCACATTGCACCGCCGGCGTGATGAACGCACTGCTGGAGCGCGGATTCCTGAGAACTTACGAGAAAGAAGTGGGAAGGCTCAACAAAGGCGGTGAGCCCGACTTCAAAAATATAAAGCCGCTCAACGAGGCGCAAGCCACGGCCTACAACCGCATATTGCTCCAAATGATGGGCAAGAATGTGGTGTTGCTTCACGGAGTAACGTCGAGCGGAAAGACGGAAATCTACATTCACCTGATTAAAAGGACATTGGAGCGCGGAGGACAGGTGCTCTACCTGTTGCCCGAAATAGCGCTCACCGTGCAGATGCGCGAGAGGTTGCAAAGGGTTTTCGGCAACCGGCTGGGCATCTACCATTCCAAATATTCTGACAACGAACGCGTGGAAATTTGGCGCAAACAGCTGTCGGACAATCCCTACGACATCATCCTCGGCGCACGCTCGGCAGTATTCCTGCCCTACAAGAAGCTGCAACTGGTCATTGTTGACGAAGAACACGAAACGTCGTTCAAGCAACAAGACCCCGCCCCGCGATATCATGCGCGGTCGGCAGCCATCGTGCTGGCGCAGATGTGCGGGGCAAAGACGCTCCTGGGAACGGCGACACCGTCGGCCGAGAGCTACCAGAACGCGTTGACGGGCAAGTACGGGCTGGTGACGCTCACACAACGTTACCAGGACATTCAGCTACCGGAAATAGAGGTCGTCAACGTGGCCGACCTGCAACGGCGGAAAATGATGAGCGGCATGTTCTCGCCACAACTCCTCGCCGCCGTCAGGCAGGCCCTGGAGAAAGGCGAACAGGCCATTCTCTTCCAAAACCGCAGGGGCTTCGCACCCATGGTGGAGTGCAAGCAATGCGGATGGGTGCCACACTGCAACCAGTGCGACGTGTCGCTCACGCACCACAAAAGCCTGGGGCTCCTTTCATGCCACTATTGCGGCACCACCTATCGCCTGCCGGCGGCATGTCCCAACTGTGGCTCAACCGAACTGAGGGGAAGAGGCTACGGCACCGAAAAAGTGGAAGACCAGGTCATGGAGGCATTTCCCGAAGCACGGGTGGCACGCATGGACCTCGACACCACACGCACACGGACGGCCTACGAACGGCTTATCAACGACTTCTCAGCCGGTCGCACCAACATATTGATAGGCACGCAGATGGTGACCAAGGGGCTTGACTTCGACCATGTGTCGGTGGTGGGAATACTGAATGCCGACGCCATGCTCAACTTTCCCGACTTCCGCGCCTATGAGCATGCCTTCATGATGATGGCACAGGTGAGCGGAAGGGCCGGGCGAAAAGGGCACCGCGGCCGTGTGCTCCTTCAGACCAGAAACCCACAACTGCCCGTCATCCAGCAAGTGGTGAACAACGACTACGCCTCGTTCTTCAGCGACCTCATGCAGGAGCGCCAGACGTTCCGTTACCCCCCGTTCTACAGACTTGTCAACGTCTTCCTGCGCCACAAACAGGTGGCCGTGGTGGAGCGTGCCGCAGTAGTCATGGCGACACAGCTGAGAAGGCTTTTCGGCGACCGCGTGCTGGGACCCGACAAGCCCGCCGTGGCCAAGGTCAAGACGCTCAACATAAGGAAAATAGTGGTGAAATTGGAAAACGGCATCGACATGAAGCGCGCAAGGCAATGCCTGAGAAGCGTGGAGGAAATGGTGATGCAGGACCGCCAGAACAACTCCCTGCAAGTGCTTTTCGACGTGGACCCGCTATAACAAGAAAGCCTTATGCAAACAAAAATCCCCGGCCTGACGAGCAAGCCGGGGACAATGTCTGTAGAAATTCCAATAAACGGGAATTATCGGCGCAGACCGAGGGCCTTCACGATGGCGCGGTAGCGCTCAATGTCGCGGTCCTTCAGATAGTCGAGCAATGCGCGGCGCTTACCAACAAGCTTGGTCAGCGAGCGGGCCGTGTTGTGGTCCTTGTGGTTCTTCTTCAGGTGCTCGGTAAGATGAGTGATGCGATAGGAGAACAGGGCTACCTGACTCTCTGCAGAACCCGTGTCGGCGGCCGTCTTGCCATACTTGCCGAAAATCTCTTCTTTCTTGGCTTTGTCTAAATACATAATGTTGTTGATTAATAAAGGGTTTTGAAATTACATCCTTCTGATGCCTCGTGCCTTAATCACAACGCGGAACATCGTCGAATGCATCGGATTTTCCGAAATCGGCTGCAAAGGTACGCTTTTTCTTCCATTCCCACAACTTTTTGGCTGTAAACTTTTTACATACGGCGTTTTTTCCGTACCTTTGCACCCGATTTAGGAAAATAACAAGAACCAGGAAATATATGCAAGACATCAGAAACATTGCCATTATTGCCCATGTGGACCATGGAAAGACGACGCTGGTAGATAAAATGATGCTCGCCGGACACCTGTTCCGCGACGGGCAGAACCTGAGCAGCCAGGTGCTCGACAGCAACGACCTGGAGCGCGAAAGAGGCATCACCATCCTCTCGAAAAACGTCTCCATCAACTATAAAGGTGTAAAAATCAATATCATCGACACTCCGGGACACTCCGACTTCGGCGGAGAGGTGGAGCGCGTGCTCAACATGGCCGACGGATGCCTGCTACTGGTGGATGCCTTTGAAGGGCCCATGCCCCAGACGCGCTTCGTATTGCAAAAGGCCCTGCAGATTGGACTCAAGCCCATCGTTGTAGTGAACAAGGTGGACAAGCCCAACTGCCGGCCCGAGGAGGTTTACGAAATGGTGTTCGACCTGATGTTTGCCCTCAACGCCACCGAAGACCAGCTCGACTTCCCCGTGGTGTATGGCTCGGCCAAGAACGGATGGATGGGCGAGGACTACAATCACCCCACGCAGGACATCACCTACCTGCTCGACAAAATCATCGAGGTGATTCCGGCGCCGAGGCAGATAGAAGGCTCGCCGCAGATGCTCATCACCTCGCTCGACTACTCAAGCTACACCGGCCGCATTGCCGTGGGACGCGTTCACCGCGGTACGCTCAGGGGGGGTATGAACATCACCATCGCACACCGCGACGGGTCGTTTGAAAAAACCAAAATAAAGGAACTCCACACCTTCGAGGGAATGGGCCACACAAAGGCCGACCACGTGGATTCGGGCGACATCTGCGCCGTCATCGGCCTCGACAGGTTCGAGATTGGCGACACCATCACCGACTTCGACAACCCCGAGCCCCTGCCGCCCATCGCCATCGACGAGCCCACCATGTCGATGCTCTTCACCATCAACGACTCGCCGTTCTTCGGAAAAGAAGGAAAATGGTGCACGTCGAGGCACATTCAGGAAAGGCTTGGGCGCGAATTGGAGAAAAACCTCGCGCTAAGGGTGGAACCCTTCGAGGACTCCACCGACAAGTGGATTGTGTCGGGACGCGGAGTGCTCCACCTCTCGGTGCTCATCGAGACCATGAGGCGCGAAGGCTACGAGCTGCAGGTGGGCCAGCCCCAGGTCATCTACAAGGAAATCGACGGCCGCAAATGCGAGCCCATCGAGGAGCTCACCATCAACGTGCCGGAGGAATTTGCCTCGAAAATGATTGACATGGTGACACGCAGAAAGGGCGAAATGACGAGCATGGAAACGCAGGGCGACAGGGTGAACATTGAGTTCGACGTGCCCTCGCGAGGCATCATCGGCCTGCGCACCAACGTGCTCACGGCATCGCAGGGCGAGGCCATCATGGCCCACCGCTTCAAGGAATACCAGCCCTTCAAGGGTGACATCACGCGCCGCATCAACGGTTCGATGATTGCCCTGGAGAACGGCACCGCCTACGCCTACGCCATCGACAAGCTGCAGGACCGCGGAAAATTCTTCATCGACCCGGGAGAGGACGTCTATGCCGGACAGGTGGTGGGCGAACATGTCCACGACAACGACCTGGTCATCAACGTGTGCAAGGCCAAGCAGCTCACCAACGTGCGCGCCTCGGGCACCGACGACAAGGCGCGCATCATTCCGAAAACCATCATGAGCCTGGAGGAATGCCTTGAATACATCAAGGAAGACGAATATGTGGAGGTGACGCCCAAGTCGATGCGCATGAGGAAAATAATTCTCGACCACACCGAGCGGAAACGGGCCGCCAAGGAATAATCAACCAAGGGCATGGCACGACGCCACAACGGGCGGAGGCCATGCCCTTTTTTCTTTTCCCCTTTTTGTGAAAAGCCTGCTGACAGAGCGCGACCGCCACATCCTGAGAATTGCCATTCCCAGCATCGTGAGCAACATCACGGTGCCATTGCTGGGACTGGTCGATGTGGCCATCACCGGGCACCTGGGGTCGGCGGCTTACATCGGCGCCATAGCAGTGGGGGGAATGCTGTTCAACGTCATCTACTGGCTGTTCGCATTCCTGCGCATGGGAACCAGCGGCCTCACTTCGCAAGCCCTGGGAAGGCGGAGGCCAGCACAATGCGTCAGCCTGTTGCGCAAGTCGCTAACGGTGGCATTGGCCATCGCTTCGGCACTGATTCTTTTTCAGGTGCCTGTCAGGGAACTGGGGCTGATCATTATGCAGCCCACCGGCGACGTACGTTCTTTCACCATCACTTATTTTTCCATCTGCATCTGGGGAGCACCAGCCAGTCTGGGGCTTTTTGCCCTCAACGGGTGGTTCATAGGCATGCAGAACTCGCGGTCGCCCATGGCGGTGGCCATCGCGCAGAACGTCATCAACATCGTGGTGTCGCTCTGCCTCGTGTTTTTCTTCGGAATGAAGGTGGAAGGGGTGGCCGCCGGAACGCTCGTGGCCCAGTGGTCGGGCTTCTTGCTGGCCGCCCTGCTCTGCCGGAAATACTACGGCAAAATGCTCCGGCGGCACGCCAGGGAACGGGGCGAGGGCATCTCGGCAGGCGCTCTTTTCCGCATCAACCGCGACATCTTCCTGCGCACGCTATGCCTGGTCAGCGTTTTGATGTTCTTCACCGCGGCGGGTTCGCGACAGGGCGAGGTGATTCTTGCCGTAAACACACTGCTCATGCAGCTCTATCTATTGGTGAGCTATGTGATGGACGGCTTTGCCAATGCTGCCGAGGCCATGAGCGGGAAATATTGGGGCGCGGGCAACGGCATGGCATTCCGGCAGACGGTGAAACGGTGCTTCCTATGGGGCGCGGCCTGCACCGCCCTTTTCACCTTATTATATATAATAGGCGGCGAGCCGTTCCTTCACCTGCTCACCGACGAGGGCAACGTGGTGGAGGCATCAGCCGCGTATGTGGCATGGGCGTGGCTGGTGCCGGCATGCAGCGTGGGGGCATTCATCTGGGACGGCGTGTTCATCGGCATCACCGCCTCGCGGCAGATGCTCCTCTCGTCGTTTGCCGCCGCCGCAGTGTTCTTCTCCGTCTATGCCCTCACCATCCCGACACTTCATAACCACGGCCTCTGGCTGGCATTCCTGTGCTTCATGCTCACGCGCGGCCTCGTCCAGTCATGGCTTTACGCCACAAATATCAGGAAAAAGATATAGGTCTTCATACTATTCAAATCAAGTCCCCGAAAAAGCGCATTCAGAACGATTATCTGAACTCCCAAATGAGCAAGCAGATGCGGCTCCATTTTGTCAAGATTTTTCAAAGATTTTGTAACCCCCAAAATAGTTTGACCGCAAATTTCAAAGAGAGATTTTGAAGATTGAGAGGAGAAATCTTCAAGATTTCTCACCGAAATTTGCGGCCAAACCCCAGCCTATTTTAAACCCTCTGATTATCAATACGTTACAAAGTGGCCGCATATTTCGTAATTTTGTCAAATATTTTTACCAATTTCACCCCATCCCCTTACCCACCTTTTCCCAGCATTTTCAAATGAAAAAAACAAGCACCAACCGACGCTGTAGAAACCGACAGTAGGAGCCGACGCTTCCAAGCGTCGGAGTATATTTTAGTTACCCCGACGCTCGGAGGCGTCGGCTCCTACGTCGGCTCCACACCCCGTTCTTTTCACGAAGTAGGGACATACTTTATGTATGTCCGCCCGCCGCGACATATTCGGGTAATTTCGGACATACATAAAGTATGTCCCTACTATAAGAAAAAGGAATATATCATTTAAGTGTCCAACCCCCAAAAAGCAATTTGACAAAAATGGACAAAAAATTGGAATAATAAGAACAAATATCATTGGCCTAAGCCATTTGTTCTTATTATTCCAATTCCTTTCAAGTAACGGAATTTACTTTCTTTCCTTCCACATCTTGGTCATGTCTTCAAGCGTCTTGCCCTTGGTCTCGGGCACGAGCCTCCAGACGAAGATGGCGGCAATGATGCAGATGATGCCATAAAGGCCGTAGGTGAACCAGTGGCCGAAATCATCGCCCTTGGTGAGGTGCATGTTGAACATGGGCACGAAGGTTGACGATACGATGAAGTTGAAAATCCACTGGAAGGCCACGGCAATGGCCACGGCAGCACCACGGATGGTGTTGGGGAAAATTTCGGCAATGAGCACCCAGGTGATGGGACCCCACGAGAACATGAACGAGGCGGAATAGATGAGCAACGAGGCTGCCGTGAACAGCTCCTTGTCGTAATGTCCAAAGGTCAGAGCCACGCCGAAAGCACCCAGGGCCATGCCCAATGAGCCGAAGATGAGGAGCGGCTTGCGGCCCCATTTCTCAACGGTGAAGATGGCCACCAGGGTGAACAGGATGTTGATGATACCCATGAAGACGGTAATCTTCATCGGGTCGTTGATGCCCATGTCGCCGAAGATGCGCGGGGCATAGTAGAGCACGGCGTTGATACCCACGGCCTGCTGGAACACGCTGAGCATGATGCCCACGAAGATGCACATGGCGCCGTAGGTCATCAGCTTTTCGGTCTTCACCGTCATGGTGTCCTTGATGTTCTGTAAAATCTGCTGGGCCTTGGCCGAACCGTTGATCTTCGAGAGAATGCCCAGGGCACGCTGGTCTTGTCCCACAGACACGAGATAACGCGGGGTTTCAGGAACGAAGCATATCAACAGGGCAAACAATCCGGCGGGAACAGCCTCGCTTCCAAACATATAGCGCCAGCCGGTGGTCACTGTCCACTGTGCGCGGGGGTCGATGGCGGCAAGGCCCTGGCCCATCTCCTCTACAAGGGGCTGAATGTGGTCGCCCAAGATGAAGAAGTTGACAAAATAGACCACCAACTGACCGAAGATAATGGCAAACTGGTTCCACGACACCAACATGCCGCGGATGTTCGAAGGTGCCACCTCGCCAATATACATGGGGCAGATGGCGGAGGCCAAACCTACACCCACGCCACCGATGACGCGGTAGATGTTGAACATGATGAGCAGAGAGAAAGTGGGAGTGCCGTGCTCAAAGAACAGGAACTCCGGTTCCATCGATCCCAAGGCTGAGATGAAGAACAGCAAGCCGGCAATGATGAGCGACTTCTTGCGGCCCAGGTTGGTGGCCAGCAGGCCCGACAACGCCGAGCCGATGATGCAACCGATGAGTGCCGAAGCCGAAGTAAAGCCATGCCAGCCATCAGAATAGCCGAAGTCCTTGGCTTCCATAAAGAACGCTTGCAGTCCTTTCTCGGCTCCCGAGATGACTGCCGTGTCGTAACCGAAGAGCAGGCCGCCCAGCACGGCCACCAAGACGATGGAAAAGAGGTAGAGCTTACTACCCTGAGTGTTGTTTTGCATAAAAACGTCAGATTATAAGTGAGTTAGATTAATAAATGGCAAACTTTGCACACGCCGGCCTCCCCACGACAAGGAGGCTTGATAACAAATGAACCCACCCCACGGATGAGCCGGGGGTGGGATTCTCGTTTATTACCTTGCGGGCTTTACGCCGAAGCTGTAAGGCATCTGGTATTTTGTCTGCGTGGGCTGGCCCAGCGAGTCGATGCCCGGGGCCCAAGTCGGCATGGCACTGACCACGCGAACCATCTCTGCATCAACCAGCGGGTGGAGCGACTGAACAATGGAGACATTGTCAACACTGCCGTCGGCCTCCACATAAAATTCCACGATGACCCTGCCGTTAAGGTCTTCGGCCTTCACCTCGGCGGGAATCTTCAGGTTGTCGCGAATGTACTGCTGAAGGGCTGTTGGCCCGCCGGGGAAGACGGGCATCTGCGGCTCCACACGGGGGCGCTCCACGACCTGACGGTGTACTACTTCGCCGGCCGTTTCCGTTGCTACGGGTTGCGGCGGCGGGGCAATGGTGCGCGTGGAACTGGTGACAGTCTTGCTGCCCTTGGTCTGTTCGGGCGGCGTCATACGGTCGCGTACGCTACGGCGTTCCACGGCCTTGCCCTCGGTCTTAATGGTTTCATTCACGTCGGGCTGGGTGGCCACGGGGGCCACTTGTCCCGGTGGCAGGGTCTTCACATTCGACTCCTTGCTCGACGAACGCACGATGTCGTCGCTCGAGGGGCCGCGGTATGTATCTACTTTCTTTGATTTCTCGGGCTGCGTGGCTTCCTTCTGGGATGCCGGCTCTTGCACGGTGGGGGTTTGTGCAAATGCCACGACTGTGGTCAGTAATGCCGATACCAACAGGCAAAGTTTTTTTCTCATAATAGGCTGCGTTGAAGTTCTAAAAATGTAAGTAACGGGTGGCTTGAGGCCGTAAAAAGCTCAAAAGCCGCATTTTCGGGGCAAAAGTAAGAAAAAAAAACGAAATTGCAAAGTATTTTAGTGTAAAATGACAACATTTTTATTTTTCTTCGGAAGCTTTGTTATTTCAATAATTGCGAAACAACTGTACGTTTCGAGCGCGACCATTTTTACAAGCACAGGAAACGTTATGGAACAAAAAGGCGTGAAAAGAAAAATCCTTCAAATTTCGGCCTATTGCTTCAATTTGAAGGATTTCTCGATTTCCAGTATTTCTTCGCAGAAGAGCTTGTCGATTTTCATTCGCTGCTCCACGAGAGAACAACTGTGGAGCACGGTGCTGTGGTCGCGGCCTCCCACCAGCTTGCCAATTCTCGACGTGGGCATCTTCGTATGCTTTTGCGCAAGATACATGCTTACCTGCCTGGCCAGCACGAGGTCACGTTTTCTTGAACGGCTCTCCAAGGCCGTCGGCGACACGTTGTAGTGGTTGCACACAGTCTCTATGATGTCATCCATCGTGAGCGGGTGGTCGTCCATCTTCACGGCGCGTTTGATGACCCTTTCAGCCAGCCGCATGTCGATGTTGCCGTTATAGACAATGCTGAAAGCCAGGAGCGAATTGATAACTCCCTCGAGGTCGCGAACGCTGCCGTTGGCCGTCTGGGCAATAAACTGCACCACGTCTTCGGGGATGCGGAGGCCGTCGCGCTTGATTTTGCTGTGGAGGATGTCTATGCACAGCTGCACGTTGGGTTTCTCAATCTCGGCAAGCAGGCCGCCGGAGAAACGTGTTATCAGTCGGTCGCTCATGCCTTTCAAGTCAACCGGAGGCCGGTCGGAGGCCAGGACAATGCGGCGGCCGTTGCGCAACAGGTGGTTGAAGATGTGGAAGAAGATGACTTGCGTCTTGGCCGATGTCATCCACTCCTGAATGTCATCGACAATGAGCATGTCGATGGTCTGGTAGAAATTGATGAAATCGTTGGTCTTGTTCTGCAGCACGGCGTTGCTATATTGCACCTGGAAGAGTCGGGCACTGACGTAGAGCACGCGCTTCTGCGGATACAATTCTTTGGTTCGCACGCCCATGGCATTGATAAGGTGGGTTTTTCCGCAACCGCTTGGACCGAACACAAACATGGGGTTGAACTGCGACCCCTGCGGGTGCTCGGCTATGGAAAGGCCTACGCTACGACACAATTTGTTGCTGTCGCCTTCAATGAAATTCTGGAATGTGTGATGAGGGTTCAGCTGAGAATCAAGGGGCTGAAGGGGGGCTGCGTCGAAAACAGACGGGGGCTGGTTGCCGCGAACCTGCGGCCGCATTGTGTCAATGTCGGCGGTGGGCTCGGGCTGCACGGTCTGAACAAGATTGTTGGTTTTGTCCGTGAGAACATTATAATTAAGGCGGACATTGTTTCCGAAAACACGGGTAAGCACCTTTTTGAGCAAGTCAACGTAGTTCTCCTCCAGATATTCATAGACGAACATACTTGGCACGTTCACCAAGAGTGTCTTGGTGGCCGGCTGGTATGCTCCAAAAACTATGGGGCGGAACCACGTGTTGAATTGCTGTTCGGTAACGTTGCCTTTGATGAGTTCAAGGCATTGTTGCCAAAGTTCGCGGGGGTTGCTGTTCATGTTTTCAGTTATTCTCGCTTTCAGGTTGCCCATTGGGGGCAGGGCTGTTTTCGCATTGCAAAGGTCGCAAAAAAAAAAGAAACGGGCAAATCCAAAGATTTAGGATTTTTTAATCAAACGCTTGCAAATGGCGAAATGATGGGACTTTATCGAATGATGGACGTTTAAAGACAGGTTCCGGCTCTTGTATATTTGCAAGTGGCTGAAAATTAAGAAAATCAAAGAACGCCCAAGAGAGGCAAACCGTTGACAAAAGTGTTTTGAAAACACGTCTAAAGTGTCACCTTTTAGACCTTTGCGAATGTTTTGGCGGTTCACCGCCGCAAACATTCTTATTTGAACACAATTTAAATTGTCTTATTTGTCTTTCTTTCCGAAAATAGAAAAATGCACATATCGTTTGGGATGCTGTCTGAAGTTGATGAGGAGCGAATCGGCAGAAAGCACGGTAGTGTTGAGCGACCTGTAGAGGTGGTCGTCGTTCATGAGCAGACCCAGGCTTCCCTCGTTGCTTTGCATGCGATTGGTTAGTTGCTGTACTTCGTCAAGCGTGGCGTTCACTCTCGTCATGGTGGCCTCCACATCAACCTTTGCCAGCTGTCCGTTGAGAGCGGTCACGGCGTTGGCGGAATTGTCGAGCAATCCATTGGCCTTGTTCATAATTCCCGGAACCTGGCGGTTAAGCTGTCCCATGAGGGTATTAAGCTCGCGGGTCGTTGTTGTCAGACTGGCCGTAATGCCCTCCACGTTGTGCAACGATTGTGAAATAGCGGGGTCGGCCATCAGCGTGTTGAGGCTGGTCATGATACTGTCGAGCTTGGGCATCATCTTTTCAATGGTGGGAATCATGGCTTTCAATTTTCCCATGGCTCCTTCGTTGATGTCGCCTTTTATGATGCCTCCTGGCTCAATGATTTCCTTTGTATTCTCGCCCAAAAGGAGGTTGACCTGCAGGTTTCCCAACAGGTCGCTTGAGATTTCGGCCGTGGTTCCCTGGGGTATTCTGAGTTTGGGGTCCACGCCCACCTCCACCATGATGTCTCTTTCGTTAGTATAGTCATAGTCAACGACTTTCACCACTCCCACGCGGTATCCGTTGGCATAGATGGGCGTTGAAGTTCCCAGGCCGCTGATGTTCTTGAAGGCCATGAAATACTTGGTGTCGGTGGAGAACACCTCAAGCCCCTTGAGGAAATTCAGGCCGAAGAAGAGCACGACGAGCGCCACGATGGCCATGAGGGCAATTTTTATTTCCTTGTTGATTTTCATGTGTCTTTAATTATTTAAATGAAAAACGTCATTGGCCACGGGTATATTCGTCAATGGCCTGTTTCACGTCGGTCATCCGGTTATTTTTGAAAGCCACGATATAGGCGTTTGGAAATTTCTCCGAAAGCGTCTTTCTCAGAAGGAATATTTCCTGATAATCCTCCGACGCCCCGCAGGTGTAGTTCACGCGGCCGTTTTCTGTGAAATGGGCCACGTTGCTGAGCCCTTGCAGGCGTTTGTCGTTGTCGTCGAGTGGTTTTTCCACTGATAAGATCAGCACCTTGAAGACGGCCGGACCAGTCGCTTCACTTTCCTTTTCCTTTGCTGGTTCCTTTTCCTTGCTTTCCGGCTTGACCGGTTCCTCCTTTATTGTTTCCTTTGTTGACGCGGTCGTTGGATTTTCCTGTTCCTCCACGACCGCCTCCACGAAAGGGGCCTGTCCTCCCGCAAACTTGTTCTTATATTTCAAGAATGCCTGGTAGAGTCCGCGGGCATGAGCGTCGATGCCACTTTCCGAAACGAGCAGTTTCTCCTCGTCGGGCGTGGTTATAAATCCCAGTTCCACAAGGCAGCTGGGCATGGACGTTTCCCTCAGCACGAGGAAACCGGCCTGGTGGACGCCCTTGTTGGGCCGGTTGGCAATCTTGCACACGTTGCTTTGCACGAGCTTTGCCAGTTCCACGCTTTTCGCCATGTATTTGTCCTGAATGAACTCGAACATGATGTAGCTCTCGCTGGATTTTGGGTCAAAGCCCTGATAGCGCGTCTTATAGTCTTTCTCCACGAGAATGACCGAGTTCTCGCGCTTTGCCACCTCCAAATTGTCGTTTGCGCGGTGCATACCGAGGGTATAGACCTCAAATCCGCGTGCCACGGCACCGTTGGGCAGAGCATTGGTGTGAATGCTTATGAACAGGTCGGCCTTGTTGCGGTTGGCGATGGCCGCCCGCTCTGCCAGCGATATGAACTCGTCGGTCTTTCGGGTGTAGATGACTCTCACGTCGGGGCAGTTCTTTTCCACATACTTCCCAAAGGCCAATGCCACCTTCAGGTTAATGTTTTTTTCGTAGGCCGATTTGCCTTTTGCTCCCGAGTCGCGTCCGCCATGCCCTGCGTCAATGACGAGGGTGAACTTGGCACTTGCCATGGTGACAACCATCATGAGCAATGCCGCGAAGAGAAATAGTCTTTTTGTCATACGGTTGCAAAATTAAACATTTTCGTGGATAAAACTGCCTATTGCCTCCGCGTTTTATCATTTATTAAGAATGGAGGGGACTGTTTTTGAGAGAGAGGCCGCAGCGATGTCATAGCAAAGGGGACAAAAGAGGCGGGCCGGGATTAGTCTTTTTTGAAGCACAACTCCACGGTTGCCCCTTCCATTTGCCCTCCCATAGGCGGGTTTTCCTTGGTGATGGCCACGAAGATTTCCTCCGCCTGCTCCCATTCCTGAGCAATGCGCCGTGCCATTCTTCCCGCCACGTGCTCGAGCAGGTTGGAAGGCACCCGCATTTCTTCCTCCGCAATGGCGTAGAGGCGGTCGTAGCTGAGCGTGTCGGCCACGTTGTCGGAGCCGACCGCCTTTCCCACGTCAATCTTCACGCGCAGGTCAACTACAAAGTCGGCGCCGGTCAGCCTCTCCTGCCGCCCTACACCATGAAAGGCGTGAAACCTCACGCCTTTCAGGCTTACAAAACTTTCTTTCAATGTCATTGCCAGAGATTATCCGCAACGGCTTGCCCCGCAATTCTTGCAAATGAGGCATCCCTCCTGATAAACCAGCGACTCATGTCCGCAATTCGGGCATTTCTGTCCCTTGGCCTCCGTGCCGTCGGTGATGTATTTCTTCAATGCCCTTTCCACGCCTACTTTCCAGGTGTTGATGCTTTCGCTCTTCAATTGCAACGAACTCACCAGCTTGATGACGTGCTCAATGGGCATGCGGTACCTGAGCACTCCCGAAATGAGCTTGGCATAGTTCCAATATTCGGGATTGAATTTCTCGCTCAGTCCCTCCACGGTGGTCTTGTAGCCGCGTTTGTTCTCAAACTGGAAGTCGTAGCGCTTGGTGCCGTCCTCGTTGCTTCGCTTGATGATTTTTCCCTTGGTGACGCTCTTTGGCAGCATGATGCCTTCCTCGTCGTCCTGTAGTCCGGTGAAGATTTCGTAGGGATAGCCGTCGAGCAGTCCTACGAAGGCCACCCATTTCTCTTTGTTGTTCTGGAACCTCACCACGTCGCACTCCAGTGTCTGGGGCCTCACTTCGGTCACTTCGGGATGCTTGCAGGGCAATGCCTCGGGCTTGGGTTCTTCCTTCTTTTTCTTTTCGGTCACCTGCACCATGACTCCGGCGCGGCTGCCGTCGCGATAGATGGTGCATCCCTTGCACCCCGAGCGCCATGCCTCCACATAGAGTTTGTTCACCAGAGCCTCGTCAACGTCGTTGGGCAGGTTGACGGTAACGCTGATGGAATGGTCCACCCACTTCTGAATGGCGCCTTGCATCTTCACCTTCATGAGCCAGTCCACGTCGTTGGCCGTGGCCTTATAATAAGGCGAGCGTGCCACCAGTTCGTCTATCTCGCCCTGGGAATAGCGCTTTTCGGTATCAATGCCGTTGATGCGCATCCACTCCAGGAACTTCTTGTGGTAAACGATGTATTCCTCAAAGCTGTCGCCCACCTCATCTACGAAGTCCACGTGCACGTTGGCATCGCCGGGATTGACCTTGCGGCGGCGCTTGTAAACGGGCATGAACACGGGTTCAATTCCGCTGGTTGACTGCGTCATGAGCGATGTGGTGCCGGTGGGTGCTATGGTAAGGCAGGCAATGTTCCTGCGCCCGTATTTCACCATGTCGTCATAGAGTTGCGGGTCGGCCTCCTTCAGTCGCAGGATGAAGGGGTTGTTCTTTTCGCGGCCGGCGTCGAAGATTTCGAATGCCCCGCGCTCCCTGGCCATCCTCACCGACGAGGCGTAGGCCGAGAGTGCCAGCGTGCGGTGAACATTCACCGAGAAGTCGGTGGCCTCCTGCGTGCCATAGCGCAGCAGCATGGCGGCAATCATGTCGCCCTCGGCGGTGATGCCCACGCCGGTGCGCCGGCCCATGGAGCTCTTGCGCTTGATTTTCTCCCAGAGGTGGAATTCGGCGCCTTTCACCTCCTGGCTCTGCGGGTCCACCTTGATTTTCTCCATAATCTGGTCGATTTTCTCCAGCTCCAGGTCCACGATGTCGTCCATCAGCCTCTGTGCGAAGCCAACGTGTTTGCGGAACAGTTCATAATCGAAATAGGCCTCCGGCGTGAAGGGGTTGACCACATAGCTGTAAAGGTTGATGCTCAACAGTCGGCACGAGTCGTAGGGGCACAGGGGAATTTCGCCGCAGGGGTTTGTAGAGACGGTGCGGAAGCCCAGGTCGGCGTAGCAGTCGGGAATGCTTTCCCTGAGGATGGTGTCCCAGAAGAGCACGCCCGGCTCGGCACTCTTCCAGGCATTGTGTACGATTTTCTCCCAGAGCCGTTTGGCGCTGATTTCCTTTTTCACCATGGGCTCGGCGCTGTCCACGGGGAATTGTTGCACATACTCCTTGTCGTTGATGGCGGCCTCCATGAACTCGTCGTCGATTTTCACGCTGACATTGGCGCCGGTGACTTTTCCCTCGGTCATCTTGGCATCGATGAACGCCTCAGAGTCGGGATGCTTGATGCCCACGGAGAGCATCAGCGCACCGCGGCGGCCGTCCTGCGCCACCTCGCGCGTACTGTTGCTGTAGCGTTCCATGAAGGGCACCAGGCCGGTGGAAGTAAGGGCGGAGTTGTTCACCGGCGAACCCTTCGGGCGGATGTGTGTGAGGTCGTGGCCCACGCCGCCGCGCCGCTTCATCAGCTGCACCTGCTCCTCGTCAATGCGCAAGACGGCGCCGTAGGAGTCGGCATCGCCGTCGAGGCCTATCACGAAGCAGTTCGACAACGACGCCACCTGGAAGGTGTTGCCGATGCCCGTCATGGGGCTGCCGGCGGGAACAATGTAGCGGAAATGGTCGAGCAGGTTGAAAATTTCCTCCTCGCTCATGGGGTTCTCATATTTCTGCTCTATGCGTGCTATCTCGGAGGCAATGCGGTGGTGCATGTCTTCGGGACTGCGCTCATAGATATTGCCAAAGCTGTCCTTCATGGCATATTTGTTCACCCACACACGGGCAGCCAGTTCGTCACCATTGAAATAGTCAAGCGAAGCCTCGAAAGCTTCATCGTAGGAGTATGTCTTCATAAATATATTTAATAATGTAGGATTGTTGTCTTGAAGAAGGTCACGGCCAAGGCGTTTTCACGCGGCCGGAATTGCATGGCGCGAAGGGCGCGACGTAAATTGGTGCAAAGTTACAACAAATATCCGGCTCTCCAAAAAATAAACCGAAAAAAACAAAGGGCAACGGAAAATTTCTTTTTTGGAATACTTCGACGTGAATTTTGTTGCATAAAATTTCCATTTCGTACAACCCGCTACAATTTGTCCAGGAAAAAGTTGAACGATTTGGAAATCACACAGCTTCTCTCGGCGCAATCAGTTCTCTTTATTTTCCAAGTAACCAAAACCAACTGGTGCGACCTGATGGAAAGGCTCTACATTCTATCTTTGCAAGCAAAAAAAACCATAAAAATCGGGACCATACTCCCGATTATTACGAAAAAATCCGGAGTAGCAAGTTCTTTTAGAACATGACGATGACACAAAATAACGGCTATGCTCCAACTCTCAAATCCCACGTGACCTTTGGATTATAGACGATGGTGAGTGGCCCCCACCTCGTTGGATTTGAAAGGAGGTCTTATATCTCAACTTCGGCGGGTGTTGGGAGCGTTCAAATTGTCAAGATTTTTCATAAAAACTATCCACCCCGGAGATGCTTGACCGCAAATTTCGAGGAGAAATCTTCAAGTTTAAGGGGAGAAATCTTGAAGATTTCCACCCAAAATTTGCGGTCAAACCAAGGGCAATTTTGAAACCGCTGATTATCAGCGTGTTACAATACCGTTTGATTTTTGTAAATTTTGTCAAGATTTTTCATAAAAATCCGTGGCTTTTTTGAGGCGTTTTCAGGGCGTTTTTCACCCCCTGCCCTACCCCCAAAAAAGACTTCGAGAAGTCAGCCGACGGGATGCAAGCGCCCCAAAGTCTTAATTTTTCTAAAAAAACATACATATAATAAGGTGTATGTAAAACTTTTGCCTACATTTGCACCCTCAATTTTTAATCTCTAATTGTCATGCAGCAAAATCTTGTGATTGTGGAGAGCCCCGCAAAGGCGAAGACAATCGAGAAGATCCTTGGAAAGGACTTCAAAGTGATGTCGTCATACGGTCATATCCGTGACCTGAAAAAGAAGGAAATCAGTATAGATATGTCGAGCCTGCAGCCCGACTATGAAATTCCCGAAGAAAAGAAGAAACTGGTGGGTGAGCTGAAAAGCCAGGTGAAGAAATCGGAAAAGGTGTGGCTGGCAAGCGATGAAGACCGCGAGGGAGAGGCCATTTCGTGGCACCTGTGCGAGGTGCTTGGCCTCGACAAGAAGAACACCAACCGCATCGTGTTCCACGAAATCACGGAGCCTGCCATTCTGGAGGCCATTGCCCATCCGCGCCACCTGAACATGAACCTGGTGAACGCCCAGCAGGCGCGGCGCGTGCTCGACCGCCTGGTGGGTTTCAAGCTCTCGCCCGTGTTGTGGCGGAAGGTGAAGCCCGCCCTGTCGGCAGGCCGCGTGCAGAGCGTGGCCGTAAGGCTCATCGTGGAGCGCGAGCGCGAAATCCAGGCCTTCCATAGCGAGCCCTACTACCGCGTTCACGCCATTTTCGGCCTTCAGAACGCCGACGGCTCGCAAAGCGAGGTGAAAGCCGAACTGGACACCCGCTTCAAGACGCACGACGAGGTGCTGGCATTCCTTGAACAATGCAAGGATGCCAAGTTCGAGGTGCGCGACGTTCAGAAAAAGCCTACAAAGCGCACGCCGGCACCGCCCTTCACCACCTCCACCCTTCAGCAGGAGGCCGCCCGCAAGCTGGGCTTCACCGTGAGCCAGACCATGATGGTGGCCCAGCGGCTTTATGAAAACGGACATATCACCTATATGCGTACCGACTCGGTCAACCTGTCGAGCCTCTGCATCAACACGAGCAAGGAGGAAATCACAAGGCTCTGGGGCAAGGAATATAGCCGCGTGAGGCAATACCACACCAGCGCCAAGGGTGCCCAGGAGGCGCACGAGGCCATCCGCCCCACCTACATGAACAAACATGAAATTGAGGGCAACATTCAGGAAAAGCGCCTCTATGAGCTGATTTGGAAGCGCACCGCCGCCTCGCAGATGGAAGACGCACTCATTGAGAAAACATCGGTTTATATAAACATAGACACCCCGACCAGCGGCAAGAAAGACATGCCCATGTTCGTGGCCCAGGGAGAGGTGGTGAAGTTTGAAGGATTCCTCAAGGTGTATCGCGAATCGAACGACGACGAGCAGGAAAACGCCGAGGAGGTGACCCACATACTGCCGCCCATTGCCGTGGGCAACATGCTCACCCGCAGGGAGATAACGGCCATTGAGCGCTACAGCCAGGGTCCGCAAAGATACACCGAGGCATCGCTTGTGAAAAAGCTGGAGGAGCTGGGCATCGGCCGCCCCGCCACCTACGCCACCACCATTTCCACCATCCAGCAGCGCGAATATGTGCAGAGGGGTGACAAAAAGGGCGAGGAGCGAAATTACACCGTCGATACCCTGCAAGGCATCAAGATTACCACCAAGACCAAAAAGGAAATGGCCGGCAGCGACAAAGGAAAACTGCTGCCCACCGACACCGGCACCGTGGTGAACGACTTCCTCATGAAGTATTTCCCCACCGTGATGGACTATAACTTCACGGCCAAGGCTGAACAGGAGTTCGACGACATTGCCAACGGCAAGGAAACCTGGACGCAGATGATTCAGGAGTTCTACAACAGCTTTGAGCCCGTGGTAGAAAAAACTATGAACGCGCGCGAGGAGCACAAGGCCGGCGAACGGCAGATAGGCACCGAGCCGGGAACAGGGAAGCCCGTGTTCGTGAAGATAGGACGCTTCGGACCCGTGGTGCAGATAGGCTCTGCCGACGACCAGGAAAAGCCGCGCTTCGCCCAGATGCCCGCCGACAAGAGCATTGAGAGCATCACCCTCGACGAGGCACTTGAACTGTTCCGCCTGCCCCGCACGGTAGGACAGTTCGAGGGCGACGACGTGGTCATCGGGGCAGGACGCTTCGGGCCGTATGTGCTCCACCAGAAAAAATACGTGGGCCTGCCCAAGGGCATGGACCCGCTGAGCATCACCCTCGACGAGGCCGTGAAACTCATTGAGGAGAAAAGGAAACAGGAATCGGCGCGCCACCTGAAGACCTTCGAAGAAGAGCCGGAACTCGAGGTGATGAACGGCCGCTACGGTCCCTACCTGGCCTATAAAGGCAAGAACTACCGTCTGCCGAAGGCCATGCACGCCAACGCCGCCTCGCTCACGCTGGAAGAGTGCATGAAGATTATCAACAAGGAATAGCATGGTGCGCGTCATCCTCATCGGCTACATGGGAGCCGGAAAGACCACCGTGGGAAGGGCCCTGGCACACGAACTCGGCGTGCCGTTCTACGACCTCGACTGGTACATCGAAAGCCGCATGCGCAAAAAGGTGCCGCAGATTTTTGCCGAGCGCGGAGAGGAAGGGTTCCGAAAGATTGAGCACAACATGCTCCACGAGGTGGCCGAATTTGAGAACGTCGTCATGAGTTGCGGAGGCGGAACACCCTGCTTCTTCGACAACATGGAATACATGAACCAGCAGGCCGAAACGGTCTATCTGAAAGCCAGCCCCGAGGTGCTCTACGAACACCTGAAAATGGGCAGGACGGAAAGGCCGCTCATCAAGGGAAAAGAGCACGGGGAACTGCTGCAGTTCATTGCCAACCAGCTGGCCGAGCGCGAGCTGTTCTACAACCAGGCCCGCCACATACTCGACGTCAACCTGATGAACAACTACGAGAAAATACATATCAGCGTGGCCCGGCTGCGCGAACTTTTGAAGTTATAACCCACGACAGTAAAAATGAAGAAATGGACCATTGAAGACTCGAAAGAGCTTTACAACATCAACGGCTGGGGAACCTCCTACTTTGGCATCAACGGCAAGGGCAACGTCTTCGTAACACCCTGCAAGGACACCACACAGGTGGACCTGCGCGAGGTGATGGACGAGCTGGCACTGCGCGACGTGCAGGCACCCGTGCTGCTGCGCTTCCCCGACATCCTCGACAACCGCATCGAGAAGACATGGAGCTGCTTCAAGAAAGCTGCCGCACAATACGACTACAAGGCCGAAAACTACGTGGTATATCCCATCAAGGTGAACCAGATGCAGCCCGTGGTGGAGGAAATCATCTCCCACGGACGCAAGTTCAACTTGGGCCTCGAGGCAGGCTCGAAACCCGAGCTCCACGCCGTCATCGCCATGCAGTGCCAGAGCGACTCCATCATCATCTGCAACGGATACAAGGACCAGAGCTACATAGAACTGGCATTGCTCGCGCAGAAAATGGGCAAGCAGGTGTTCATCGTCGTGGAAAAACTCAACGAGCTGGAACTCATTGCCAAAGAGGCGAAAAAACTCAACGTCAGGCCAAACATCGGCATTCGCATCAAACTGGCAAGCAGCGGCAGCGGGAAATGGGAGGAAAGCGGCGGCGACGCATCCAAGTTCGGGCTCACCAGCTCCGAACTGCTGGAAGCGCTCGACATGCTCGACAAGAAAGACATGCGCGACTGCCTGCGGCTCATCCACTTCCACATTGGCTCGCAAATCACCAAGATACGCCGCATACAGACCGCCCTGCGCGAAGCCTCGCAATTCTACATACAGCTGCACAAAATGGGCTACAACGTGGACTTCGTGGACTGCGGAGGCGGACTGGGCGTCGATTACGACGGCACGCGGTCGCCGTCGAGCGAAAGCTCGGTCAACTACTCCATCCAGGAATATGTCAACGACTGCATCTACACCTTCGTGGAAGCAGCCAACAAAAACAGCCTGCCCCACCCCAACATCATCACCGAGAGCGGGCGATCGCTGGCCGCCCACCACTCGGTGCTCGTCATCGACGTGCTGGAAACAGCCTCGCTGCCCGAGATGGACGAAGAATTCGAGCCCGACGAAAACAGCCACCAGCTCGTGAAAGACCTCTATGAGATTTGGGACAACCTGTCGCCGCGCAACGTCCTTGAAGACTGGCACGACGCCGAACAAATCAGGGAAGAAGTGCTCGACCTCTTCTCCCACGGCATCGTGGACCTGAAGACGCGCGCCGAAATCGAAGCCATGTATTGGAGCGTCTGCCACGAAATAAATGCCCTGGCCAAGAACCTCAAGCACATCCCCGAGGAACTGATGAACATCGACAAGCTGCTGGCCGACAAATATTTCTGCAATTTCTCGCTTTTCCAGAGCCTGTCAGACTCGTGGGCCATCGACCAGCTCTTCCCCATCATGCCCATCCAACGGCTCAACGAGCGGCCCACGCGCCACGCCACCCTTCAGGACATCACCTGCGACAGCGACGGCAAGATAGCCAATTTCGTCACCAACCGCAACAACTCCCACTCCCTGCCCGTCCACAGCCTGAAGCGCAACGACCGCTACTACCTCGGCGTGTTCCTCGTGGGAGCCTATCAGGAAATCCTTGGCGACATGCACAACCTCTTCGGCGACACCAACGCCGTCCATATCTCCGTGAAGGACGGACAATACCACATCGACCAGATCATCGACGGCGAAACCGTGGAAGAAGTGCTCGAATACGTGCAGTACAACCCCAAGAAGCTGGTGCGGCAACTGGAAATCTGGGTGACCAAGAGCGTCAAAGAAGGAAAAATCACCCTCGAGGAGGGCAAGGAATTTCTAAGTAATTACCGCTCAGGACTCTACGGCTACACCTACCTTGAGTAACCATTCACACCAAAAAATTTAATAGGGGATGCGACTATCGCATCCCTTATTTTGATGGTCAAAATTATAATCACACATTAATTATTTCCATTTTCTCCATAATTAATCTAACCGCATTAAAAGTAAGACATTTTTTCCTTGTATTTTTTTGGAATTTCAAAGTTTTTATGTACTTTTGCATTGTGTTTTCATAAGAAGCACTATTTTTATTTGCTCAATCGCTTCTCAAACTTCCACATCAGACAAGCCTAAGAGCAGAAAATACTAACATCCATGGAGTTCATGCTATAAGCGTGGACCTCGTCATAGGATGTTAGAGGCTGTGGAAGGCCCGAGAAGCGTATGACAGAAGTCTGCGCTTTCTTTTTTCCAAGAGTTAGTGCAGTTGTAGGGTAAAGACAATTAAGAATTACTAATAAGGAAAAAAGAAAAAGTATGAAAAGGATTAAGAGTCTTTTAGTTTTATCCATTCTCGGTTCATTAGGACTTATTTCAAAGGCACAAGTTTCATCACTGCCAGTTGGATTTACTAATGACAAAAATGTATGGATTGTAAGAAGTGGCGTAAGCCTTAGCAACGTTTCAGGATCTGGTTTAGAGAATTCTGAAAAAGAATGGGCTAGGCAAAAGTGTTATGGAAAATATAAAAATGCATGGGGAGGAAATCTCACATTGGGTTTGTATTTGCCTTTTGGGACAAGCCCTTTCTATTATGGTTTGAATGTAACTGCAGGCATGCGTGGTTTCAGAACGGCTGAAGAATGGTTGGAAAGCACCAACAACCTAAAGAACAAAACGAGATTTACCGCTTTCAAAGCTCAAATTGCCCCAACCAACGTCGGTTATATTGTTAAACTTTGTAATCACACAGCATTGGATTTCCATTTAGGTTTATTCGTTAGTTGTGACTTCGCTGGTTCTTATAAAATTATAACATCTTCAGACGACACAAAGATAACAAAAACTATAGGACTTAACGATTTGAAAGACTATGGTGCCAAATATAACAAATACGATATTGGGCCAATTGGTGGCATCGGTCTTTGGTATAATCACTGGGTGATTGATTTAAGTTATCAAAAAGGTATTTCTTCAATAGACGAAGAAGAAGACTCCTACTCAAATCAGATTCTATTAAGTTTAGGATATGCCTTTTAGTTGGTTTCTATAAAGTCCATCTCCCCTTCGGCCAAAAAAACGAGTTAACCAACCGCCATAGTATTGTCAGACTTCCAAAAACGCCGTGGCGCGTTCAAAGGCTTGTTGTGAGCATTGTCACATTGAGCCTTGAACGCGCCACGGCGCTTTATTGCTATCCTTAGTTCCTGAATACCAAACCGTCACCGAAGCTGTCAACGATGATGGGCTTGTCGTGGCTCACCTCGCCGGCGAGCAACCGCTTCGACAGGTCGTTGAGCATGTAACGCTGAATGGCTCGCTTCACGGGCCTTGCGCCGAACTCGGGGTCGAAGCCCACTTCTGCCAGGTAGTTCACGGCGTGGGGCGTCACCTCCAGCTGCACATCCTGGGCGGCCAGCATTTTCTGCACATTGGCCACCTGAAGGCGCACCACCTCGGCAATTTCTGCCTTGGTAAGGGGCAGGAACATCATGGTTTCGTCGATGCGGTTGAGGAATTCGGGACGGATGACCTGCTTGAGCAGGGCCATGAGCTTGTCGTGCAGGGCTTGCTGCTGCTGCGCGTTGAGCATGCCGCCGTCGCGCTCCACTTCCTCTCTTACCATCTGGCTTCCAAGGTTGGAGGTCATGATGATGATGGTGTTCTTAAAGTTCACCGTGCGGCCTTTGTTGTCGGTAAGCCTTCCGTCGTCGAGCACCTGCAGAAGGATGTTGAACACGTCGGGGTGCGCCTTTTCTATTTCGTCGAAGAGGACGACGGAATATGGCTTGCGCCTGACGGCCTCGGTGAGTTGTCCGCCCTCGTCATATCCGATGTATCCCGGAGGGGCGCCGATGAGGCGGCTCACGGTGTGCTTTTCCTGATATTCGCTCATGTCGATGCGCGTCATCATCTGTTCGTCGTTGAAAAGATATTCTGCCAGGGCCTTGGCAAGCTCCGTCTTTCCCACGCCGGTGGTGCCGAGGAAGATGAACGATGCGATGGGGCGCTTGGGGTCGTGCAGGCCGGCGCGGCTCCGCCTTACGGCATCGGCCACGGCGGTGATGGCCTCGTCTTGTCCAATCACCCTTTTGTGCAGTTCCTCTTCGAGGTGCAGCAACTTGTCTTTCTCGCTCTGCAACATCCGGCTGACGGGGATGCCCGTCCATCGGCTCACCACTTCGGCAATGTCGTCGGCGGTCACTTCCTCCCTTACCATGGCATTTCCGCCCTGTGCCGACGCCAACTGTTGTTGTATGTTGTGGATGTCGTCCTCGAGGGCTTTCAGCTTCGAATACCTTATTTCGGCCACCCGTCCGTAGTCGCCCTCACGCTCGGCGCGTTCTGCCTCATAGCGCAGGTTCTCCATCTCCAGCTTGTCCTGCTGGATTTTGTTTACCAATGCGCGCTCGCTTTCCCATTTTGCCCTGAAGGTGTTTTCCTTTTCCCTCAGTTCGGCAATGTCTTTGTCGAGCTGCGAAATCTTTTCCTGGTCGTTCTCGCGCTTGATGGCCTCGCGCTCTATTTCCAGCTGCTTCAGCTGGCGGGTGATGTCGTCGAGTTCCTCGGGCACCGAGTCGCGCTCCATCCTGAGCTTGGCGGCGGCCTCGTCCATGAGGTCGATGGCCTTGTCGGGCAGGAAGCGGTCGCTGATATACCTTTCCGACAATTTCACGGCGGCTATGCAGGCATCATCCTGTATGCGCACCTTGTGGTGGTTCTCGTAGCGCTCTTTCAGTCCGCGAAGGATGGAAATGGCCGACAGCTCGTCGGGTTCGTCCACCATGACAGTCTGGAACCTGCGCTCCAGGGCCTTGTCTTTCTCAAAGTATTTCTGGTACTCGTTGAGCGTGGTGGCACCGATTGAGCGCAGCTCGCCCCTTGCGAGCGCCGGTTTCAGGATGTTGGCGGCGTCCATGGCGCCCTCTCCGGCCCCTGCTCCCACCAGCGTGTGGATTTCGTCTATGAAGAGGATGATGCGTCCCTGGCTGCCCGTCACCTCCTTGATGACGCTTTTCAGCCTTTCCTCAAACTCGCCCTTGTACTTGGCACCGGCCACGAGAGCGCCCATGTCGAGCGAGAAGAGCTGCTTGTCTTTTAGGTTTTCGGGCACGTCGCCCCTGACAATTCTCTGTGCCAGTCCCTCCACGATGGCGGTCTTTCCGGTGCCGGGCTCACCAATGAGCACGGGGTTGTTCTTGGTACGCCTGGAAAGAATCTGCAACACGCGCCTTATCTCGTCGTCGCGGCCGATGACGGGATCGAGTTTTCCGGCCCGTGCCTCCTCCACCAGGTTCTTGGCATATTTCGAGAGGCTCTGGTAGTTGTCGTCGCCGCTCTGACTTTCCACGCGTCCGCCCTGCCGCAGTGCCTGAATGGCCTTCATGGTGTCGGCGGTGGTCATGCCGGCATCTTTCAGTATGCGCGAGGCGGGCGAGTTCACCTCGAGGATGGCCAAGAGCAGTGGCTCCACGCTCACGAACTCGTCGCCCATCTGCTTCGACATGTCCATGGCCCTCATCAGCACGTCGTTAGACTCGCGGCTCAGGAAGGGCTCACCGCCCTGCACGCGGGGCAGATGCTGTATTTCCGAGTCGGCGAGCGTTTCCACATGGGCGGCGTTGATGCCCATTTTCTGGAAGATGAAAGTGGCAACATCTTTTCCTTTCTCCATCACACCCTTCAGCAGGTGGACAGGTTCAATGGCCTGCTGGCCGTTTCTTCGCACCAGCTGCACAGCATGCTGCACAGCCTCTTGCGCCTTGATTGTAAAGTTGTCGAGTGTCATATATAGTTTCTCCTTTCTTTTATGCTTTTTAAAAACGGGAAGCGCCTTCCCGCCCATAAATGCCTCAAATAGTATGCCCGACCACAAAGGTGTGACAATTTGTCGGAAAACATGACGCATTGACACCTGCACACGGCCTTTTGAAAAACCAGACAAGAACGGAAACATAAAAAAAGATAAAACAAGCCGTGTTTCACTTATTTTTACATAAAATCTTCACGCTCAATCAAACAAAATCATTTGTTTGCTTTTCACTTACTCAGATTTTTCGTAATTTTGCAGGCAATTCACGCCATATCCATGACTTTCGACCAAGTGATAGGACAAGAAGAGGCCCGCCAGCGGCTCACCGCCCTGGCCGACGAGGGGCGCCTGCCCCATGCCCTGCTGCTCTGCGGCCCTGCCGGCTGCGGCAAGATGGCCGTGGCCCTGGCCTTCGCATCGTACCTGCTGGGCGAGCGCGGCAACAGCGACACGCCTGCCGCCGGCTTCACACCCCAACAGGTGGTAAACACCAAGGCCATGCTGGCCAAGTGGCAGCATCCCGACCTTCATTTCTCTTATCCCGTCATCAAGCCTTCCGGCACCAGCAGCGACCACAAGATGACGAGCGACGACTTTGCCAAGGAATGGAACGCCCTGCTCATGCAGGGCCCCTATTTCACCATGGACCAATGGCTGGAGCGCATGAAGGCCACCACCCAGCAGGCTATCATCTTTGCAGGCGAAAGCGACAACCTCATCCACAAGCTCTCGCTCAAGTCGAGCCAGGGCGGATACAAGGTGTGCGTGATGTGGCTGCCGGAGCGCATGAACGGCGAATGTGCCAACAAGATGCTGAAAATCATTGAGGAACCGCCGCGGCAGACCGTCTTCATCATGGTGAGCGAGGAGCCCGAGAAGCTTCTGGAAACCATCCGCAGCCGCACCCAGCGCATCGACCTCAAGAAAATAGGCACGCCCCAGCTGGAGCAGGCACTGGTGGAAAAACGAGGCATCGACGCCGACGTGGCACACCGCATAGCCCGCGTGGCCAACGGCGACTGGCTGAAAGCCCTCGAAGAGCTGGATGCCGACAACGAGAACAAGGTCTTCCTCGACATGTTCATTCAGCTCATGCGACTGGCCTACCAACGGAACATCAAGGAACTGAAGAAATGGAGCGAAACGGTGGCCGCATACGGACGCGAACGGCAAAAGCGCATGCTGACATACTTCCAAAGGCTCATCCGCGAGAACTTCATCTACAATTTCCATAACCCCGAGCTCATCTACATGACGCAGGAGGAGGAGAACTTCTCGCGCAACTTCGCACGCTTCATCAACGAGGCCAACGTCATAGGGCTCAACGAACTCTTCGCACGTTGCCAGAGGGACATCGGCCAGAACGCCAACGCAAAAATCGTGTTCTTCGACATGGTGCTCAAGGTCATCGTGCTGCTCTTGAGCAAATAACAATCAGACAATCATTCCTAACATAAATATATAACTCCCAAAAAAAGATGGACTATAAGAACCTGAAATACAAGATAACCAACGACTGCGGACGCGGATTGTGCCGGTGCGCCGTGGGACGGCAGGACCACCAGCTCAACACCTACGACTGGCTGGCCGACGTGCCGGGCAACGACGAAGACACCGACCTCGTGGAGGTGCAGTTCAAGAACACCCGCAAAGGCTATTACCACAACGTGAACAACCTGCCGCTCAAGAAGGGCGACATCGTGGCCGTGGAAGCCAGCCCGGGGCACGACATCGGCGTAGTGACACTCACCGGAAGGCTGGTCAACATACAAGTGAAAAAGGCCAACCTCAAGTCGGAAGACGACATCAAGCGCGTGTATCGCCTGGCACGACAGTCCGACATGGACAAATACTTCGAGGCCAAGAAGCGCGAACACTCCACCATGATACTGAGCCGCCAGATTGCCAAGGACCTGGGACTGCAAATGAAAATCGGCGACGTGGAATACCAGGGCGACGGCAACAAAGCCATCTTCTACTACATTGCCGACGAGCGCGTGGACTTCCGACAGCTCATCAAGGACCTGGCCGCCACCTTCCACGTAAGGATTGAAATGAAGCAGATTGGCGCACGACAGGAGGCAGGACGCATTGGAGGCACCGGACCCTGCGGGCGCGAACTGTGCTGCGCCACGTGGATGAAGAACTTCGTCAGCGTGTCAACAGGTGCCGCCAGGTTCCAGGACATCTCGCTCAACCCGCAGAAACTCGCCGGCATGTGCGCAAAACTGAAATGCTGCCTCAACTATGAGGTTGACGACTACATAGAGGCCAGCCGCAAACTGCCTGGAAAAGACGTGGTCTTGCAAACCCAGGACAGCGACTATTACTTCTTCAAGAGCGACATCCTGGCAGGCATCGTCACCTATAGCACCGACAAGCGCGTGGCCGCCAACCTGGAAACCATCTCGGCAGAACGCGCCATGGAGGTGGCCGAAATGAACAAACGGGGCGAAAAGCCCGAGTCGCTGCAAAGCGAGGACAACAAGAAGCAGCCCGAAAAGGCCATCGACCTGCTGGCCGGCGAGAGCCTCACCCGCTTCGACAAGAGCAAGAAAAAGAAAAAGAAGAACAAGCAGGCCGAGAAAAAGGCCGATGCCAAGCCACAGCAGCCAAAGAAGAAAAAGGCTCCCAAGCCGCAACAAGACGGCGACGCAAAGGCAAACTCCGCCGCAACACCGAAAGCCGACAAGCAAGACAAGCAAGAATAAGCGCCACCATCACCAGCCACGGAAATTCACGGACCAACACCGCGCATTTGGGGATTATACATTTTCCAAATGCCTGACAGTCCGGGAGTTTCCGGGGGTATTCAGGATATTTCATCAGACTTATGACCAGAAAAGCGGGTTTCATATTGTCAGCGACGGCCACACTGCTTGTGGCCGTCATGTTGCCGTCGTGCAACCTCAGCACGGTCTTCAACCGATACGAGAGCATCGACCTGTCGGGATGGAGCCGCAACGACACCCTTTTCTTCGACGTGCCGCCCATCAGCACGCCCGGACGATTTACGCAGGAACTGGGCATGCGCATCGACGAAACATTCCCCTTCACGGGCATCACCCTCGTGGTGGAGCAACGCGTGCTGCCCGGACGCCGCACCAAGACCGACACGCTGAAATGCCGCATGGCCGACAGCGAGGGGGCATTCACCGGCACGGGCGTCACCCTCCACCAGTACGACTTTCCCCTGGGCACCATCGACCTGAGGCGCGGCGACAGCCTGCACATCACCGTGCGACACATCATGGAACGCGAGAGCATGCCGGGGGTGTCGGACGTCGGTATCAAACTTACAAGAAACTGACCTCGGCTTCCTGCGTTTTGGGAAGCCGTTTTGTAAAGATTTTTCATGGTTTTCGGAAAGACCAAAATAGTTTGACCGCAAATTTTGGAGAGAAAACTTCAAGATTTCTCCTCTCAAACTTGAAGATTTCTCACCGAAATTTGCGGTCAAACCTCAGCCAATTCCAAAGTATTTGATTATCAGGCTTTTACAAAATCGCCCAAAAATCGGCGATTTTGTAAAGATTTTTCATGGTTTTTCCGAGGCCGAAAACCCATTTTTTTTGAGCCGAAAAACACAACTCAAAACGACGTGAAAGTAGTTGGAAAAAATGAGGAATACAAGTTCGCTTGCCCTCGACTTATTTGTAGTTCAGGAGTCCAGGAGTTCAGGAGTTCAGACGATGATTCTGAACGGGCAGCGTTTTTCTTTTTTCCCAGCGTATAATTGTATTGTCTGAACTCCTGAACTACAGGACTCCTGAACTCCAGCGAATAGGTCTCAACGTGCCGGTTGCAGTTGCTTCACATACTCCACGGGCGGCTCGCCGTCGGTCTTCAGCACCTCGGCAAAGCGGCGCGGGTTGACGGTCACGGGGCCTTTCACCAACTCGGGCACGTTGTAGCTCTTCATCAGCTGGCGGTGATAGTCGGCGTGGCGGCTGGGCAACTCGAAAGGCCTGCCGCATTTCCCCTGCTCGTCAATATGTGCGATGAAGGGGCGGGTGAAATTGCCGTCGGTGCGGCGGCTGCTGAACACCACCCACCGGCCGTTCGACGACCACGAGTGATAGCTCTCGGTGTCGGCACTGTTGAGGGCGGTCAGCGGTGCGGTCTCCGACGTTTCCAGGTCCATCATCCACAAATCGGCATCGTGGTGCCAGATGTGGAACACGCCGAACTCGCCCAAAGTGAACATCAGGCGGCGGCCGTCGGGCGAGATGCGGGGCAGCGTGGCGCTCTTGTCAAGGGCGGCGGCATCGAAGACCAGCTGGCGCGGACCGAATTGCATGGTCTGAGGATTGAAATCCTTCTTGTAGATGTTGTATTTTATCTCGTAGGTTTTCAGGATGGTGGCCAGGGCGCGGTCTTTCACCGTGTCGGGAATTTCCAGGTGGGCGCTGCAATAATAGAGCGTACGGCCGTCGGGAGCCCAGCAGGGGAACACCTCCAGCTCGTCTTTCTCCTTCTCGACGGTTGTCACCTGGTTGCGCTCCACGTCGAAGGCTATGAGGTCGCTGGCATCGTCGAAAACCTCGATTTTGTTGGGGTCGATGGTATGAAAACTCTGGTGCGTCTTGTTGGTGGAATACACGATGAAATTGAGCTGCGGATGCCAGGCAGGATAAACGCCGGCCGACAGCAGCGAATCGTTTTTCATATTGATTTTCTTCACTTTGCCGTTGTAGGCCACCACGGTGCCGCCCTGGTACTGGCGGGCGTGGAACTGCATGCGCTCGGGATTGTAGGCCTGGAAGTGGTGGCAATTGATGCACTGCCCGCTTTTCTCAATGCTGCACAACATGTTGTCGTAGATGACGCGCTCGTCGTAGTTTTCCAGGCATCGCTGGTTGATGGTCAGCTCCTCGTAGGTGACAAACGAAGGCGAAATGAGGCGATAGCAGAGCCACGGGTCGATGGAGTCGTTGGAGACGAAGAGGTTGAAAGGCTTGAAGCGCGTCCATTGTCCGTCGTGGCGGGCATAGACCTCCACCACCACGGCATGTCCCTTGGCGGCCGCCATCAGCTGGCGCCAGGGCTTCAGGCCCGGGGCGGCCTCGTTGCCGCCGCAGATGATTTCGTCGTCGTTATAGCTGAAGCGCACCACCATGTCGTCGGCACCGTCGTTCATCTGGAACGTCAGCGGAGCAATGTTCGGAGGAATGGTGGCCTGCGCATAGTCGGGATAAATGGCCGGCAGGTCCTTGCTCTGGCTATAGGAAGAAGGCAACTTGCGGCCGCAGGAAACGAGGGCGCAAACCACGGCTGCCAGGGCTACGGCCATCCACGCGCCGCGCCGCAGATTGTTTGTTTTCTTGTCGTTCATAACTCGGAATGGTTTAAAGCAAGGTGAGACCCCTCACCAGGTAATAGTCGAAATAATAAGTGTTGCCAAACTGGGGATAGAGGCGGCCCCTGACCTCCTCGATGGGCATGCCCTCGCACTGCTGCAGGGCATTCATGAAGGCGGCGTAGTTGTCCTTTACATCCTGGCGGAAAGGCACCTGGTCGAGGTTGGAACGGTGCTCCAGGTTGCCAAAAAGATAGGCGGCCTCCTGATAGAGGCGAGGAATGGCGCCCTGCGGGTGAAGCTCCACATAATGGGTGAAGCGGGGCCAGAAGAGCGAGGCATTCTTCGACCAGAGGGCGGCCAGGAGGGCCTGCTCCTGGAAATAGGGGTCGTCGGCATCGAGCTGGGCAAGCAGCTGAAGGAGGAATTTCTCAACGTAGTTGTTGTCGGTGCCCACGCGGTTGTCGTAGTGCTGCATGTGAACCACGGGACCCATCTCGGCGGTTTGCTCCATCAGGTCGGGGCGCCCCATGAGCGGTTCCACGGCCTTCACCCACTTGCCGTAGTAGAAGGTTTTGTCCAAGAGGTCCAGATACTTGCGGGCGGCAACGTTCTCACCGCTGATCATGGCGCAACGGGCCATATATTGCAGGTGCTCGGCGCGCCATCCGAACTCCACGCCCTCCTCCATACAGAGGCGGTGGCACTCGTTGAGCAATCCGTAGTGATAGTAGATGAGCCGTCCCACCACAATCGACATGGTGACGGGGAACGGGGCATTGCTTTGCTTCGAGCCGGGCAGGTAGTTGTACATGTCGTCGCCCTGCCGCCCAAGTCTCGAAAGGGCCAGGTTGCGCATCATCACAATGGCGCGCGTGGGTTCGTCAACCTGAGCGGCGGCCTCTTCAAGCACGCCCGGCCAGTCCTGGCGCTCCACAAAGTGCTGCATGGCCAGCTCGTGGCGGTAGTTTTCATCCTTATACCAGAAGGTCCACACGACGGCGGCAAGCACTATGACGGCCAGTACGTTGACGGCAGGCGCGAGCCACTGCCGGCGGCGCGGCTCCTTGACGCTCTTCTTGGACTTGCGGCTGGGAAGGGGTGCAGGCTTGGGCTCGGGCAGACGGTCTGAAAACATCATCAGCACATAGAATGCGGCGAGCAGGTAATAAGGAATATAATAGGCGTAATAAACTTCCATAAGGGCGAAAACGGGAAGGCCGGCCCAGTAGATGTTGATGATGTTGGTTTGAATATACACCAGGCGGTAGAACACAAGCGGCACGCCGGTCACGCACACCACCGCCAGCAGGGCGAGCAGGACGGCTCCGGGAACCTTCTCGCGCCAGGCGAAGCCGCCAAGGGCCATGAGCAGCACGGAGGCCAGCGCATAGATGCCCACCAAGGGATAGCCCACCACGACGGCCACCACCATGAACGCCGCACGCCACCACCACGAACGGGGCAGCGAGCGATAGGCCCAAAGCAGGGCCATGGCGGCACAGGTGCCGATGAGGGGTGCAAAGAAAATGCCGCGGAACTTCAGCACGTAAATCCAATAGCCCAGCGTGACATTGGACAACAAAAGCAACGCCACGGGAATAAGGAGCAGCACGCTCCACCGCCGGCTGAGGCGACAGGCACGGCGAGTGAGCCACACCAGCAGGCACCACCACCCGAAAAGAATCAGCACGCCAAGCCAAGGGCGGAAAAAGAATTGCGTGAAAAACGTGCCCAGATAGGTGAGCAGGCCGCCAGGCACTATCAGCTGCTGGGTGAAAAACTGAGGGGTGTTGAGGAAAAGGTTCAACTCCTGAACCTTCCAAAGCAAATGGTGCTCGCGGACCAACAGGAAAAGGGCGGCCGCAAGGAGCGGCACGAGCAATGCGAAGCGGCGGATTTTTGTCTTCATGATGTTTTCTTACAAAACATTGCAAAAGTAAACATTTTTGACCAAACGACCAAGAACTACGCCCTTTTTTCGGCAGAAAGGGACAATGAACGCTCAAAAAGGAGCCTCATTCCGTAAATGGCGTATCGCCATATATACCGACGGACTGACGGGAATCAACGGCGACTCAAGCCCGACCTGGTCAGAAAGAAAGAAGAAAAAGTCCTTTTAATTTTGCTTTTCAATCGTTTATGCGTAATTTTGCATCCGCTATGGCAACAATCATCTATACAAGCCCCATTTTCGGACCGGTGAGAAGCCGGCGATTGGGCATTTCGCTCGGCATCAACCTGATGCCCGGCGACGGAAAGGTGTGTACTTTCGATTGCATCTATTGCGAGTGCGGCTTCAACGGCGACCACCGCCCCACCCTTCCCCGCCCCACACGCGAGGAAGTGCGCAGGGCTCTGGAAGAACGGCTCACCAGCATGGCCGGGAATGGCGAGGTGCCCGACGTGCTGACTTTTGCCGGAAACGGCGAGCCGACGGCGCACCCGCAGTTTGCCGACATCATCGGCGACACCCTGATGCTTCGCGACCGATTGTGCCCCAAAGCCCGCGTGTCGGTGCTCACCAACGGCACGTTCATCCACCGCGAAAACGTAAGGGAGGCGTTGATGCGCATTGACAACAACATTGTGAAACTCGACACCGTGGACGGCGAATACATCCGGCTCGTGGACCGGCCGGCAGGTCACTACGACGTGAAAGAAATCATCAGCAACATGAAGCTCTTTAATGGCAAGGTCATCATTCAGACCATGTTCATGCAGGGCCTGGAAGGTGTTTGCCCCGACAACACGGGCGAGGAATTTGTGGAGCCGTGGCTGAAGGCGGTGAAAGAGATTGCGCCGCAAATGGTGATGATTTACACTATCGACCGCGAAACGCCCACAAAGGGTCTGAAGAAGGCTTCGCACGAGGTGCTCGACGCCATCTGCCAGCGTGTCAGGCAGATGGGCATCAACTGCTCAGCATCGTATTGAGGGGCTTTATCAATCAAAAAAATCAACAAAAATCGCATTCTTGCAAAAAAAATACAGGAAAATCCTTGCAAGAAAGCAAAAGATTTGTACCTTTGCAGCCGCAAACCATGGGCTTGACAGGATTTGACGGCAAGACGAAATGGTGTGTAAGCATGTGGAGTGAAGACTGTGAACTCTTAAAACAACTCGGTCGAAAAATTAATTGGCAACAATTCGTATGCTCTCGCAGCTTGATCGAAGCACAGTAGGTCATCGGCTTTATTCTCTTACAAGGTAGGAGAACGAGACGTCGCTCCAAGGGTGTTGTTCCGAATCTGAGGACCCAGCGGCGCAGTGAAATCGGAAATAGTCAGGCCGGGCCCCGACAGTCTGATGAAATTTAGGGGATAAGGGTGTTGCCCAGTGGTCCGGGTCTTGCAGCATCACGAAAATTCAGTCCGGAATAAGCATGTAGAAAGCACATGGTTTCCTTGTGCGGACGTGGGTTCGATTCCCACCAGGTCCACATCAGACCCCCCTTCTCCCGACAACGGAAGAAGGGGGTTCTGTTTTTATGGGCTTTATGAAATGGCGTGGCCATTACAGGTCGATGTCGAGGCCGACGCCAAACACCTTGTTCGTGCGAGAGAAGGTGTCGGTACAGTCGGCGGTGATGGTCTGGCCGGCAGCGCTGAAGTCCTGTTTGTACGATTTGTCGAAGTCGTCGTAAGTGGTCCAGAAATAGGCCACGTTGAGTTTCATCTTGTCGTTGAGCCGCACCTGCCCGCCGAAGCCGATGGAGTAGCTGCTGGTAACGAAGCTCATGTCGCTGAGGAAGGAGCCATCGCCCAGGCGATAGTTGGTCTTCTGCATGCCTGCGCTCAACATAAGGTCTTTCGTGACGTCCACCTCCACGCCGGCATTGTATTCCCAGGTATTGCCTTCAAGAAGTTTCTGCTTATCCTTGTCCATGCGTGCGTCTTTATCGAAGAAATAATGGTATCCGCCCATGACGCGGAGCGTGGGCAGCACCTCATATTGTGCGCCTATCGTGAAGAGTCCGGGCATGTCGGCAGGGGTGTTCACGCCATCGGCAAAGAGTCCGGTGTCGTCAACCTTCGTATTGTTTTGAATGTTGAAATGGGTGGTGAACTCCAGTCTTGTGCCAATGTTGAGCTTACCATAGCGGAAGTCGAGGCCGATGATGGGGTCGATGCTCCACCCGTTCTGCGTGCAGTCGAGATAGCGGTCGGCCAGCTGCAACCTTACATTCTCCATCGTCGTTGCTCCGCCGGCAGCCAATGCAGCGCCTCTTTCCAGCTGTGCGGCAACTTCCGGGTTGGTCTGTGCCATGGCGGCGGCTTGCGCTTTATAGGCAGCGGCCTGCTCGGTCATGGCGTTGGCCTTCAGTCCGAGGTAGTCGTAGAGGTTTTCGTTGGTGCCGTTGATATTGGCCGTAATGCCCTTGATGTTTCCTTCATACTTATTATAGATGTAATTGAAGCGGAAACCGGCGTAGGCGGAAAGGTGCTCATTGAACTTATAAGTGGTGCCGAGCTGGAGGCCGAAAATGTACTGCTGGCCTTTCATATAGCTGCTCAGCGAATATGAGGGTGTCTGGGAGCCCAGTCCGAGGTCCACGCCGTACTGCGACTGATAGGTCTGCTGTGCCTGGGCCAGCACGGCGGGCACCAGCGACACGGTGCGCTCAAACGATGCCAGGCCATGGTTGAAGGTACACTTTCCACCGCCGCCCACCATGGCAAACGAAGCCTGGAAACCCCACTTGTCATAATTAAGGGCTGCCTGAATGGAGGGAATGATAGGTGCCGAGGCCTCGCCCTCGAACTCCTTGATGCCGTTGACGCCGCCGTTCAGGTTGAAAGGCTGGTAAAAGGGCGTTCCTTGGAAAGCCGGAACGGTGATGCCGCTCTGGATGGTGCGCGTCTGGAAGGCACTTTGGTTATTGAACGAAAGGTGCAGGCCGTTGGGCAGGAAAGCCACACCGGCGGGATTGCTATAGACACCGTCGATGGCAATGACACCGTCGCGGGCCATATTGCGGTTAAAAGCTATGTTCTGGTTGGTGTTGGTCAGGATGCCGCCTGCCTTGACAACAGAAACGGCGCTCATGGCAAATGCCACGCATACAATTTTTAAGTTATCCATCTTAATTTAAATTAAAAATATTGTTTGCAAAGGTATTTATATTGTTCCATATTTCCTGTATGCGCACACAATAATTAACTTTGATTAACGTTAAAGCATAATGTTTCTGCACAAACAAGAGGTTTTGTGCAGAAACATTTTGCTTTTAGGGAGGCTGCCAAGTAAGAGGAAAGACGGTACGAAAGCCATGCCCAGGACTCAAATCATTCCATTTTCTGCGGTTCGGGATAGCTGATGCGCGTGTGGTAGATGTTCTTCAGACGCTCGGTGAGCACCTGCTTGGCCACGCCGATGTCGCGGAATGTGATGGGGCAATCCTTGAAGAACCCTTCGGCCACCTGACCGTCGATAATGCGGTTCACCAGCGAGGAAATGCTTTCCTCGGTATATTCCGGCAGGGAGCGCGAGGCGGCCTCGGTGGCATCGGCCATCATCAGGATGGCCTGTTCGCGGGTGAACGGATTGGGGCCGGGATAACGGAAAATGGCATCGTCAACAGGCTGGTCGGGGTGCTCGTTCTTGTAGGAAATAAAGAAATACTTGGTCATGCCCTCACCGTGATGTGTCAGGATGAAATCGCGGATGACGGAGGGCAGTCCCACCTTGTCGGCCATGCGCAGGCCCTCGGTGACATGGCTGATGACAATCTGCGCCGCCTCGGTCCTCGACATCTTCTCCAAGGGGTTCACGCCGCCCTGGTTCTCGGTGAAGAAGGCGGGATTTTGCATCTTCCCGATATCGTGATACAAGGCGCCGGTCCTCACCAGCTGCGCATCGGCACCGATTTTGCGGGCAATGGCAGCCGCCAAGTTGCTCACCATCATGCTGTGTTGAAAAGTGCCGGGCGCCATTTCGCTAAGGCGGTTCAGCAGGTCCTTGCTCGTATTGGAAAGCTCAATGAGCGTGACATTGCTGATGAAACCAAACGTTTTTTCCACCACAAGCATGAGCGGATAGGCAAAAAGCAAGATGACGCCATTGGCAATAATATACCAATAGGTGTCAGTGAATACAAGTTTCGTTTCGTTGGTTTCCATCACCTGTATAGTGTAGTAAACGACCGCACTGGTGACGGCCACCATCAACGCGGTGCGGAAGAGTTGTGCCCGTTGCGACAACTCCCTCAAGGAATAGATGGCCACGAGTCCCGCCGTCAGCTGTATGACGACAAAGGTGTAGCGGTCTTTCACCGCTAGGGCACAAATCAATATCATGGCGGTATGGGCAATAAACGCCGTGCGCGAGTCCATGAACACCCTGATAAAAATGGGCACCACGGCGAAAGGAAGGAGATAGACGCACTGCTGTCCGTAGTGTTTGACCACGAGCGAGGTGAGCACCGGGAACAGCGTGAGCAACACATAAATCATCAATATGCTGCGCGGTTTCTCAAAATAATCGCCGCGGAAAAGGCTCATGTAGAGGGTGAACAGCAGAATGAGCACTGCCACGAAGACAATCTGCCCCACCAGGATTGAATAGCCGTTGTCTTCCAGCGCACTGTCTTTTTTCAATTTCTCTTCCAGGCTTGACAAGACGCGGTCTGTATATTCATCCACCACATCGCCCTTTCCG
>JAFVHN010000041.1 GCA_017474515.1 Prevotella sp. | reverse complement strand
CTATTTGTGCCATATCCTACTTGTTTTTTAAATTCCTTTTGCAAAAGTAGGGAAAACAATGGATACTACCAAATTTTTGGCGTGTTTTTGGCGTGATAATTTGTAATTAGTATGATTGCGTCTTCTTGGTTCGAACTATAGTACATCTTGTAACACGCTGATATTAAACCACATAGAAAATTCTAGAATTTAATAGAATTAAATGGATTTTGCGCGAAGTAGGGCAGTAATCCCGACCAATCGAGTAGGAGGAAAACGAAGTAGTTTTCTTCCTACTTTCGTTTTCCGACCTCTCACACCACCGTACATGCGGTTCCGCATACGGCGGTTCTTAACACGGATGCAACTTTACGTAATAATCCATGAGGCAAGGGTAGCCTGCACGCTTCAGTTTCTCTGCTGTGGCAACACGATGCATGAGGCTGTGGGCTACACGGCAATAGCCTTTACGGCTGTTCGCCCATTGCCACGACTGCCACTTGGTGATGCCGCATTTCTGCAAATTCTTGAAACATGTGCGTACCCGCTTCCAGCTTTTCCATATACACATACGTATGCGACCGCGCAGCCATTGGTCGGTGTCGTCCAAGAAGCTCCGCATGTCGGCATACCGAAAGTAGGTCACCCAACCTCGGATTGTCTGGGTCAACACCTCCTTGCGCCTCGCATAGCCGATGTTCCAGCTGCGGCGCGTCAGCTCTTTGAGCTTGCTGCGCAACTTGGATTTCGTCTTCGGGTGGACGCACAAGTGAGTCTTTCCCTTTCATGTGTAGAACGAGTAGCCAAGATACTTCTGGCCGTTCACGCTCCCTACATGGGTCTTCTCGCGGTTCACCTTCAAGAAAAGCTTCTTCTCGATGAAACGGCTGATGCTCTCGCACACCCTTTCGGCTGCACGAGGACTCTTGCAGAAGATAATGCAATCGTCGGCATAGCGGACAAACGGAAGACCACGGCGTTCGAGTTCGCGGTCAAGCTCGTTGAGCATGATGTTGCTCAGTAGCGGGCTTAATGGGCCGCCTTGCGGAACGCCCTGCTCTGTTGCCTCAAACTTGTGCCCTGTCATCACACCTGCACGCAAGTACTTGTGGACAAGAGAAACAACGCGGCCGTCCTTGATGGTGTCAGACAGAAGCTGCACCAGCTTGCTTTGGTTCACCGTATCAAAGAACTTCTCCAAGTCGAGGTCTATACAGTACTTGTAGCCATCGTTGATGATTTCCTGCGCACGATGCAGCGCCTGGTGAGCACTACGGCCTGGACGGAAGCCAAAACTGCTGTCCGAGAACTTAGGCTCATACTCCAAGCTCAATACCTGCGCGATGGCTTGCTGGATGACGCGGTCAACAACGGTCGGATGCCGAGCTGACGCATCTTGCCTCCATCCTTGGGTATCTCTACCCTGCGGACGGGATTCGGACGGTACTTCCCGTCCAACAGACTTTCAACTATTTCCTTCTTGTGGCTACGCAGGTATGGGAGCAGATGCTCCACATCCATCCTGTCAATGCCACCGCTCCCCTTGTTTGCCTTGACTTGTCTGTACGCTCTGTTAAGGTTGTCGGGAGTCAAGATGTACTCAAGCATCCTGCCTGACGTCAGTTGCACTTCCACGAGGTCGTCTCCGGCCATCCCAATCAAAGTCTGCGCTCCCTCATAGCTTTCGCGTTCCGCACTATCCTTTTGAGGGCAGCTTCCATGTGTTTTCTGCCTTTCTTCCTTCATCGGGTAATCTAAAGTCGCAGCTCGTTTGGTTAAGTTCTGCCCTTCACCAAGACCAACGAGCTTTAAGGCCTCGGCTACTAGGCGTCTGCTGACTTCTGCGGGTTCGCTGTTGCTGCTTGCCCAAGGGCTCGCCCCGCAGACCTCCTCGGATAAGGGCATCGTCTTTCCACCTTATGCCTGCCACATTTACACTCACCGTTCCGAATAGCTATCGGGCTTTGGCTTGTTTTGCAGCCTTACACACGGCTACGCGCCTTGTATGTGGTTCCTGTTCGTCAGACCAGGTGTTTGCCGCCAGCTTCTTTCAGATTCCGCCTCGCAACGGACACCCTTGCTCTTGGCTATGTGATTCCCGCTATTAGGGCTCACTAGGGACTTGCACCCGTTAGACAATGCTCATGCCGAGCATACAAAAACTCCGGCCACCAAAAACGTGTTCGGTGACCGGTGCTGAAACGATAATCTTAATATCAACTAATAGAGAGAGTGTGCTTTGGCCCACCCCCGGCCCCTAATGGCCCACCCCCGGCCCCTCCCGTAAGGAGGGGAGACCGATGGCCGTACGTCTTCCCCCCAAGGGGGGATTAGAGGGGGGCTTTTGCCATTTCCTTAATTTCTATAGGCGGGGTTCTGGTAGGCGACTTTCTCCTCGTCGCTCATCTTCATGCCGTCGAGCTGTCCCTGTGGGATTGGACGGAGATAGTAGCCGGCGGGGATGTCGCGTGTGAACGTCTGGAGGTCCTTGTCGGTGTAGCCGCTGCCGGCGATGCGGTATGTGGTGGCGCGCTCGCCCCATTTCTGCGTGCGCACGAGGTCGTACCAGCGGTATCCCTCTCCCCAGAACTCGCGGCTGCGCTCGTCGAGGATGTAGTCGATGGTGATGGTGGCCGGTGTTGCGGCGAGCATCTCGGCGCTGTGGTCCACGCTGACGGCGACGTTGTCGTTCTGCGAGAAGGTCTGCTTGCCGGCGCGGGCGCGCAGCACGTTGACGAGCTGGCGGGCCTCGTCGTTCCTGTTGAGCTTCACAGCGGCCTCGGCGGCGATGAGGTAGAGCTCGGAGAACTTGGCGATGTTCCACGGGCGGGGGCTGCCGCCGTTCACCTTGGAGCCCAGTCCGCCGTTGTTATCGGTGCGGTAGATGCCGATTTTCCAGTTGATGGGGTATTTCTTGCGGCTGATGTGGTTGACGGCGACCACGAAGTCGGCGCGTCCGGGCATTTCGCCGAAGCCGAGTTTTCCGTCGGCGCCGGTGTAGTTGATTTGTCCGTCCTCGCTCTCAGGCACCCAGCTGAAATAGATTTCGTTGGGGCCCACCTGCATGCCGTTGGCTCCGAAGACGTAGGGCTCGGTGCCGCCGGCCTTCTGCCAGTTGGTGTGGTAGCGGAGGGTGAAGGTGCCGTCGTAGCGTGCGTCGATGGCCTTGACAGCGTCTTCCCACACGCCGCCTTCCATGAAGTTGTCGGCGATGGGTGCCATACGTGTCCAGGGGCGTCCGAGGGCCTGCACAGCCTCACGCTGAATGGGGTTGATGACGGCTCCCGAGGCGGCCTTGGCGGTCATCTCGGTATAGTTCCATGTTTCCATCCAGTAGGCGAAGTTCTCGGGCGATCCGCCGCTTCCCCAGCCATAGCCAGCGCCGCCGTTGCCGTACTTCTCGTCCTCGTCGTGGTCGGCATAGAGCATGATTTCGGAGTTGCGGTCGTTGGTGGCCACGTTGACATCGTAGAAGGTGGGCTGCAGGGCGTAGGGGCCGGGGTTGTCGATGGCCGTCTTGGCCACGGTGTATGCCTTCTGGAAATAGCTCTGTGCCTCGGCGGAGTTGCGGCTGCACTCAGGATAGGTGGGGATGTTGTTGGGATTCTCGAGCCACCAGGCGTAGGTGAGGTAGGCCTTTGCCAGGTAGAGGCGTGCCACGTTCTTGGTGACGGTGCCGGTGAGGCGCGGATTGTCGGGGAGGTCGGCCAGGGCCTTCTCCAGGTCGGGGAAGATGCACTTCTCATAGACCTCGGGGACGGTGTTGCGCACGGAGGTACGCACGGTGGAGGTGTTGAACTTCAGCTCTCCGGCGCCGAGGTCGAGGGGCACGCCGCCGTAGGTCTGCACGAGCAGGAAGTAGTCGAAGGCGCGGAAGAAATAGGCCTCGGCGAGCAGGGCATCGTCGATGCCGGCGGCGGCACCGTTCTCAATGATGCCGCTGGCGGTGTTGATGTTGGGGAAGGTGGTGCCCCAGATAGAGCCGGCGATGGAATTGGAAGGTGTCATGGAGCCCACTCCCGAGAGGTCGGCATCCTTGAAGTTGCCGTCGGCGGACTGGGCGTAGGTGTATTCGTCGGTACCTGTCTCCACGCTGTTGAGGAAATATCCGTTGCCATAGAAATAGCGCAGATGGGCATAGAGGGAGGTGAGGCCGCCCTCGATGCCGGTCTTCGTGGTGAAGAAGGTGGTATCGAACTGGCTGCGCGGCTGCTCGTCGAGCACGTCGGAGCAGGAGATGAGCGTAGCGCCGGAGAGGCATGCCACACAAAGCGCAGCAAGGTGGTATTTTATGCTTTTTGTCTTCATAATCATTATAATATTTGAAAAGTCAAAAAATGATGTTTCTTATCGTATTCCCTCCAGTGGTCAGAAAGTTAGGTTGATGCCGAACAGGAAGTTGCGCGTGGCGGGCGTGTTGTAGCCCACGATGGGCATGCGGTGCTTGCCGTTGTAGCCTTCCACGGCGACGGCAGTGTTCTGCGTGGCCCAGGAGTTGGTTTCGGGGTCGAGTCCGCTCTCGTTGTTAAAGGGCGAGAAGAGCACGAAGGGGTTCTGCACGGTGGCATAGAGGCGCAGGCGGGTGATGCCGAAGTCTTTCACGGCCTTCAGGTTGTCGAAGTTGTAGCCGAGGGTGATGGCGCGCACCTTGAGGTATCCGGCGTCGAAATATCCGAGCGTGGAGCCGTACTTGGGGTTGTCGCCGCTCTGTATGCCGCCGGGTTTCGGGTACTTGGCGCCGGTGTTCTCGGGCGTCCAGTAATCGACGTCGAGCTGTCCGCGGCGGCCTGTCAGCATGTTGAGGTAGCCGTTGGAGGAGTGGATGGCGGAGATGAGCTTTCCGCCAATCTGGAAGGCGCCGATCATGGTGAGGTCGAAGCCCTTGTAGCCCACGGTGGTGTTGAAGCCGCCGATGAGGTCGGGCTCCATGCTCATGATCTGGCGGTCGTCGGCACCGATGGCGCGCACGGGCATGCCGTTGGCATCGTAGTCGCCGGTGTATTTCACCTTGATCATGCCGAGGTTGCCGCCGGGCTCGAGGATGTCGAGGTTGGTTTTTCCGTCGGGACCGGTCTTCAGGTCGCTCTCGTTCCACAGGCCCTCGTACTCATAGTCGTAGATGACGTCGATGGGGTGTCCCACGAACCAGCGGTTGGCCTCGTCGCGTTCAGGCTCCTTGGTGCCGTCGGGCTTCACCACGTCGGCGCCGGTGAGCTTGGTGAGCTTGTTGCGGTTGGCGTAGAGGTTGATGCCGGCTTCCCATTTCCAGCCGTCCTTGTTGTCGATGATGATGCCGTTGAGGGTGAGCTCGAAGCCCTTGTTCTCGGTGTTGCCGATGTTGCCGGTGTAGCTGTTCACACCCGACGTGCTGGGCATGGTGACATCGAGGAGGATGTCCTTGGTCTTCTGGATGTAGTACTCGAACGAACCGAAGAGGCGTCCGCTGAGCAGCGAGAAGTCAAGACCGAAGTTCCAGGTCTTTGAGTATTCCCATCCCAGTTCGGGGTTGGGCAGTGCGTTGACATAGTATCCGGCCTTGTAGGTGCTGCCGAAGTTGTAGTTGCGCACGGCCAGTCCGCCCAGTGTGGAATAGGGGTTGACGCTCTGGTTGGAGGTTTCGCCATAGCCTACGCGCAGCTTGAGGTTGTCAATCCACGTGAGGTTTTCCATGAAGCTCTCGCGGGCAATGTTCCAACCGGCGCTGACGGCGGGATAGGTGTGCCACTGATGGCCCTTGGCCAGGCGCGAGGAGGCGTCGGAACGGAGGGCGACGGAGAGCATGTATTTGTTGTCGTAGCTGTACATGACACGGCCCATCCACGACATCAGTCCGCTCTGCCAGTAGTTGTAGTTGTTGACGTTGAGCTGGCCGGTGGCCTTGTCGAGGGCGTAGTACTGGAAGAAGTCGGCGGGGATGCCCTGTGCCGACGCGCCCGTTGACTCGTAGGTGGTCTGCTCGGCGGAGTACATGCCCACGACGTTCAGGTTGTGCTTCTCGGCAAAGGTGCGGTCGAAGGTGACGAGGTTCTCAACCGTCCAGTTGCGTGTCTGGTTCTCGGAGATGCCGGCGCCGTTGACGGCATTGGCGTCCTTGTTGTTCACGCCGGTGCCGGTGAAATTGCCGCCCTTGGAGCTGCGGAAGTTAAGGCCGATGTTGATGCGGTAGCTCAGTCCTTCCACCCACGGGCACTTCACCTCTCCGAAGAGGGTGTTGTAGGTGCCGATACCCTTGTTCTCGTTGAGCCACACGTCCTTGTCGCGCTTCACGGTTTCCTTGGTCACCACGGTCTGGTCGTCGGCGGGGAGCGAGATATAGCGTTTGAGGTTGCCGTTCTCGTCGTAGGGGCTTGCCAGGGGGCTCTTGCTCAAGACGCCGTACATGTCGTTCACGCCCTGCGACTTGCGGTAGCTGTTGTTGGTGCTCAGTCCGAAGCGGAACCACTTGCCAACCATCTGGTCGAAGTTTCCGCGCACGCTCACACGGTCGTAGCCTTCGGTGGGTACCACCGACTCGTCGTGGTAGTAACCTGCGCCGAAGCTGTAGCTGCCGCCGTTGGTGCCGCCGCTCACCGACACGTCGTGGTTGTGGCTCACGCCGGTCTGATAGTAGAGGTCCTGCCAGTCGGTGTTGGTGTTGTCGTCTTCGTCGAGCGAGTTCTGGTAGAGGCCGGCGGCCTTGCGGAATTTCGAGAAGGTGGGACCGTCCATCATGGGATACTTGCTGAAGATTTTCTTGAACGACACATAGCCGTTATACGACACCTTTGCCGGTGTGCCCATGGAGCCTTTCTCGGTGGTGATGAGAATCACGCCGTTGGCACCGCGGCTGCCGTAGATGGCGGTTGCCGAGGCGTCTTTGAGGATGTCCATCGACTTGATGTCGGCGGGGTTGATGTCGCTGAGCTGTCCCATGAAGGGAATGCCGTCGAGCACGATAAGGGGGTCGTTAGAAGCCGTCAGGGAGCGCTGTCCGCGAATGCGAATCTGCATCTCCTCACCGGGCTTCGAGCTGGTCTGCGTCATCAGCACGCCGGCCACACGTCCCTGCAGGGCCTGGGCGGCGTTGGTGGCGGCAAACTGGTTGAGCTTCTCACCGCTCACGTTGGCCACCGAACCGGTGACGGCCTCGCGGCGCTGCGTGCCGTAACCGATGACGATGACCTCGTTCACCGAGTGACCATCCTCGGAGAGGGTGATGCGCATGTCGGTGCCGGCCTTGATTTCCTGTGTCACATAGCCCACGTAGGAGATGACGAGCGTAGCGCCCGACCTCACGTTGAGGGTGAATTTACCGTCCATGTCGGTTACGGTGCCATTGCTGGTACCTTTCTCCATGACCGTGGCGCCGATAAGGGGACTCTGGGAGTCGGACACCCTACCGGTTGCCAGCTTCGTTTGCTCCACGGCAGACACCCGTTCCGGGGCTGCCTGCGCCCGTTCCGCGGTGGCCGCGCCCAGGAGGCACAGGCCGATGCAGAAGGCCGTTGTCTTTGCTTTGAAACTTCTCATACGTTTTTTGATATAGTTAATAATAAATGAATTATGTACATTTTTATTCTTTAAGCGTTCATTTGCCTGCAAAGATACGTATGTTTCGCGTCTCATGGCTTCCACGTATGTTTCGTTTCGTTTCAAATATGTTTCATCCTTGGTTTTCCCTTTAAAATAGATAATTTTGGCAAATGGCACATCGCCAATGTTTCATTTTTGTAGCATAAGAAGAAAGGCGGGGAAAAGGAAAAAAAGGTGGAAAATGACGGCCTGGACTTCTAAGGAAAGCCTATGACTTCCTTGGAAAACCTTGAACAAAAAGATGAGGAATTAAAAGCGGTCGTCTTTCACTTTTAATTCCTCACCTTATCATTTTTCTGTGTTATGAATTTTTCTCGATGTACTCCGTGGGCGATACGCCGAACTGCTTCTTGAACACGGTGGAGAAGTGTGCCAGTTTGCTGAAGCCTACGGCGTAGGCCACCTGCGTGACATTTATTTTTTGCTCTTTCAGCAACCGTGCGGCCTGCTCCAGGCGGATGTTGCGGATGAACTCGGTGACGGGCAGGCCGGTCATCTCCTTCATCTTGCGGTGCAACTGTGCGCGGCTGATGCCGACCTCGGCGGTAAGCACGGCAACGTTGAAATCGCTGTCGGAGAGGTGTTCGTTCACAACCTTCATGATGCGCTCCATGAGTTGTTCGTCGTTGCCCCTAACGTGGGGTTCCTCAACCTTGTCCTTCTGTTGCTGGGTTCCCGAGTATTTCCCCTTGAGGTGCAGGTTCTTGTTGATGAGGTTGCTGATGACCATGTGCAACTCGTCCATGTCGAAGGGCTTGGCCAGGAAGGCATCGGCACCTTTCTCAAGGCCCTCAAGGCGGTTGGCCACGTCGGCCTTCGACGTGAGCATCACCACGGGCGTGTGGCTCAGGTTCATGTTGGTCTTTATCATGCGCAGGAGGGTGAAGCCGTCCATCTGCGGCATCATGACGTCGCTGACCACCACGTCGTAGGGCTTGGCGGGGGCGAGCAGCTCGTGAAGGGCCTCGTGGCCGCCGGTGACGGCGGTGATGTGATAATATGCCCCCAGCTCGCGCATGATGTAGTTGCCGATTTCCACATCGTCGTCAACCACGAGCACGCGCCACGGTGAGCTGGGCTTGGAAGCCCCTTCTCGTGTTCCTCCGGCGAGGGATGAAGCCTGGGCGGGTGTTTCTTCGGCCACGGTCACTCCTTTTGGCACACCCAGCGGCAGGTGCACGGTGAAGATGCTGCCCTGCACGTCCTGACGGTTGGCGGCCTCGATGGTGCCGTGGTGCATGGCGACAATCATTTTGCAGAGGTTGAGGCCGATGCCGGTGCCCTCGATGTGCACCTCGCGCGAGGTGCCGCCCTGGTAGAAGCGGTCGAAGATTCGGTGTACGTCGCCCTTGATGCCCATGCCGTTGTCGGTCACCCTCAGCTCGGCCGTCTTTGCGTCGGGCTGGGAAACGCGCACCTCTATCTCGCCCCCGTCGAAGGTATATTTGAGGGCGTTTGAAAGCAGGTTGTCGATAATCTTGTCAAGCCCGCTGCGGTCGAGCCACACGTCGAGCTTGTCAACCTCGGGAACAAAGGTAAGGGTGATGGCACGCTCGCGGGCCGCATACTGATACACCTTCATGCTGTTTCCCACGTGTTGCACAAGGTCGGTGAGGCGGTATTGCAGTTGCATCTGCTGCTTGTCAATCTTGCGGATGTCGAGAATCTGAGTCACCAGGTTCTGTATGCGTCCGGCATTGTGCTCAATGGTTTTCAGGTCCTCGAGCACCTCGCCGTCGAAGCCGCGCTTCAGGAGCTTGTGCAGGGGGCTCATAATCAACGTCAGCGGCGAACGGATGTCGTGGGTGGCATTGATGAGGAATTTCATTTTGTCCTCGTCGAGCTGCTGACGGGCATGGCGGCGCCACACCCATACCAGCAGGGCCGCCAGCGAAAGCAGTGCGACGAAATACACGAGGCGGGCCAGCGGCGAGCGGTACCACGGCGGACGAACGGTGATGTGGAAGGTTTCCGACTCTGTGTAGAGCCCGTTCTCAAGGGCACGCACCTCAATGACATAGTTGCCGGGCTGCAGGTGGTGGAACGACACGACATTGCTTCCGCTGGCCGTGCGCACCCATTCGGGTCCGCCATTCATCCGGTATTCGTAGAGCACGCTCTCGGCGTTGGAATAGTCGAGCAGCGAGAACTCCATGGTGAACGTGTTGTCGATATACGACAGCTCGATGCGGCGGCTCTCGGCCACAGGGCCGCTGATGACCGGCTTGCCGTCGGAAAGGGTGCTGCCGTTGACGGCATTGTCGCCGATGAAAAGGCCGGTGAGGTGCACCTTGCCCTGCTTGTTCTGACTGCCGGGCAACGTCGCGGGGTCGAACGACGTGATGCCGTCGCTCATGCCGAACCACACGCGGCCGTCGCCCGTTTGCATATAGACGCCGTTCACATACTCACGGCTTACGAGGCCGTTGCCGAGCACATAGCTCACAAAACTTTTCTTTTGCCGCTGGTATTGCCAAATGCCCATGGTGGTGCTGAACCACAGGTCGCCCGACCGGTCTTCCACGATGCCGCAGATGGTCTTGTTGGCCAGCGCCTCCGCCCCCGGGAAGGGCACGGCCTCCTTCTTGCGGGCGTCGTAGATGTAGAGGCCCGTGGCCGTGCCGAACAGGATTTGCCGGTCGGAGGTCTCGCAAATGGATTCCACGGCATGGTAATCGAGAATGACCTCCCAGCCGTAGGGATGGAAATGGTCGGCCACGGGGTCGTAGCAGTTCACTCCCGACGCCGAACAAATCCATAGTTTTCCGCGGCTATCTACAAACAGCCTTGAAATCCAGTCGTTGTGCAACCGCCCCCGCGGGCTGTCTTCCTGGTGCATGGTGAACTTCCGCAGTTCGCCGCTATGGGTGTCGTAGGAACAAAAGCCCTCACCAAACACGGAGATGAAGAGCCGGCCCTGCCCGTCGTCGGTAATGGCGTTGATGAAGCCGTTGCTGAAGGTTGCCTTCCGCTGCGCCTGGCCCGTCTGGGGCTGGTAGGCGTAGATGCCTCCGTTGGTGCCCACCCAGTAGTTGCCCAGCTTGTCGCGGTAGAGCATGTAGGTGCCCTCGGGCGAGGCGGGATGGGCCGCCATGTGCCCTTCGCCGTCGAGGGCAAAGATGCCGTTGTTCTGAACGGAGCACCATATCGTGCCGTCGCCGCCGTCGCAAAGCGAGGTCAGCGAACCGCCGATGTTGATGTGGAGGTCGGCGAACTTCCAGCTGCGGAATTGCGGCTTCGCCTGGGGGAGCAGCAGCAAGCCGCGCTTCTGGCATCCCACCCACAGGTTGTCCTGGTTGTCTTCAAAAAGTGTCCACACGTTCGACGTACCCAGGTCGAACGACGCACTCTGGTAAACATATCTCTTCAACTGCCGCTCGCCGTGGGGAACCAAGCAGAGGCCGTTGCCCATCGTGCCTACGAAGAGGTTTCCGCGGCGGTCAACCATGGCCGTGCGGAACACGAGGTCGCGGGCTCCGGGCAACTCCTGGTGGAAATAATCGGTGAACAGCTGGCCGTCGCGATAATAAAGCAGTCCGTGAATACACACCATCACCACGCCGCCTTCATAGTTGATGAAGTCCGACACGGTGCCATAGGGCGACTCAAACTCGCGCAGCTGCCCGTCGGGCGAGCGTCTCACAATCTTGTTGCCATGGCCCGATTTCCAGAAAGCACCTTCGCCGTCGATGAGGATGTGGCTGAAGTAGTTGTTGTCGCCAAGGGCATAACCATCGAGCTTCTTTGTACGGCGGCTGCGGATGTCGAGGCGGAAAAGGCCGTAGCCAGCCGTGCCCACCAGCAGGTGGTCGTCGTCTTCCTGCACGATGTGGTTGATGCGCGGAACTTCCTTCGCACCCTCCATCGCGATATGCTCAAACTGGTCGGTGACGGGGTTGTAGAGGTCCAGGCCCTTGCGCGTTCCCACCCACACATTGCCGTTCTGGTCTCTGAAAAGAAAGGAGATGACATTGTTGCAAAGGGAAGACGTGTCGTGCTCTTCATGAAGATAATTTGTAAACCGGTAACCGTCGTATTTGTTCAACCCGTATTCCGTGCCCACCCAGATGTATCCGGCCTTGTCTTGGCAGATGTCGGTAATCTGGTTGCTCGACAGCTTGTCCGAGGTGTAGAAATGCCCGCCTTGGCCAAACATTAACAAACTGACGGTCAGCAATATAAGGAGTATAATAGTTTTCTTCATAATCTCTGCTGATAAGAGAATCGGAGGTTCAGGCATTAGTGAGAGGGCCTTCCTGAACTCCATCTTCTCGCTCATGCGTGCAAAGATAGTGCAAATCTGCCGAATTACCAAGAACAAGACGAAAAAACCGCCCCCGAAGGCCTGCTCCTTGCTTGTTTTTGGGAAAAAGTCCGTATCTTTGCAACCGGAATGAACGAAACGAAGAAAGGGTTTATACAGTTGCACCTGAGTGTGCTTTTGGCAGGCTTCACCGGCTTGTTCGGCCGGCTGATTACGCTCAACGAAGTGGACATTGTGTGGTATCGCATGCTTTTCACCACCTGTTTCCTGCTGGTGTTCACGGGATTGCCCCGCGTTAGCTGGAAAAAGCTGCTGCAACTTTGCGGGTGCGGGGCGCTGCTGGGGTTCCACTGGATTTTGTTCTATGGCAGCATCAAGGCATCGAATGTGTCGATAGGCGTCATCTGCTTCTCGCTCATCGGCTTCTTTACGGCCATCTTCGAGCCGATGATTTTCAAGAAACGCTTTTCCGGCTTTGAACTGCTCTTCTCGCTGATTACCGTGGCTGGCGTGATGTGCATCTTCTCGCTCGACGCCCGCTATCGCTATGGCATATTGATTGGCGTGGTGTCGTCGGCCGTCTGCGCTCTCTATGCCATCTGCAACAAGAAGGCCAGCGTGGGCGTGCGCAGCCGCACGGTATTGATGTATCAGATGTCGGGCGGGCTCATCGTCGTTTCGGCCATCATCCCCGTTTACCTGTGGTTCTTTCCCAGCCGCCAGCCCGTGGCCGTCATTCCCGAAGGCGCCAACCTGTGGTTCATGCTCTGCCACGCCCTTTTCTGCACCGTAGGCATGTATCTTCTTCAAATACAAGCACTGAAACGCCTTTCCGCCTTCACCGTCAACCTGACTTACAATCTTGAGCCCTGCTACACCATCATTCTTGCCTTCCTCATTTTCGGCGAAGGCCGCGAAATCAATTTCTCTTTCTACCTCGGCATTGCCCTCATCCTGCTCAGCGTCGTCCTTCAGTCCATGAAGGTCTATAGCCACCGATAATCTGCAATGTTTTTTTGTTTTTCAAACGCTAAATCAATAAAAATAGGTAACTTTGCAGGCGAATAGATTATAATAGCGGAACTAAGGACATGAAAAGCGAGAAACAAATGGCCGCGGCAGCCGCACAATTTGCTGAGCGTTGGAAAGGCAGAGGCTATGAGAAGGGCGAATCGCAACCCTTCTGGATAGACCTTTTGAGCAATGTGTTTGGCATTGAAACGCCTTCCGACGGCTTTATCACCTTTGAAGACCACCGAATGGTGGACAGCTCCAGCTTCATTGACGGGCGAATAGCTTCCACCCGCGTACTTATAGAGCAAAAATCGCTGGGAAAGGATTTACGCAAAGGCATTGTGCAGTCGGACAAGTCTGTGCTCAATCCCTTCCAGCAGGCACGACGCTATGTTGTCGGCCTGCCCGTTTCGGAGCATCCCCGGTGGATTGTCACCTGCAATTTCTCCGAGTTTCTCGTCTATGACATGGAGCGCCCCAACGGTGAGCCTGAACAGATATTACTTGAAAACCTGGGGAAAGAGTATTACCGCCTGATGTTTCTTGTGGATGCCAGGAGCGAACACCTGACGAAGGAAATGAAGGTGTCGATGCAGGCCGGGGAAATTGTCGGAAAGCTATATGATGCCCTGCTCAACCAATATGATGACAATTCCCCCCAGGCCCTGCGCTGGCTGAACATTCTTTGTGTGCGCATCGTGTTCTGTCTCTATGCCGAAGATGCCGGAGTGTTCGGGCACGACCAATTCCACAACTTCCTCGCCACCTACGAGGCGAAGGACCTGCGCAGGGCACTGCGCGACCTTTTCGAGGTGCTGAATACCCCCTTGGAAAAGCGCAGCAAGTATCTTCAGGAGGAATTGAAAGCCTTCCCATATACCAACGGCGGACTGTTTGAAGAAGAAATAGAAATTCCGCAGTTCACCGAGGAACTGAAGCAGACACTTCTTCAAAATGCCAGCCACGACTTCGACTGGAGCGAAATATCTCCCACCATCTTCGGAGCCGTCTTCGAGAGCACGCTCAATCCTGAAACGCGCCGCAGCGGCGGCATGCACTACACCTCGATCGAGAACATTCACAAAGTGACAGACCCGCTCTTTCTCAACAACCTGCGCCGCGAGCTCGACGACATTCTGGAAGATAAAGTGGAGAGGCAACGCCAAAAGAAGCTCAGCGCCTTTCAAGACCGCCTGGCCGCGCTGACTTTCCTCGACCCGGCCTGCGGTTCCGGCAATTTCCTTACAGAGACCTATCTTTCACTTCGCCGCTTGGAAAACGAAGTGATACGCGAACGCTACCACGGCCAGTCGTTCCTCGGCTTTGAGGAGGTGAACCCCATCAAAGTCAACATTCAGCAGTTCTTTGGCATTGAAATCAACGACTTTGCCGTCACCGTCGCCACCACCGCCCTTTGGATTTCCGAGGCTCAAATGCTCCGCGAGACGGAAAAGATTATCCGGCGCGACATTGATTTCCTGCCGCTGAAAGCCTTTACCAACATCCGTGAAGGAAATGCGCTGCGCATGGAATGGGATGAGATAGAAACGGATTCCGGCGTTCCTACCATCTACGCCAAGAATGTCCATCTGATTATCGAGCCTGAGCCGACCATTGCCAGTGAGCCCATTGTGGGCTACGACGAGCTCAACGTGGTGGCCAGGCACTTCGACGGAAACGCCCACATTGCCACAAAGCGCTATCAGGTTGACTACGACTTCATCATCGGCAACCCGCCTTTTGTGGGGGCAAGGTTGATGAACGAAAGCCAGAAAAGCGACATGATTCATGTGTTCGGGCCACGATGGAAGAATGTGGGCAACATGGACTATGTGAGTTGTTGGTACAAGCGGGCGGCCAACTACATGCGGTTCAACAAGAAATGCCGCACGGCCCTGGTGTCAACCAACAGCATCTGCCAGGGTGAACAGGTTGCCAATTTGTGGCAATCGCTCTTTGAAGACGGCATGAAGATTTATTTTGCCCATCGCACATTCCGCTGGGACAGTGAGGCTTCGCTGAAAGCTCATGTGCATTGTGTCATCGTGGGGTTTGGCAAAGATGACGGCTTGGGAAAAGACTGCTGGCTGTTCGACAACGACAAAGCATCAAGGGCCAGCCATATCAATGCGTATCTGATGGATGCGCCCGACGTTTTCGTGGGAAGCAGGAAGCAAGCCATCTGCCCGGTCCCCTCAATAGGCATCGGCAACAAGCCCATTGACGGCGGCAACTATCTTTTTACCAAGGAACAAATGGAGGATTTCATTAAGCTGGAGCCTAAGTCGGCCCGCTACTTCAAGCTTTGGTATGGCTCAGAAGAGTTCATTCACCAGAAGCCGCGCTATTGTTTGTGGTTAGGCGATTGCTCTCCGGCAGAACTGCGCCAGATGCCTCATTGTATGAAACGGATTGAGGCTGTCCGCGATTTAAGGTTGGAAAGTGCCAGCGCAGGCACGCGCAAACTCGCCGAACGTCCCACCCGCTTTCATGTTGAGAACATGCCCGAAGGTAATTTCATCATCATTCCCAGGGTGTCGTCAGAGAAGCGCCGTTATGTTCCCATGGGCTTTATGTCGCCCGACGTATTGGCCAGCGATGCTGTTCATCTTATTCCTGATGCCACCCTTTATCATTTCGGTATTCTCGAAAGCAATGTCCACATGGCATGGATGCGGGCGGTCTGCGGAAGGTTAAAGAGCGACTATCGCTACTCGAAGGATATTGTTTACAACAACTTCCCCTGGCCCCATCCTACAGAGCAGCAGGCGGCAAAGATTGCACAAACGGCGCAGGCCATTCTGGATGCCCGTGCAAAGTTCCCCGATTGTTCCTTGGCCGACCTCTATGACGAGCTGACCATGCCGATAGAACTGCGCAGGGCTCATCAGGAGAACGACCGCGCAGTGATGCAGGCTTACGGCTTCCCCGTCAAGAGTTCTTTCACCGAAAGTATGTGTGTCGCGGAATTGTTCAGGTTGTTTAAGGAAAAAACCTGCCAGACTGCCGCGAGCTGAGTGACGGCTTTATCTTTTTAGGGGGCATTTTTCATTTGGCGCACCGCAATCGCTTTGTCAAGATTTTTCATAAAACTTTTCCTCCCCCAAAGACTTTGACCGCAAATTCCGGGGAGAGATTTGGCAAATCTCTGCCCTCAAATTGGCAAATTTCTCCCCGAAATTTGCGGTCAAACTCCGATGGTTCTGTAAACTGCTGAATTTCAGCAGTTTGTGTTTCTTCTCCGAAAATCTCCGATTTTGTCAAGATTTTTTATCAATTTTTCTCCATGCCCTTATCCCCCTTTCGCCCAAACCAGTCTGCATGGGAACCGTTAAGGTCTGTGATTCTGTAGGACCTTTGCAGACGGCGGATGCAAGTAGGTGAAATGGTCACTGATGATGTCTGGCAACTGATATTGCTGACGGCCCTCTCGTGCTTTCAAGGTTTTTGCATGCTCTCAAAGTGTTATACCTATATTAAAGCTTTCTATTTTATTTTTAGTACATACCTTTGCATTTGGAAAACAATCAAACCAACAAATATGAAAATACGAAATATGAATAAGAGCCGCGTTTCTAATTCCTCCGTCACTATCAAACAGGTGTCTTGCCATGATGAATTCTATAAAGCTATAGAAAAAGATTTTGAGGAAGATAGCATCAATGCCAAGACGTTGTGGAATCTTCTTTATGGCAAGAACACACAAAGTTCTTCCCCAAGGTTATGGGCCATCGCAGTGGAAGGGCAGCTGGCGGGCTATGTCATCACATTTGATTTCTACCAGGCCACCTATATCACTTATCTTCAAATCAATGAGGCGCATCGGGGAGAAGGGCTCGGTTCCATGCTGTTGCAACATATTTGCAAAGACCCCCACCGCACCTATGTGCTGCTCACTGACGTGGCAATGAGCGACAGCGAACTGTTGTCCGTTTGTGTCAGGAGGAAGATTTTTTATCTGAAAAATGGTTTCAGGACGGTTCCTGTCAAGTGGGATAGCGAATATCATTACAATTCTGACGTCCATGTGAAAGGGCCGGACTTGGAACTGGGCTCTCTGTTGGCGGTATTGAGAAAGGGCCGAGAGATTTGGAACACAGCGCAGTTTTATCATTTTGACTTTATAGGCACAGAACCAAAATAGGTGGGCGCATCAATGCGCATCTGAGGGATGCACCCGGCATCTTTACAAAAGAAAACAGCCTTTTCTTTTGTATTTTTATAATCAGCTCACGCTCGGACATTAACAAGCGAGCTTGCGTGTCGTTCGCTTAATCGCTGATTTCGCTCGCTTATCCGTACCTTTGAATAAGGTACTTTCGCTCGGAAATAAAAAGAAAACGGGCTTTTCTTTTGTATTTCGCTCGCTTATCCGTACCTTTGCACTCAAATTGCGACAAATGGACAAATACATCATCCTAACGCCCGAAGCCCGGGGGCCTTTCCGGGAGCGCCTGGCCGCCCTTGGCGCCCAGGTGTCGGAGTGGCTGGCCAGCCTTGGCGACGGACAATGGCAGCTGCATTTTGCAAAGGTTTTCCTGAGCGATGCGCAAAACCAGTACCAGCAGCTGGTGGAGTCGGCCCTTTACCAGGAAGTGCTGGTGGGCGCCGCCATCAGCGTTGTGGAGCAGGCACCCCTCTGCGGCAGCAAGGTTGCCCTGCTATTGAAGGCTGCCGACGGCCCGGCCCCCTTCCTTTTCCACAGCCTTCGCCTCACCGACGGCGAGACGAAGGGTCTCAACTCATACACGCAGACCATCATGTTGTTTGAGAAATACCTGCGCATATTGAAGGACCGGGGCCTGCGCCTCGACACCCATTGCGTGCGCACCTGGCTCTATGTGGGCGACATCGACAACAATTACAACGGCGTGGTGAAAGCGCGCAACGACATTTTCCAGCGCTATGGCCTGACCATCGACACCCATTTCATTGCGTCAACGGGCATCGGCGGCCTTTCGCATACCCGCTCTGCCTGTGTGGCCATAGATTTCCTTACCTTCCCCGACATCAGCGAGAGCGACAAGACTTACCTGAAGGCGCCCGATTTCCTTAATCCCACCCATGAGTACGGCGTGGCCTTCGAGCGCGGCACCCGCCTTTCGTCTGCCGACGGCCAGCAACTTTTCATCTCGGGAACGGCCAGCATCGACAAGCATGGCAACGTCATCTACGTGGGCGACGTGATGAAACAGGCGGCGCGGCTGCTTGAGAACATCGGCGCACTGCTCAAGGCCGGCGGCGCCACGATGAAAGCCGTGCGCTACTTTGTGGTCTATCTTCGCGACCTCTCTGATTACCAAGCCATTGACGGTTTTATGCAGACGGCCTTCCCCACCGTTCCCCGCGTGATTGTGCAGGCCAAGGTTTGCCGTCCTGAATGGTTGGTTGAGATGGAGTGCATGGCGGCCATTCAATAGCGGCGGGACTGCCATAATGTAGCGGCATTGGAGAAAAAAAACGGGAAACCACGGACTTTCTTGCTCTTTTGAAATGACAAAAGGCAGGAAAGTCCGTGGTTTCCCGTTTGTTTTATTTACCGGCCCAGCGTTATGACCTCGCAATCGGTGAAGCGGTTGCCGTCGATGGTGAGCCTCACCAGGGTGCGCTCTTTGTGCCATCCCTGCAATCCGGCGGCTCCGGGATTGATATGCAGCAGGTTGAGCGTGCGGTCGTATTTCACCTTGAGGATGTGGGAGTGTCCGCTGATGAACAGTTGTGGCGGACGCGCAAAAATCTGGCTTCTTATGCTCGGGTCGTAATTGCCGGGGTAGCCGCCGATATGTTTCATCAGCACATCCACTTCCTCGCATTTCCACCTCAGTTTTTCGGTGAACATCGTCCTGAGGTCTCCTCCGTCGCAATTGCCGAAAACGGCGCGGAACGTGCGGAATTCAGCCAGCTGCCGTGCCACCTCCACCGACCCGATGTCTCCTGCATGCCAAATCTCGTCACAAGGCTCAAAATAGTGCAGGTACCGAGGGTCCCAATGGGCGTGGGTGTCGCTGATGATGCCGATTTTCTTCATTTGTCCATCTGTTCCATGAAAAGCCTGATGAAGAGCGCCGTTCCCTTCAGTCCCAGTCGCGAAGTGTTCACGCAGAGGTCGTAGGTATCGGCACTGCCCCACCTTTTCCCCGTGTAATAATTATAATAGGAAGCGCGGGCCGCCTCCTTGTCGCGAATGATTTTCCGCGCCGATTCCTCGTCGCACCCGTTGCGTTTCATCACCGCCTCGATGCGCTGAGGGGTGTCGGCCGTAAGGAAAACGCTCACCATGTCCTGGCGTTCGCGAAGCACATAGTCGGCACACCGCCCCACGAACACGCAGGGCCCCTCTTGTGCGGCCTTCAGAATGGCGTCGCTCTGGAATTGGAAAAGGCTCTCCTGAGAAAAGCGGCTGTCGTAGAAATTGGTGTCGCCCACGTGGGGTGCGTGCAGGTGGAAGAGCGACTTGAGGAAGCCCTTCTGCTCGTCGTTCTGCTCGAAGAATTTCTCGGAGAACCCGCTTTCCTTGGCCGCCAGGTTGAGCAACTCGCTGTCGCAAAAGCGGTAGCCCAGGTCCTCGGCCAGCATCTTGGCCACCAGCCGGCCTCCACTGCCCAGTTGCCGGCCTATGCAAACAATTTGTTTTTTCATTCGTTACAGGGAATTATGGGGTTGATGGGAAATCATGGGGTGACTCTTGCCACGTCCTATATTCCTTATCTTTGTTGTTTCATTTTCCTCATGTAGGAAATCATGACCCCCCAGGTCACGACGAAAGCCACGGCGTCGCTGATGGGCAATGCCGCCCACACGCCATTGACACCCATCAGCGGCGGCAACGCGACGAGCAACGGCAGAAGGAAAATCATCTGTCGCGACAACGAGAGGAAGATGCTGATTTTCGCCTTTCCTATGGATTGGAAGAAGTTGGTGATGACAGCCTGAGAGCCGATGAGGGGGAAGGCAATCATGTTCAGGCGGATGCCGTAAACGGAGATATTGATAAGTTCGGCATCGCTGGTGAACAACCGCGCACAGGGATAGGGCGCCAATTCGCCCACAATCCATCCCACCGTCATGATGGCCGTGGCCGCTATCATGGAGTATTTCAGCACCTGCATCATGCGCCCGAACTGCTCGGCGCCGTAGTTATAGCCGGCAATGGGCTGCATGCCCTGGTTGATGCCCATGACGACCATGAAGAACAGGAACCCTATGCGGTTGGCAATGCCGTAGGCGCCCACGGCCAGGTCGCCGCCATATTTCACCAGGGCGGTGTTGATGAAAATGACCACTATGCACGAACAGGCGTTCATGGCCAGCGGGGAAATGCCGATGGCCAGGATGTTCTTGATGATGTCGGACCTCATGCGGTAGATGCCGCGGCGGAAGTGAACCAGTTCGGCGGGGTTGCTGAATTGCCATATCTGCCAGCACAGGGCCGTAGTCTGCGAGAGAATGGTGGCCAGGGCCGCACCGCGGATGCCCAGGCCGAAGGTGTAGATGAACAGGGGGTCGAGCAAAGTGTTGAGCACCACGGTGAAAAGCGTGGCATACATGGCGTTGCGCGGTTTGGAGGCCGCACGCAACAGGGCGTTCATGCCGAAGTAGAGGTGCGTCAAGACGTTGCCCAAGAGGATGACCACCATGTAGTCACGAGCATAGGGCAGCGTGTTGTCGGTGGCGCCGAAGAAACGCAGGATGGGGTCGAGGAACACCAGGCACAGGGCGCCGAAAATGATGCCGGTGATGATTTTCAGCACTATCGAGTTGCCCAGGATGAGTTGCGCCGTGCCGTAGTCCTTCTGTCCCAGCTTCACCGACAGGCAGGTGGAGGCACCCACGCCGATGCACGCGCCGATGGCCGCGCTGAGGTTCATGAACGGGAAGGTGATGGCCAGGCCCGAAATGGCCATCGGTCCCACCCCCTGGCCGATGAAAATGCTATCGACCATGTTGTAGAGCGACGACGCCACCATGGCCACGATGGCCGGCATGGCATATTGCACGAGCAGGCGGCCAACGGGTTTGGTGCCCAGCTCAAGGGTTGCTTTCTTATTATCCATTGCGCCTGCAAAATTACACGTTTTTTTCCAATTCGCCTACAATAGCGGGATTTTTTTGGAAAACCTCTGGCGCTTATTGTCATCGGAAACCATTTTAACCCGAATCAATCTTCAGGACTCTTGTTCTCGTGGTTGTCTTCTTTAGCTCTGCGCAAGCGCCCCGTCTTGTCAAGATTTTTTACCATTTTTACACCCCCAAAAATACTTTGACCGCAAATTCCGGGGAGAGATTTGGCAAATCTCTCCCCTCAAATTGGCAAATTTCTCCCCGAAATTTGCGGTCAAACTCCGAAGGTTCTGTAAACTGCTGAATTTCAGCAGTTTGTGTTTCTTCTCCGAAAATCTCCGATTTTGTCAAATATTTTTACCATTTTTACCCATCCCGCTGCCCATCATCAAATAAAGATAAAACCCAAATGCCCGGTTTCTCCTTTTTTCGGCAAAATACATGGCGGTGCGGCATTGCCGTTTCATTTATTTTCATTATCTTTGCACGCCCGGTAACACTCCGCCCAATGGACTTTGCCGCACATGGCATCTTTTTTCCCCAACCCGTCAAATACGCAACTCACTGAAAACCCTTACGATGACAACCATAAAGCCCGTTTCCATTCCCGCCCGCCTGCTGTTGCTCTTCATGCTGGCGGCAACATTGCCCGCTTGGTCGTCCACCGCCGGCGGCGCGAAGTTCCCCGGCGGCCACTGCTGGCTCTATCGCGTATGGCTCACCGACAAGCAGGGCGGCCCCTACAGCCTGTCGCGGCCACGCGAGTTCCTCTCGGAGAAAAGCCTGGAGCGCCGCCGCCGACAAGGTCTGCCCCTCGACAGCACCGACCTGCCCATCACACCTAATTATATTATACAGGTGGAAGGCGCGGGCACACAGGTGGTGAGCCGCAGCAAATGGAACAACACGCTGGTGGTGAGGGTGAAAAAGGCCGACACCGCCAAGAGCCTGCTCAAACTGCCCTGCGTGAAGGCCGTGAAACGTTTGTGGGCGTCGCCCGACAGCCTCGACCGCCGTCCGCCGCGTTCCACTTACGAGTCGGATTTCAACCGTTGGAACGAGGAGAGCGACAACCCCTTCGGTGCCACCTACGACCAGGTCAGCATGATGAATGGCGACAGGCTGCATGGCAAAGGATGGCGCGGACAGGGCAAGACCATCGCCGTGCTCGACGGGGGATTTATGAACGCCGACGTCATTCCGGCACTACAACAAGGACAGGTGGTGGGACACGCCGACTTTGTTTATCCCACGTCTGACAACATCTTTGCCGAGACCGAGCACGGCACCATGGTGCTTTCGACGATGGCCGCCAACGTGCCCAACCTGTTCATGGGCACTGCTCCACAGGCACAATACTGGCTGCTCAGGACGGAAGAAACGCGCTCGGAAACCATGGTAGAAGAGGATTTCTGGGCGGCAGGGGTGGAATTTGCCGACAGCGTGGGCGCCGACATCGTCAGCAGCTCGCTCAGCTACCATGACTTCGACGACGACGACCAAGACTACATTTACAAGCAACTCGACGGCAGCTCTTTCATCTCGCACACGGCATCGATGCTGGCCGCGAAGGGCATCGTGCTGGTGAACAGTGCCGGCAACGACGGCATGGGCACGTGGAAGAAGGTGAGCCCGCCCGCCGATGCCCGCGACATCATCACCGTGGGCGCCGTGAGCGCCGACCGCAAGAATGCCGCCTTCAGTTCCATCGGACCGACGGCCGACGGCAGGCTGAAGCCCGACGTGATGGCCGTGGGCAGCCCGACAACGGTCATCACCGGCCGCGGGGTCATCAGCAAGAACATAGGAACGTCGTTTTCCACACCCCTGGTGGCGGGAATGGTGGCGTGCCTCTGGCAGGCGTGCCCCGGAAAGACGGCCCGCGAAATCATTGAGATGGTAAGGGCCTGCGCCGACAACAACGACTGCCCCGACAATATTTTCGGTTTCGGCATTCCCGATTTCTGGAAAGCCTACACCTCAGCATCGAAGAACGAAGAATGAAAAAAGCCCTCACACTACTTGAACTCAACGCCCTGGTAAGGCAGACGCTGGAATTGCAGATGCCCGATGAATACTGGGTGGAGGCCGAACTGAGCGAACTGCGCGAGGTGCGCGGGCACTGCTACATGCAGCTCATTCAAAAAGAGCAAAACAACACACCGGTGGCGCAGGCACCGGCCAAATGCTGGAAACAGACGTGGATGCTGGTGAAGAACCACTTCGAGCGCGTCACCGGACAGCCCATGCGTGCCGGATTGAAGGTGCTGCTATGCGTCTATGCGCAGTTTCACGAGAACTACGGCTTTTCGTGGATTGTCACCGACGTGGACCCCACCTACACCCTTGGCGACATGGCACGCAAACGCCTGGAAATCGTCAACCGGCTGAAGGAAGAGGGCGTCTTCGACCTTAACAAGCAACTCACACTCAATATGTTTGCCCAGCACGTCGCCGTCATCAGTAGCGGACAGGCGGCCGGCTATGGCGATTTTGTCAACCAGTTGCACAACAACGACTACGGATTCTGGTTCCACACCGAACTGTTTCCAGCCATCATGCAGGGCGAGCAGGTGGAAGAAAGCATCGTGGCCGCACTGAACAGCATCTACGAACGGGTGGACGACTTCGACTGCGTGGTCATCATCCGAGGGGGAGGGGCCGTGGCCGACCTGTCGGGCTTCGACACGCTGACGCTTGCCGAAAACATTGCCAACTTCCCGCTGCCCGTCATCACCGGCATCGGCCACGACCGCGACGAAAGCATCCTCGACATGATTTCCCACACGCGGGTGAAAACGCCCACGGCCGCCGCCGCCTTCCTTGTGGCACACCTCAAGCTGGCCAGCGAGCGCGTGGAAAAAGCCAGTCAGCGGGTCGCCGCCAACGTCAGGGGGCGGATGGAAGTGGAACGCATGAGGATTGCACGGCTGGCACAGGCCATTCCGGCACTTTTCTCGGTTGTGAAAAGCCGGCAGGAAGCACGCATCGACAAATTGTTCACAACCATTGCCAACAAAGCCGCCACCGTCCTGCAACACGAACATAAACGGCTGGAGCTCCTAACGGTGAAGCAGGCCATGCTTGTGGAAAGAAAAATGAGCGGTGAACGCCATCGCCTGCAATTGCTCGAGCAACGCGTGGAGGCGCAAGACCCCGCGAAACTGTTGAAAAAAGGCTACAGCATCACCCTCTACGAAGGAAAGGCGGTGAAGGATGCCGACATGTTGCCCGCCGGCGCACGCGTCGTGACAAGGGTGGAAAGGGGAACGTTCGTCTCGGAAGTCGTTGAGAAAAAGAGCGAGCCCAAGGCTGACGCCTGAAAGACATCATAATAAAGCAAACGTAAAACCTGAAACAATAAACCCCGACAATTATGGATACAACAATCAACTACGCCAAAGCGGTGGAGGAACTGGAGGGCATCGTGGAAAAAATGGAAAACGACGACCTCGACATCGACCAAATGGGCCTTCAGCTGAAGCGTGCCCAGGAACTCATCAAGCTTTGCAAGGACCGCCTTACCAAGACCGACGAGGAAATACGCCGCATCCTCGACGACGGAGCACAGTGAGCCGCGGCCCCGGAAAGAATAAATCGCCCAGAAATTTGCTCATTCCAAAAAGAAACCTTACCTTTGCACATGAACAGTTTTAAACAATAAAGGATATGAAAAACTTAGATTGGTCCAGTCTGTCGTTTGGCTATATGCCCACAGACTACAACGTGCGCTGTTACTATCGCGATGGAAAATGGGGCGAGATAGAAGTCTGCTCCGACGAATACCTCAAGCTCCACATGGCCGCCACGTCGCTCCACTACGGCCAGGAAGCCTTCGAGGGGCTGAAGGCATACCGCTGCCCCGACGGAAAGGTGAGGGTGTTCCGCATGGACGAGAACGCCGCCCGCCTGCAAAGCACCTGCCGCGGCATCCTCATGCCCGAAGTGCCCACCGAGCTGTTCTGCGAAATGGTAAAGAAAGTGGTGAGACTCAACCAGGAGTGGATTCCCACTTACGAGAGCGGAGCAACGCTCTACATACGTCCGCTGCTCATCGGCACCAGTGCACAGGTAGGCGTGCATCCTGCCTCGGAATACCTCTTCCTGATCTTCGTGACACCGGTGGGACCCTACTTCAAGGGCGGATTCTCCACCAACCCATACGTCATCATCCGCGAGCACGACCGCTCGGCACCCCTCGGCACCGGCATCTACAAGGTGGGCGGAAACTACGCCGCCAGCCTCTTGGCCAACAAGAAAGCCCACGACCTTGGCTATGCCTGCGAGTTCTACCTCGACGCCAAGGAAAAGAAATACATGGACGAATGCGGTGCCGCCAACTTCTTCGGCATCAAGAACAACACTTACGTCACGCCGAAATCAACGTCCATCCTGCCCAGCATTACCAACAAGAGCCTTATGCAGGTGGCCGAGGACCTTGGCATGAAGGTGGAGCGCAGGCCCATTCCCGAAGAAGAGCTCGCCACCTTTGAGGAGGCCGGCGCATGCGGAACGGCCGCCGTCATCAGCCCCATCTCGAAAATCGACGACCTGGAGACGGGAACAAGCTATGTGTTCAGCAAGGACGGGCAGCCCGGACCCATGTCGCGCAAACTCTACGATACCCTGCGCGGCATTCAATACGGCACGATAGAAGACAAGCACGGCTGGACAACCGTGGTCATAGAATAAAAACTTCCACTCCTTGCCGCCAGGCATGGAAAAAGGGGCAACCGCCATCATCGTGTGGCGGTTGCCCCTTTTCTTGTTCTTGCAAATTCAGTCGGATGACCACGGAAATATGGTCAGATGGCCGCGCAAATATGGTCAGATGACCTCGATGCCCATTTTCTCGCACAGTTTCAGGCTCAATTCCTTCAGCTTGAACTTCTGGATTTTGCCCGACCCGGTGAGCGGGAACTCATCGACGAAAAACACATACTTGGGCGTTTTATAGCGAGCTATCTTGCCCTTGCAGAAGTCGCGCACGTCCTCGGCTTCCATTTTCACGCCCTCCTGGAGGATGATGAAGGCGCCCACCTGCTCGCCATATTTCTTCGACGGCACGGCGGCCACCTGCACGTCCTTGATGCCGGGCATGTGGTAGAGGAATTCCTCTATCTCGCGGGGATAAACGTTTTCGCCGCCGCGGATAATCATGTCCTTGATGCGGCCGGTGATGCGGTAATAGCCGTTTTCGTCCTTCACGCCGAGGTCGCCGGAGTGTAGGAAGCCGTTCTTGTCAATCACCTCGGCGGTGGCCTCCGGGTTCTTGTAGTAGCCTTTCATGACGTTGAAGCCTCGGCAACACATTTCGCCCTGCACGCCCACGGGACATTCCTCGCCCGTTTCGGGGTCAATCACTTTCACTTCCACAAAGGGGAAGTCGCGCCCCACGGTGGTGCACCGTTGCTCGAAGGTGTCTTCCAGGCACGTCTGCGTCATTCCCGGCGAGCTCTCGGTGAGGCCATAGACGCTGGTGATGGTGAGGAACATCTTCTCGCTCACTTGCTTCATCAGCTCTACGGGGCACAACGAACCGGCCATGATGCCGGTGCGCAGGCTGCTCATGTCGAACATCGAGAACATGGGGTGCGTGAGCTCGGCAATGAACATGGTGGGCACGCCATAGACGGCCGTACACCGTTCTTTGTGGATGGAGGCCAAGACCACCAGCGGGTCGAATTTCTCAACCATCACCTGCGTGCAACCGTGGGTGAGGCAATTCATGGTGGCCAGCACCACGCCGAAGCAATGGAACAGGGGCACGCAGACGCAGAGCTTGTCGTCTTGCGTGAACTTCATGTTCTCGCCGGTGAAATAGCCATCGTTTGAAATGTTATAGTGGGTGAGCATCACGCCTTTGGGGAAGCCCGTGGTGCCGCTGGTGTATTGCATGTTCACCACGTCGTGGCAATTCACGTTGCGCTTTGCCCGCTCCAGTTCGTCGTCTTCAATGTTCTGCCCCAAGAGCAGCAGCTCGGCGGTGTTGAACATTCCGCGGTATTTCTCACGGCCTATGAACACCACGTTCTTCATATAGGGGAAGCGCTTGCTCTGCAGGTGGCCACGCTCACAGGTGCGAAGCTCGGGCAGCATCGTGTAGGTCATGTCCACATAGTCGCATTCCCAGGTGCCGTCGGTAATGCAGAGCGTGTGCATGTCGGAGTTTTCGCAAAGGTATTCCAGCTCGCTCTGCTTGTAATTGGTGTTCACCGTGACGAGCACGGCACCGATTTTCGCCGTGGCATAGAGGAACGTGAGCCAGTCGGGAACGTTGGTTGCCCAGATGCCCACGTTGCTTCCTTTCTTCACGCCGATGGCGAGCAGGCCCTTTGCCAGGTTGTCCACGCGCTCGTTGAACACGCTCCAAGTGAAGCGCAAGTCGCGGTCGGAGTAAACGATATATTCTTTGTCGGGCGTCACCTTGGCCCAATGCTCGAGCCAGTCGCCCAGGGTTCGTTCAGAGAGTGCAAAATCTTTTTTCACCTTTTATATATAATATGGAGTTTAGGGGTATGGGAGTATGGGAGTTCAGACAACAGTTGTCGCGGCCTCCCTTTAGAACGGAATATAAACCACGGCCAGAATCTTGGCGGCCTTGCCCTCGGCACCGTGCACATGGTGCTTCACGATGGAGTCGTAGAAGATGCTGTCGCCCTCGCCCAGGGTGTATTTCTCCTTGCCGTAGGCTATCTCCACCTCGCCGCCCATCACGTAGATAAATTCCTCGCCCTCGTGGGCCGAGAGCTTAAATTCCTTTTCCTCCGACGGCTGAATGTCGATGATGAAGGGCTCCATGTGGCGTCCCGCCTTCTGCTTGGCCAGGGGGTGATAGTCCATGTGCTTGCGGGCGTCGGTGGTGTCGTTCGAGAAGCTGATGCTACTGCTTCGCTCCGAGGCGCGGCACACCACGGGCCCCAGCTCGTCGTTGTCGTCGAGGAAGGTGCCCAGCCTAACGCCCAGGGCGCGGGCTATCTTGATGAGCGGGCCCAGCGAAGGCAGGAACTCGTCGTTCTCAATGTTCGCTATCTGCTCGGCCGAGAGGCCGCTACGCTCGGAAAGTTCTTCGATGGAAAGGTGCTGGGATTCCCTCATGCTCTTAATTTTGAATCCCACGATGGTGTGTTGACTACTCATTTCTTAATATATATGTTTTTTATTTGTCAGCAGCCGGCAAGTGGCATACAGGCCGGGGCTGATTGTTAAATAATGGCCGCAAAGGTACGAAATAATAATCTTTAAAGGGTGATTTTTGAAAAGATTAACACAATTTTGGCCTCTTTTCTTGCAGTTTGTCAAGTTTTGTTGTCGTTTCGCTTACTTTTTGCCATGTTTCACAACAGTTTTTTCAGTTCACTGAGGGCCGTCACCTCATAGTTGGTCTCGCCCGGTGCCGGATATTGCGGGAAGCGGTTGAAGAAGGCGGTGTCGAGGCCCGCCTGACGTGCGCCGAGGATGTCAGTGGCGTAGTTGTCGCCAATCATCAGGGTGGTTTCGGGCCGTGCCCCCGATATTTTGAAGGCGTAGTCGAAGAATTGCGGCGCCGGTTTGTTATAGCCGGCATCCTCGCTCAGGATGATGGTGTCGAAATGGTCCTGCAACCCGCAGGCCCTCAGCTTCTTGTATTGCACCTCGTGGAAGCCGTTGCTGCACATGTGCATGCGGTATCCGCGCGCCCTGAGGTAATCGGCCAGGTCGCGGGCACCCTCCACCAGCCCGGGCTTCGACGAGCAGAACTCCAGGAATCGGTCGCTGGCCTCCAGGCAAAAAGCTTCGTCGGGCACCAGCCCCTCGCCCAGGCTCAGCGGCCGGCGGAAACGCTCCACGATGAGGAAGTCGCGCGTTATCTCACCCTTTGAATAGCGCGTCCACAGGTCGATGTTGGCCAGCCAGTAGGCATCGTAGAACACCTCGGGCCGGGGGAAAAAGCGGTCCAGGCGCAGCTCGGCGAAAAGCTCGCGCAAGGCGATGTCGGCATTGCCGTGGGTGTCGTACAGGGTGTCGTCGAAGTCGATAAACAGGTCGGTGTAGTGCTTGTTTTCCATCATGAAGCGTTCTTTTCCTGCAAAGTTACGCTTTTTTCCTGAAACCGGCATGTTTTCCGGCCAATTCTTTTTGATTGCCGTTGAGAAACTGCCGCTCCTCATCTGAGGGGCGAAAAGGGGGATAAGGGCATGGGGAAAAATTGATAAAAAATCTTGACAAAATCGGAGAGTTTCGGAGAAGAAACACAAACTGCTGAAATTCAGCAGTTTACAGAACCTTCGGAGCTTGACCGCAAATTTCAGGGAGAAATTTGCCAATTTGAGGGCAGAGATTTGCCAAATCTCTCCCCGGAATTTGCGGTCAAAGTCTTTGGGGGAGGAAAAGTTTTATGAAAAATCTTGACGAAACCAATGGCGCTTCGCTAAATGAAAAATGATAAAGGATAAAGGATAAAGGCGGCGGCAGTTTTCGCCGGGTCTCTGTTCTCAGTTCAGGCGAATTTGCAATTCGCCGTTTTTTGTAGGGACATACTTCATGTATGTCCGAAAACACCCGGATGTAATGGGGCGGGCGGACATACATAAAGTATGTCCCTACGCGCGTATGATTTTATTCAAGTTTCACATTCGCTCAGCTTCTTGGAGTTACAGGAGTTCTGGAGTTACAGGAGTTCAGACAATAGTGGAAGCGCATCCACAGCCCCCGTCGGGCAAACAACTATCGTCTAAACTCCTCAACTCCCAAACTTCTAAACTCCTTAACTACTGAATTCTCCGAACTTTGAATAAAAATTTATAATTTTGTAAATTTTTTGGCCAGAAATTTGTTAATATGCAAGTTTTTGTATACATTTGCACCCTCAAAATGAATAAACATGCTATAAACACGGCAAAATTAACAACAGATGAAAATAAAGAACAGCAGGATGGAAGCCCTCAAGATGCTCATTTCGAGCATGGAACTGGGCTCACAGGAGGAAGTGCTCCGCGCCCTTGAGAAAGAGGGTTTCAAGCTGACGCAGGCCACGCTGAGCCGCGACCTGAAGCAGCTGAAGGTGGCGAAGGCCGCCTCGATGAACGGCAAGTATGTGTATGTGCTGCCCAACGACACCATGTACAAACGGGTGTCCACGCCGCGCAAGGCCCGCGAGATGATGCAGACCAGCGGCTTCGTGAGCATCAATTTCTCGGGAAACATGGCCGTTGTCAAGACACGGCCCGGCTATGCCAGCTCCATTGCCTACAACATTGACAACAGCGACATTCCGCCCATCATCGGCACCATTGCCGGCGACGACACCATTTTCATGGTGCTCAAGCAGGGCGTCAGCCATCAGGAGGTCATCGACGGGCTGAGCATGATAATTCCCGACATTAACTGAAAAGGGGGCGGGGCACCCTTGTGAAACGATAAACCCACGGCCCCGGAAACGACAAAAAAATCATAGCATCAGATGGAAGACATCAAAGTGTTGGTGGCCGACGAGACGCACGAGAAGTACGTTGACATCATTCTTGACACCATCAGCGAGGCGGCAAAAGTAAGGGGGACCGGCATTGCGCGGCGCACACACGAATACCTTACGACAAAAATCAAGGAGGCCAAGGCCGTCATAGCGCTGGCCGGCGACGAATTTGCCGGCTTCAGCTATATTGAGACCTGGGGGAACAAGGAGTACGTCACTACGTCGGGACTCATCGTTCACCCCAAATACCGCGGACGGCACCTGGCAAAACGCATCAAGGACATGACCTTCACGCTGGCCCGCACGCGCTGGCCGAAGGCCAAGATTTTCTCGCTCACCAGCGGCGCCGCCGTCATGCAGATGAACACGCAGCTGGGCTACAAGCCCGTCACCTTTGCCGACCTCACCGACGACGAGGCATTCTGGAAAGGGTGCGAGGGATGTGTGAACGTGGACATACTGAAGCGCACCGGCCGCAAATACTGCATCTGCACCGGCATGCTCTTCGACCCCGAGGAGCACCTGCCCGCAAAAATACCGGAGGAGGTGATGAGTCGCATTCACATTCTTGAGGAAAAAGAAAAGAACAATAAATAATAAGAAAAAAGACATGGAACAAAAGAAAAAAGTTGTTGTGGCATTCAGCGGCGGACTCGACACGTCGTACACCGTCATGTACCTTGCAAAAGAACTGGGATATGAGGTTTATGCCGCATGCGCCAACACGGGAGGCTTCAGCCCCGAACAGCTGAAAACCAACGAGGAAAACGCCTACAAGCTGGGAGCGAAGGCATACGTGACGCTCGACGTAACGCAGGAATATTATGAGAAGTCGCTGAAATACATGATTTTCGGCAACGTATTACGCAATAACTGCTACCCCATCTCGGTGAGCTCGGAACGCATCTTCCAGGCCATCGCCATTGCCCGCTATGCCAAGGAAATCGGCGCCGATGCCATCGCCCACGGCAGCACGGGTGCCGGCAACGACCAGATACGCTTCGACATGACGTTCCTCGTGATGGCGCCGGGCGTGGAAATCATCACCCTGACACGCGACAAGAAACTCACGCGCAAGGAGGAGGTGGACTATCTGAACGCCCACGGCTTCAAGGCCGACTTCGCCAAGCTGAAATACTCCTACAACGTGGGCATCTGGGGGACAAGCATCTGCGGCGGCGAACTGCTCAACCCCGAAGAGGGGCTGCCCGAGGAAGCCTACCTGAAGCATGTCACCGCCAAGGAGGACACACGCCTGGAAATCACCTTCGAGAAGGGAGAAATAGCCGCCGTCAACGGCGAGAAATTCGACGACAAGGTGAAGGCCATCCAGAAGATTGAGGAAATCGGCGCCGCCTACGCCATCGGCCGCGATGCCAACGTCGGCGACACCATCATCGGCATCAAAGGGCGCGTGGGCTTCGAGGCCGCGGCTCCGAAGCTCATCATCGAGGCGCACCGCCTGCTCGAAAAGTCAACACTCAGCAAGTGGCAACAGTACTGGAAGGACCAGGTGGCCAACTGGTACGGCATGTTCCTGCACGAAAGCCAGTACCTGGAGCCGGTGATGCCCGACATGGAGGCCATGCTCACCTCGTCGCAACGCAACGTCACCGGCACCGCCATCCTGAAGCTGCGCCCCTACGGTTTTGAAACGGTGGGCATCGTGAGCGACAACGACCTCACCAGGAGCAAGCTCGGAGAGTACGGCGAGACACAGACCGGCTGGACCGCCGATGAGGCCAAGGGCTTCATCAAAGTGTCAAGCACGCCACTCAGGGTGTACTACGGAATACACAAGGATGAGAAGAGGTAGCCCCCCTCTGTCCCCCCAAAGGGGGGATGACGTAAAGCCTGGCTTCTACACTTCCGACCCAACGTTGTATGGATTGCTGAAAGAGTTTGTCAAAGAAAACAAGACCAAGTCCACACCTGCCGAGATGGCATTATGGAAGTATCTGAGGGAAAATATGATGGGTGTACACTTTCGCAGACAGCACATCATTGGACCCTACATCGCAGACTTTGTCTGCCTTTCCAAGAAACTGGTCATAGAACTTGACGGAGGTTATCATCAGCTCCCTCAACAACAGGCCAACGATGAGGCAAGAAGCCTTTGGCTGGCAAGCAAGGGCTACAAAGTAATAAGGTTCAAGAATGAAAATGTCCTTGGCGACATGGAAACAGTTCTAAACACGATAAAAAAACAACTTGATGAATAACGACAACATCAACTCTCCCCACTTTTCCGCGCACACAAACGGAACTTGCACTTCCCCCCCTTGGGGGGATAGAGGGGGGCTCCGAATCGGCATTCTTGGCGCCGCGGGTTATACGGGGGGCGAACTCATCCGCCTGCTGCTTAACCACCCAGAGGCGGAGATTGTGTTTGCCAATTCCGAGAGCAACGCCGGAAATTTGGTGAGCGACGTGCATGAAGGGCTTATCGGGGAAACGGAATTAAGGTTCACCGACGAAATGCCTTTCGACGACATCGACGTGCTCTTCTTCTGCTTTGGCCACGGCAAGAGCGAGGCTTTCCTCAAGGAGCATACCATTCCCCCGTCGGTGAAAATCATCGACCTGGCACAGGACTTCCGCATCAAGGGCGCCCACGACTATGTTTACGGTCTGCCCGAGCTGAACAAAGCGGCCATCGCGCAGGCGCAGCATGTGGCCAACCCCGGATGTTTTGCCACCTGCATACAACTGGGCCTTCTGCCAGCCGCACAAATGGGTTTGCTCACTCGCGACGTGAGCGTGAACGCCATAACGGGCAGCACGGGGGCCGGACAGAAACCCGTGGCCACCACACATTTCTCGTGGCGCATGGGCAACATGAGCATCTATAAGCCCTTCACCCACCAGCACTTGGCCGAAATTCGCCAGTCGCTCACGCAGGTGCAGGGCCACCTGGAGGCCAGCATCGACTTCATACCCTATCGCGGCGACTTCGCACGCGGCATCTTCGCCACCGAGGTGGTGACAATGGAAAAGGAGATGGGCGCCGACGACATCATAAAAGCCTATAAGGATTTCTACGACGGTGCGGCGTTCACACACTACAGCGACCGGCCCGTGGACCTGAAGCAGGTGGTGAACACCAACAAATGCCTGGTCCACGTAGATGTTTTCGGACGGAAAATCCTTATCACCTCGGCCATCGACAACCTGTTGAAGGGCGCCGTGGGACAGGCCGTGCAGAACATGAACATCATGTCGGGATTGGACGAAACCGCCGGCCTGCGGCTCAAGGCTTCCGCCTTCTAAGGTGTCGTTGTAAAGATTTTCCCCTAAAGAAAAAAAGAAAATTCTTTATCCGGCTGGCTTATAATTCGCGTATTATATTTATATTTGCAGCCGTTTAACATATTATTATAATGAAACTATTCGACGTGTATCCCCTTTTCGATGTGAACATCGTCAAGGGCAAAGGGTGCAAGGTATGGGACGACAAAGGTCAGGAATACCTCGACCTCTACGGCGGCCATGCCGTCATCAGCATCGGCCACTCGCACCCGCATTATATAGAAAAGGTGACGGAGCAACTGGGCAGGCTCGGCTTCTACTCCAACTCGGTGAAGAACCTTCTGCAAGTGGAACTGGCCGAGCGCCTGGGGCGCATCAGCGGCTACGACGACTACCAGCTGTTTCTCATCAACAGCGGTGCCGAGGCCAACGAAAACGCCCTGAAGCTGGCATCGTTCACCACGGGGCGCACACGCGTATTGTCGGCGCGCAAAGCGTTCCACGGACGCACCTCGCTGGCCGTGGAGGCGACCGACAACCCGAAAATCATTGCGCCCATCAATGCCAACGGCCACGTCACCTATCTGCCGCTGAACGACCTGCCGGCCTGGGTGTCGGAGATTGAGAAAGGCGACGTGTGCGCCGTCATCCTGGAGTGCATACAGGGCGTGGGCGGCATTCAGATGGTTGACGAAGCGTTTGCCAAAGGATTGCAGGAGGCCTGTCGCGAACACGGCACGGTGCTCATCTGCGACGAAATACAATGCGGCTACGGGCGCAGCGGACGGTTCTTCGCCCACCAATGGCTGGGCATACGGCCCGACATCATCACCGTGGCCAAAGGCATTGCCAACGGATTCCCCATGGGCGGCGTGCTCATTTCGCCCGACTTCAAGCCGGCCTACGGGCAGCTGGGCACCACCTTCGGCGGAAACCACCTGGCGTGTGCCGCCGCGCTGGCCGTGCTCGACGTGTTTGAAGAGGAACGGCTCGTGGAGAATGCACTGCAGACCGGCGACTATCTCATCGGCCGGCTGAAGGCATTGCAACAGGAAGAGCCTCATATCACCGACGTGCGTGGCCGCGGACTGATAATCGGCATCGACCTCGACATTCCCCACAAGGAGGTGCGGCAGCCGCTCATCTACAACGAACATTGCTTTACGGGATGTGCCGGCACGAACGTGCTACGGCTTTTGCCGCCGTTGTGCCTGTCGAAAGACGAGGCCGACGACTTCATCTGCCGGTTCACCAAATGTTTGAATATCAATAAATAAGGAGCGTATGCGGGCATTGAGATTATTCCTTTCATCGGCATTGTGCCTTGGCATGATGGCCATAACGATGCCGGCGGCCGCACAGACGGACGGCGCGGGCAACAACCTCGAACCTTTCGGATGGGCCACTTGCAGCACGCCCGACGGCACCGCCTATGCCATGAACGGCGGCGAGGGCAACGACAACCCGAGGCGAACGGTGCTCTATGCCACCGGCAACGACCGTCAGAAGGTGGTCAACGCCATCAGCAATTTCGACATCATCATCCTCGACGGCTCACAGGGCGACTTCGTATTCGACAAGTCAGCCACCATCAGCAATGCCCGCAACAAGACCATCTTGGGGCGCAACAATGCCCGCCTTTGTACGCAATGGGTGCTCACACCAGAGATAAAGGCAGCGCTCGAGGCTGCCAACCTTGACCAATACTCCACACAGGCAGGTTCCGGCGGCACACTCAGCAACGGCAAGACCGTGGGCGAGGCATGCGAGCTGCACACCCGTCAATTGCTCATCGACCTGACAGGCGACAGCCAGGAGAACTACCGCAACGCCGGCATCTTCATCATGAATTCCTCCGACGAGAACATCATCATCCGCAACCTCACCTTCGTGGGGCCGGGGAGCGTGGACATCGGCGGCGCCGACCTGATTTCAAACAACGGCGGCACTCATGTGTGGATTGACCATTGCGAATTTATCGACGGCATGGACGGAAACCTCGACAGCGGCTATCGCGAAGGCAACCCGCAATTTGTCACCTATTCGTGGAACGTGTTCCGATATACGGAGCGCAGTTTCTCGCACCCCCTGTCGAACGGCATTTTCTGGAGAGACAACAACCTGCAATATGTCACCTTTGCATACAACATCTGGGGCAACGGATGCAAAGGGCGCATGCCGTGGGGAAGGGGTATGCGGTTGCATGCCCTGAACAATTATTACAACTGCCCCAATAACAATTTCTGCATCGGACTGGCCGATGGCTCTCAGGCCCTGGCGGAAGGCAACTATGCCGAAAATGGCGTAAAAAACCCGTTCAGGCCGGGCAACGGCAGCGACAACCTCTATGTGCTTCGGCAGAACGTCAACTTCGGAACATATTCTAACAAGAAAAACACGGACCAGTCGCTGGAAGTGCCCTACCCTTACACTTTCTTCTCGCCCGAACAGGTGCCCGAAATCCTTCAGGCCACGCAGGGTGCCGGGGCGACGCTCGACAATGTGCTGACAGGCATCAAGGAGGCCTCAAACGACAAGAAAGAGGAAAAGGCCGCCTGCTATAACGCCGCCGGACAGCTGATTGGCCAGCACACCCAGGGCATCATTATTAAAAGCGGAAAATCATTCTATAACAAACAGATATGAAAATTTCAGTAATAGGAGCAGGCGCCATGGGCGGTGCCATTGTGGAAGGTCTGCTCAAATGTGGACGCTTCAGCAACGACGACATCACCGTGGCCGACCCGTCAACAAGGGTGACCGACAAATTTGCCAAGGCTGGCGTCAGCGTAACCGCCGACAACGTGCTGGCCGCCGAGAGCGCCGACGTGGTGTTCGTAGTGGTGAAACCATGGTTGGTGCAGGGCGTCATTGAGAACATCTCAACCGCCATTGCCTCCACACAGAAAATTCTCGTCGTGGTGGCCGCCCGCACTTCTTCCGAAAACATCAGGCAATGGGCGGGACCCGACTGTCCGCCGTTCTTCCTGGCCATTCCCAACATTGCCATTGCACAACTGCAGTCCATGACCTTCCTCGTCCCATGTGTTGCGAAGGCATCACAACAGACAGAACAAGTGGCGGCGCTCTTCGAGGCCATGGGCAAAGTGATCATCACCGACGAAAAGCATCTGGCCGCCGGCACCACGCTGGCCTCGTGCGGCATTGCCTACGCCATGCGCTACATCCGCGCCGCCGCGGAAGGTGGTGTGGAACTGGGCTTCCGCGCCGACGACGCCAAGGACATCGTCATGCAGACCATGAAAGGCGCCGTGATGCTCCTTGAAGAAAGCGGCATGCACCCCGAGCAAGCCATCGACCTGGTGGCCACGCCCGGCGGAGTGACCATCAAGGGTCTCAACGAAATGGAACACGCCGGCTTCACCAGCGCCGTCATCCGCGGACTGAAAGCCGGAGCAAAATAACTTAACCCCATCAACCCACAATCACAATGGAAGAAGCAATCAAACAAATAGGCGAGCGACTGAAAGGCCTCCGCGATGTGCTCGACATCGAACCTCAGGAAGTGGCCGACCTCTGCGGCATCTCCCTGCAGGCCTACCTCGACATGGAAAACGGCGAGAGCGACCTCTCGGTGAGCAACCTTCAGAAAATAGCCAAGCACTACGGCGTGGACCTCGACGTGCTGCTCTTTGGCGAAGAGCCGCACATGAGTTCATACTACCTCACCCGCAAAGGCCAGGGACAAAGCGTGGAACGACGGAAAGCCTACAAATACCAAAGTCTGGCAGCAGGCTTCAGAGGGCGCAAGGCCGACCCCTTCATGGTCTATGTGGAACCCAAGGACGACAGCGCCCCCGTGGAGCGGAACTCACATGAAGGCCAGGAATTTAACATGGTGACCGAGGGAACTTTGCAACTCACCATCGGCAGCAAGACACTGGTGCTCAACGAGGGCGACAGCATCTACTTTGATGCCACCCAGCCCCACGGCATGCGTGCCCTCGGCAACAAGCCGGTGAGTTTCCTTGCCATCATTTTCTAAAACCCATTAACCCCATCACCCCATAAAAATGTTAGAACGTTTTTTACGCCAGACATCATTCGTTTCTACCGAAGATTACCGGGAACACCTGCAATTCATCATCCCCGAGCATTTCAACTTCGCCTACGACGTGATGGATGTCTGGGCGGCCGAGAACCCCGACGGCCTGGCCCTGTTGTGGACCAACGACGAGGGTGCGGAGATAAGAACCACCTTTGCCCGCCTAAAAGAAGAAAGCGACCAGGCCGCCAGCTATCTGCAACAGCTTGGCATTGGCAAGGGCGACCCCGTCATGCTCATCCTCAAGCGGCGCTATGAGTGGTGGACGGTCATGCTGGCCCTCCACAAGCTGGGCGCCGTGGTCATTCCCGCCACCCACATGCTGACGCGCCACGACATCGTTTACCGCAACACCCGGGCCAGCGTGAAGGCCATCGTCTGCGTTGACGACCCCTACGTCATGTCGCAAGTGGAGGCCGCCATGCCCGACAGCCCCACCGTCGAAACGCTCGTGGCCGTATCGTCAACGGTGTCGTCCGACAACCAGCACTTACCCGCCGGCTGGCACGACTGGCAAAAGGAATGTCCCCTCGCGCCGCCCTTCGTGCGCCCCTCAGAAAAGAATGAGAACAGCGACACCATGCTCATGTACTTCACCAGCGGCACAAGCGGCGAGCCGAAAATGGTGGCCCACGACTTCCTCTACGCCCTGGGCCACCTCACCACCGGCGTGTTCTGGCACAACCTGCATCCGGGCTCGCTCCACCTCACTGTGGCCGACACCGGCTGGGGAAAAGCCGTTTGGGGAAAGTTCTACGGGCAATGGTTCGCCGGAGCCACCGTGTTCGTGTTCGACCACGAGAAGTTCAACGCCGACACCTTGCTCAGGCAGATGGAGAAATACCGCGTGACGTCGTTTTGCGCACCGCCCACCATCTATCGTTTCATGATTCGCGAGGACCTCAGCCAGTACGACCTCAGCAGCCTGGAATATTGCACCACGGCCGGCGAGGCCCTCAACCCCGCCGTGTTCGACAAGTTCCTGGAAAAGACCGGCATCCGCATGATGGAAGGCTTCGGCCAGACCGAAACCACCATGACCCTTGGCACGTTCCCATGGATGACGCCGAAACCCGGAAGCATGGGCATGCCCAACGCGCAATACGACATCGACCTGCTCCGCGCCGACGGCACGCCGTGCGAAGACGGTGAAAAAGGCGAAATCGTGGTGAGGGCCGGCAACAACAAGCCCATCGGCCTGTTCAAGGAATACTACCGCGACGAGGAACTCACCCGCGAGGCATGGCACGACGGCATCTACCACACCGGCGACATGGCGTGGCGCGACGAGGACGGCTACTACTGGTTTGAGGGACGCATCGACGACGTCATCAAGTCCAGCGGCTACCGCATAGGGCCCTTCGAGGTGGAGTCGGCACTGATGACACACCCTGCCGTGGTGGAATGTGCCATCACCGGCGTGCCCGACGACATCCGCGGAATGGTGGTGAAGGCCACCGTGGTGCTCGGAAAGGAATGGAAAGACAAGGCCGGCGAGCCGCTCGTCAAGGAGTTGCAACAACACGTCAAGCGCGTCACGGCGCCCTACAAATACCCGCGCATCATTGAATTTGTGGACGAACTGCCCAAGACCATCAGCGGAAAAATACGGCGCGTGGAAATCCGCCGCAAGGACGAGGCAAAATAGTGAAGGCATGGAAAAACGTATTGTCATCAAAGTGGGCTCCAACGTGCTGACGCGAAGCGACGGCAAGCTCGACGTCACGCGCATGTCGGCACTCGTGGACCAGGTGGCATGGCTGAGGAAAAACGGCATGGAGGTCATCCTGGTCAGCTCGGGAGCCGTGGCCTGCGGACGGCGCGAGCTCACCGTTGACCACGCCCTCGGCCACACCCTCGATTCGGTGGAACAACGGCAGCTCTTCTCCGCCGTGGGGCAGGTGAAGCTCGTGGGACTCTACTACGACCTCTTCCGCGAATACGGCATACACGTTGGACAGGTGCTCACCATGAAGGAAAACTTCGAGCCGGGCGAGCAGTACAGCAACCAACGGGCGTGCATGGCCGTGATGCTTGAAAACGGCGTGCTCCCCATCGTCAACGAAAACGACACGGTAAGCGTCACCGAGCTGATGTTCACCGACAACGACGAGCTGAGCGGACTCATCGCCCAGATGATGGCCGCCGACACGCTCATCCTGCTCTCAAACATCGACGGCATCTACACCTCGCACCCCGACGACCCCGACGCGAAGCTCATAGAAAAGGTGCTGCCCGGGCAAGACCTGAGCCAGTTCATACAGCCCGAAAAGAGCGCCTTCGGGCGGGGAGGCATGCACTCCAAATACACCACGGCGTCGAAACTTCAGCAGGCGGGCATACGCGTCATCATTGCCAATGGCGAGCGCGACAACATCCTTCCCGACCTGATGGAGCGCCCCGCCCTCACCCCCCACACCGAATTTAAAGCCACCCTATAAAAACCCCATCACCCCCAGAAAATGCAAGCATTATTTGAAAAAGCAAAATACGCAAGCAAGCTCGTGGCCACCCTCGACGACACCTTGCGCAACGACATCCTGCGCGACGTGGCACAGGCCATCGTGGACAACAAGGAGCGCCTGCTGAAGGCCAACCAACAGGACCTGGCGCGAATGGAGCGCACCAACCCGCTCTACGACCGCCTGCAGCTCACCGACAGCCGGCTGGAGGCCATCGCCGCCGACATGCGCAACGTGGCCACACTGCCCTCCCCCCTGGGCCATGTGTCGAAAGAGCGGACATTGCCCAACGGGCTGCGCCTGAGGCGCGTGGCGGTGCCCTTCGGCGTCATCGGCATCATCTACGAGGCGCGGCCGAACGTCACCTTCGACGTATTCTCACTGTGTTTCAAAAGCGGTAACGCATGCCTGCTGAAAGGCGGACGCGACGCCGAGCAGTCGAACACCGAGGCCGTAGCGCTCATCCACGAAGTGCTCCGGAAAAGGGGCGTATGCCCCGAGGCCGTCACCCTGCTGCCGTCAACCCACGAGGCCACGGCTCAGATGCTCAACGCCGTGGGATATGTGGACCTCTGCATACCGCGCGGAGGCCGAAAGCTCATCGACTTCGTGCGCAACACCGCACGCATTCCCGTCATAGAGACCGGCGCCGGCGTGGTGAACACCTATTTCGACATCAACGGCGACCTGGAGATGGGCCGCCGCATCGTGATGAACGCCAAGACGCGCCGCGTGTCGGTGTGCAACGCCCTCGACTGCCTGTTGGTGCACGCCCAGGCCCTCGACAACCTACAACGTCTCGACGAGCTGGTGGCACCCCTGGCCGAAAAAAACGTCGTCATCTATGCCGACGAACGCACTTTCGCCGCCCTCGACGGCAAATATCCGCATCTGCAACACGCCACCCCCGAAAGCTTCGGCACCGAGTTCATGGACTACAAAATGGCCCTGAAAGCCGTTGACTCCCTGGAGGATGCCCTGGCACACATCGACCGCTACGGCAGCGGGCACAGCGAGGCCATCATCACCGCCGACACGGCGGCGGCCCGGCGTTTCCAGGCCAGTGTCGATGCCGCCTGCGTCTATTGGAACGCGCCCACCAGCTTCACCGACGGCGCACAGTTCGGGCTGGGCGCCGAAATAGGCATCTCCACCCAGAAGCTGGGACCACGCGGACCCATGGCCCTCGAGGAAATCACCACCTACAAATGGCTCATCGAGGGCAGCGGACAAACCCGCCCCTAATATTCACCAACCCCATAAAACCCCATCACCGATAATGAGAACCTTCATCAACGCATCCGACATCGCGCCCCTGCACAAAGCCATGGCCGAGGCACGCGAAATAAAAGCCGACAGATACAAATTCCAGCACCTTGGGAAAAACAAGACGCTGCTGATGATTTTCTTCAACAACTCCCTGCGCACACGCCTATCTACGCAGAAGGCCGCCATGAACCTCGGCATGAACGTCATCGTGCTCGACGTCAACGCCGGAGCGTGGAAACTGGAAACCGAGCGCGGAGTCATCATGGACGGCGACAAGAGCGAGCACCTGCTCGAGGCCATTCCCGTGATGGGCTGCTATTGCGACATCATCGGCATACGCTCCTTTGCCGGACTCTCCGACCGCGAATACGACTATGCCGAAACGGTGCTCCAGCAGTTCATCCGCTATAGCGGCAGGCCCGTCTTCGCCATGGAAACGGCAACAGTCCACCCCCTGCAGGCCTTCGCCGACCTCATCACCATCGAGGAGAGCTGGGGCAGGCCCGTATGTGGCGAGGACAACGCCGCAAAAGGCGGCAAGCGCCCGAAGGTGGTGCTCACCTGGGCACCTCACTGCCGCGCCCTGCCGCAGGCCGTGCCCAACAGCTTCGCCCAGTGGATGAACGCCGCCGACGTGGACCTGGTCATCACCCACCCCGAGGGCTACGAGCTCGACCCGCAGTTCGTGGGAAACGCCGTGGTAGATTACGACCAGCGCCGCGCTTTCCAGGGTGCCGACTTCATCTACGCCAAGAACTGGAGCAACCCCGGCGTCACCAACCCCGCCGACTACGGCAAAATCACCTCGCGCGACATGTCGTGGACGGTTGACGCCGAGCACATGTCGTGGACCAACAACGGGAAGTTCATGCATTGCCTGCCCGTGAGACGCGGACTCATTGTCACCGACGACGTCATAGAGAGTCCCAACTCCATCGTCATTCCCGAGGCCGCCAACCGCGAAATATCGTGCTCGGTGGTGCTCAAGCACATGCTCGAGGCGCTCTGACATCTTTTTCCTAAAAAGCACGGCATTCTTGAACCGGGGAGCTTGACGCGCGTTAGGCTCCCCGGTTTATTTTGTGGGATTGTTCAGTAAGTAATATCATACGCGCGTAGGGACATACTTTATGTATGTCCGCCCGCCCCATCACATCCGGGTGTTTTCGGACATACATGAAGTATGTCCCTACAGAAAACGGCAAATTGCAAATTCGCATGAACTGAGAACTGAGACCCGGTGAAAAACTGCCGCCGCCTTTATCATTTATCAATTATCATTTAGCGAAGCGCCATCATTTAGTGAAGCGCCCTGGTTTTGTCAAGATTTTTCATAAATCTTTTCTTTCCCAAAAGAGTTTGACGGCAAATTCCGGTGAGAGATTTGGCAAATCTCTCCTCTCAAATTGGCAAATTTTCCCCCGAGATTTGCCGTCAAGACGCAAGGGTTTTGTAAACCGCTGAATTTCAGCGGTTTACATTTTCCGTCGAAAACCTTCCAATTTTGTCAAGATTTTTTACCAATTTTACCCCGTCTTCATATCCCCCTTTTCGCGCCAAAAAAAAGGAGGCGCCTACCCCCTCCCGAGGGGAGCGAAGCGCCGCCCTTCGGGGAACAGCGGGAGCCCCCTTCCCGTGGAGCCCGAGGGGAGGGAATGGCCGCGCAGAACGGATTAGAGGGGCCTGTAGTGTTATTATGTCTTAAAAAGGGCGCGAAAATCCGAAAATGTTTGTAACTTTGCGGTTGCTATGCGAAAAAAAGGCCTCACCACCATTGCCAAGACGCTGCTGCCGCTCATTCTCGGCGGCGGCATATTGTGGTGGATGTACCGCGGCATGGACTTCACCACCTTTTTCCGCACGGTGCAGGACGACATGTCGTGGACGTGGATGCTGTTGTCGATGCCCTTCGGCGTGACGGCACAGCTGTTCCGCGGCTGGCGCTGGCGTCAGACGCTGGCGCCGCTGGGCGAGCACCCGCGCACCTCCACCTGCATCAACGCCATTTTTGTGTCTTACGCTGCCAGCCTCGTGGTGCCGCGCATCGGCGAGTTCACGCGTTGCGGCGTGCTCACGCGCCACGATGGCACGTCGTTCTCGAAATCGCTGGGCACCGTGGTCACCGAGCGCGCCGTAGATTCGCTGGTGGTCTTAGGCGTGGCGGCGCTCACCCTGCTCTGGCAGATGAGCATGTTCGGCACCTTCTTTGAAAAGACCGGCACCACGCTCGACAGCCTTTTAGGGCGGTTCTCAAGCACCGGATACTGGGTGACGGCGCTCTGCGCGCTGGCCGTGCTCCTCATGGCGGCATTGCTCATGCGCCGCCTGGCCATCTACCAGAAGGTGAAGGCCACCCTGGGCGGCATCTGGCAGGGCATTATCTCCCTGCGCGCGGTGAGCAACAAGCCGCTCTTCGCGGTCTTCACCCTCGGCATCTGGCTGAGCTATTTCCTGCACTATTACCTGACGTTCTTCTGCTTCCCCTTCACCGAAAACCTGGGCCTTTCATGCGCACTGGTGACGTTCATCGTCGGAAGCATCGCCGTCATCGTGCCGACGCCCAACGGTGCCGGCCCGTGGCATTTCGCGGTGAAGACCATGCTCATCCTCTACGGCGTGCAGGATGAGCACGCCCTCTGCTTCGTGCTCACCGTCCACACGTTGCAGACGCTCCTGGTGGTCCTCCTCGGCGTATGGGGATGGCTCATGCTCACGCTGACCAAACGAAAATCGCAAGGAAACACCCCTGTCCATCTTCAAAAAAACGAGTTGTAATTTGCCTTAAACCAGTACCATCAATATCAGATATAATTAGTTGCAATTTGCTATAATTCGAGCCAATTTGTTTCAAAAACATTAGTTGTAATTTGCTATAATTCGTGCCAATTTGTTTCAAAAAGACATTAGTTGCAATTTGCAATAATTCGAGCCAATTAGTTTCAAAAATAATTAGTTGTAATTTGTTATAATTCGTGCCAATTTGTTTCAAAAAAAAACACCAATTTGTTTCAAAAAAACAACCGCCATTTAGTTTCAAATAAATACTTTCAACAATTAAACAACCACAACAATGAGCGAAATCAAGAACCTGAAGCCAGCATGTATCTGGCGCAACTTCTATTCACTGACACAGGTGCCCCGCCCCAGCGGACACTTAGAGAAAATACAACAGTTCCTGCTCGACTTCGCCAAGCAGGCAGGCGTGGAAGCCTTTAAGGACCCCGCCGGAAACATCGTCATGCGCAAACCCGCCTCTCCGGGCATGGAGCAGAAGAAAGGCGTCATTCTTCAGGCACACATGGACATGGTGCCGCAGAAGACGCCCGAATCGACCCACAACTTCGAGACCGACCCCATAGAGCCGTGGATTGACGGCGAATGGGTGAAGGCAAAAGGCACCACGCTGGGCGCCGACAACGGACTGGGCGTGGCCGCCATCATGGCCGTCATGGAAGACAAGACGCTCTGCCACGGACCCGTGGAAGCACTCATCACCGCCGACGAGGAAACGGGAATGTATGGCGCCAACGACCTGCCCGAAGGCGAGCTGCACGGCGACATACTGCTCAACCTCGACAGCGAGACATGGGGAAAATTCGTCATCGGCTCGGCAGGAGGCATCGACGTCACCGCAACCTTGGAATATAAAGAGGTGGAAACCGACTCGGACGACGCGGCCGTGAAGGTGACGCTGAAAGGCTTGCGCGGAGGACACAGCGGACTGGAAATACACGAGGGCAGGGGCAACGCCAACAAGATGATGGTACGCTTCGTGAGGGAGGCCATTGAAAGTTGCGACGCAAGGCTCACCTCATGGCACGGCGGAAACATGCGCAACGCCATCCCCTTCAAGGCCGAGACCGTGCTCACACTGCCAAAGGACAACGTGCCCGCTCTGAGGGAACTGGCCGACGAATGGCTGAAAGACTTCACCGACCAGTACAAGAACATCGAGAGCGGCATTGAACTGCTGGTGGAGGACGTGGAAACGCCCACGATGCAGGTGCCCGTGGAGATTCAGGACAACCTGGTGGATGCCATCTACGCCTGCCACGACGGCGTGGTGCGCATGATACCGAGCTACCCCGACGTGGTGGAGACATCGTCGAACCTCGCCATCATCGACATCGCCGACGGAAAGGCCGCACTGAAGATACTGGCTCGCTCCAGCCGCGAGGACATGAAGGACTATATTGTGAACATGCTCCAGAGCTGCTTCAACATGGCAGGCATGAAGGTGGAAACGGCCGGAAGCTACGGCGGATGGGACCCCAACCCCCAGTCGCCCATACTCCACCTGCTGCTCAAGGAATACAAGGAACTCTTTGCAAAGGAAGGCATCATTCAGGTGGACCACGCCGGACTGGAGTGCTCGGTCATCCTTGGCAAATATCCCCACCTCGACGTGGTGAGCCTCGGACCAACCATGCGCTCGCCGCACACCACCACGGAGCGCGCGCTCATCAGCACCGTGGAGCCTTTCTGGCAGCTGCTCACCAAGACGCTGAAGGAGGTCTGAAATAGCAGGAACTGACAGGATTGATGGGCTGGAAGGGAAACCTGAAAGCCCATCAACCCTGAAAGCCCCTGGAAAAAAAAACGAAAAAAACTTGCAAAAACCTGTTTTTTTTCATATCTTTGCACCCAACGCTAAATATTCAAACATTCAAACTGACCTATCATGAAAAAATTCATCATTTCACTGCTATTGACGGCCATCGCCCATACGGCCATGGCCCAGACAACCCTTGTGGCAACACTGATTGACTACAACGGCAACTACGTAAACACCTACTATGGTGCCAACGCGCTGGTGGAAGCCTACAACGATGCCGACCACGGCTACACCATTGTGCTCTCACCCGGGCAGTTCAACAGTGCCTTCACACTGTCGAAGCTCATCACCATCCGCGGCGCCGGAATGTGCTCGGTGCCGGAGAAGAACGTACAGCCCACCATCCTCAACGGCACCATCACCTTCGGCACATCATGGGACTTGATGGCCAACTTCCCCGATAGCAAAATAACCATGGAAGGCATCTGTACACGCGACGAGGTGAATTTCGCCAACGACACCGGACTGAAGAACGCGCAGTTCACCAAATGCGTTTTCGGAAAATTCTTCAAAGTGGGCACTAATCTATACCGGTGGGAAAACGTCAGCTTCGTGGACTGCTACATGCTCGGGCAAACTTATTTGCCAGCCTCCAGCACCGTGGCGTTCTACAACTGCGTGCTGAAAGACATGTGGTGCGCATCCGCCGGCTCCACCGTCCATGTGGAAAACTGCGTAATCTATAACGGCAGCAACGGTGCCACTGGAAATGCTGTCAATAAAGGATTGGCACGCAACAGCTTCTTCATTCAGAATCCTAACTACCCAGACAGTCGGTTCCCGCCCAAAGCGTTCGTTTGTGACCACTGCTACAGCACAACCCCGAACTTTTTCTCAAACCAGGAGAGCACCACCAACACCGTGGTGAACAGGGACATCACCGCCATCTTCAAGTACTTCGACGGCACAGACTGGAAAGACACCTACGATTATTACGAGCTGACAGACTGGGCAAAGAGCAACATGACCTGTGGCGACGGCTCGCAGATGAGCATCTACGGCGGAACGGCGGCGCCCTTCAGCCCCCTCACCTCAGCACCGCAAATCACGCGCTTCTCGGCTCCCGAATCCACCAGCAACGGCATCCTGCACGTCAATATTGAGGTGGAAATGCCGCAATAAAGGGAAAAGGGATAAGTGAAAAGTGAAAAAATGAAAAGTGAAAAATAAATAGCTGTAGCCTATGTTTTTCCGACGAACAACGTTTTGCCTGCTGCTCCTTATGGCCATGACGGCGGCACGGGCACAAACTCACCTATACTATTGGTTTGACAACGGAGACATACGCTCCGTAACCACCAACGCCACCGGTGCTTGGAACTGGAACGTGGACGCCTCGGAACTGCGCGAGGGCTTCCACACGCTCCATGTGATGGCCAGCCCGGCGGGAGAGAGCAACTGGAGCGCACCCCGCACAATCTTCTTCGTGAAAGCACCGGCACTGGCCGACCTGCAGGATGTCACCTATGTGGCATCGGTGGACACGAAGGTGGTGCAGACAGGAACGGTCAGCAGCACCAACGGCACCGTCGCACTCGACATCAATCTTGACGACGTGCCCATTGGCTTCCACAGCCTCAACATGGTGCTCATCACCAAGAACGGCGGCGTAACCGACGTGCGCAACGCCTACTTCTGGAAACTGACAGAGGGCAACCACATCACGCGCTACGAATACTGGATTGACGACGGAGAATTCCTCCACGAAACGGTGGATGTGCAGTCCGACGACAACCCCTTCATCCTTGACGAGGACTTCGACATCGGCGAAACAACGTTCATCTCGCGAAACTTCGCCTTCGTAGTGGCCAACGGCAAGATGTACGCCTGGGCAAAGCACCGGCTGAACGTGCGCTTCTTCGACAAAGACTTCCAGGTGGCACAGGCCTCGAAAGACTTCATCGACTACCGCGTGGGCGGGCAAATCCTCGGCAACCTGCCCGGACAGCTGAGCTTGCAGCCCATCGTGCCCGGCGAGCCGCTGAGCGTGAGCGAGCCTACGGAGAACAACATCCACTGGTTCCAGGTCTTTGCCGATCAAGGCGACAGCCTGAGGCTGACCACCAACCGCGCCTGCATGCTCAATGTGTTCTCGCCCACCGGCGAGGAGGTGTATGCCACGGAAGACGGCACCGTCACCGGCGGCTTCCGCGCTCCCGTTCGCGGCACCTATTACATCGCCCTGCACGACGTGGCCCAGCGCAACGGCTACAACGTGCAGCTGACCGTTACCTTTGTGCCCGGCATTCCCACGGCCATCACGCGGCCCGACGACGACAACGCCGACGGCACGCTCTATGACCTGCAAGGCCGCAAGCTGACCGAGAAGCCCGACAAGGGCATCTACATCAACGGCCATGTGAAGCAAACGGCACGATAGGCCTCAACGGCTCTTCGCAGCCCATCCATAAACAACGTCTGCCACCTTTCTACAAAAGAACAGGTGGCAGATTTTTTTATTGAAATAATAATAAAGAGGGGGATTTACTTTCCGAAAAGTTCCTGATGAGTGCCCAGGCGTACCAGCTTGATGGTGTTCTTTGCCTCGTCAATCCATATCAAGAGGAAATTGTCCTCTATGTGGCATTCCATGAAACCCTTATAATTGCCTGAAAGCATGTGGGGCTTGTACTTTAAAGGCACCGTGCCGCTGTCCTTCAAATGCTTAAGCACATCCTTCAAGGCTGCAATCTTGGCGGGGCGGTTCTCGTAGCGTTTCAAGTCCTTCTTGAACTTGGTACTTAAGCGAACAGTCATAAATGCTGGATGTACTCTTCAAGATTGTTGATGTCGTCATCCGTCAGCTCATCGAGCTCTGCACCCGACTTGCATTCTTCCATTGCCTCCAATGTCTCAGCATTAGGCTCTGGGAACAGGGAATTCACCAAAAAGAACTCCACCAGGTTGTTTACGCTGCGGTGTTGCTTTCGGGCTTCATTCTTTAGCCCTTCTAAAAGATAGTCGGGCAGGCGGAAAGAGGCTGCCTTGCGTTTGATTGTAGTTGCCATAATAAAATGTATTGCGAAATGTGCTACAAAGGTAGCGAAAGTCTGTGACATAGACAAACTATTCGCCTTTTTTTTCAACATCGTACATAAAGAGGAAACGACAGGCCAGATAGTAATGAAGAAAAGGAAATGTGGAAAGAAAAATCGAAAAAACTTGACGCGGCGGCTTGTAATTAAAAAATTTTTATGTACATTTGCACCCGTAAAACCAAAAAAGCATTCAAAATGGACGATTATCCGGCGGAAACTTATCAAGTGAAAGCGTGAGGATGAAAAGCCCGGAGCGGGCTAATCCTCGCGGAGATGTCTTTTATTATTCATCTTTTTTAATTCTTCGGAGGATTAGCAACAATGAAGACCTACTGGAACACAAACAAAGGCCTGCACATGCTCCCGGAATGGGAGCCCAACTGCTGGATTCAGGTGACGTGCCCCACCGACGACGACCAGCAGGAGCTGGAGGAGCGCTTCAACATTCCCGACTATTTTTTCAGCGACATCAGCGACACCGACGAGCGTGCACGCTATGAGTACGACGACGGCTGGATGCTCATCATCCTGCGCATACCATACGTGAAGGAAATACGTTCGCGCACACCCTACACCACCGTGCCGCTGGGCATCATCCACAAGCGCGACGTCACCATCACCGTGTGCTACTACGAAACAAACATGATGATTGACTTCGTGAGCTTTCAGCAGAAGCGCGGCGAGGGATTCACCGACTATGTTGACATGATTTTCAGGCTCTTCCTCTCCAGCGCCGTGTGGTACCTGAAGCGGCTGAAGCAAATCAATACGCTCATCGACAAGGCCAAGCGCAACCTCGACCAGAACGTGGACAACCAGTCGCTCATCGGGCTGAGCCGGCTGCAGGACTCGCTCACATATTTCATTACCTCCATCCGCGGCAACGAGAACCTGCTGGCAAAGCTGAAGTTCAAACTACAGGTGGACGAACTCGACGCCGACCTCATCGAGGACGTCAACATCGAGATGTCGCAGGCCCGCGAAACCACCAACATCTACTCCAACATCCTGGAATCGACCATGGACACCTATCAGAGCATCATCAACAACAACATGAACAATGTGATGCGAACGCTCACCGTGGTCACCATCATCATGATGTTTCCCACGCTGGTGGCCGGGCTGTTCGGCATGAACCTCATCAACGGGATGGAAAACAACCCGCTCGGATTTATCGTGGCACTCATTATCTCCATCGGAGGAAGTGCCCTCACATGGCTCTTTTTGAAGTACAGAAAGCTGATTTAAGACTTTCATGTTAAAAAAAAGGTCAAAAATTAGGTACTTTCAAATTTTTTAAGTAAGTTTGCACCCATTATTTCCCTTTGAATTACGAACTTAATATCATTACAGTGATGGACTCTCAAGAAAACGTCCTCGGACAAGAGGCTCAGTTGGAAGAAAAAAAAGCGGAAGAAACCGCAGTGAACGAAGAACAGGCCGCCATTGAATCCGCTGCCATTCCCGAAACCCCGGAAACGCCGGAAGCCCCGGTGACACCCGAAACGCCGGAAAACCCGGAGGAAAGCCCCGCCAAGACCTACACCTCGAAGAAAGAGGTGGTGGAAAGGCTGCGCGAACTGGCTCACGGCGAGGAAACGCCGGGAAAAGAGGAGGTGGAATACCTGAAAACCGTCTTCTACAAGCTGCACTTCGCAGAGCGCGAGGCAGCACAGAAAGCATATCTGGAAGCCGGCGGCGACCCCGACAAGTACACAATCCTTCCCGATGAGGACGAAGAACACTTCAAGGCCGAAATGGGCATCATCAAGGAAAAAAGAGCCAAGGTGTTCCAGGAACAGGAAAACGAGAAACAAGAGAACCTGAAAAGGAAACTCGACATCATTGAGAAAATAAAAGGCATGGTCACCTCGCCCGAGGAAGCCAACAAGTCGTTCCAGGAATTCAAGAAACTACAACAGGAATGGAAAGACATCAAGGCCGTGCCCGCCGAGAAAGCCAACGAGCTTTGGCGCAGCTACCAGCTCTATGTAGAGCAATTCTACGACCTGCTCAAGCTCAATAGCGAAGCCCGCGAATACGACTTCAAGAAAAACCTTGAAATAAAGACGCGTCTCTGCGAGGCCGCCGAGAAGCTCAACGACGAGAAGGACATCATCAGCGCCTTCCACCAGTTGCAGAAGCTCCACCAGGAATTCCGCGAGACAGGCCCCGTGGCCAAAGACCTGCGCGAGGAGGTGTGGGCACGCTTCAAGGCCGCTTCCACCGTCATCAACAAGAAGCACCAGCAGCACTTCGACAACCTGCGCTCCAGGGAAGAGGAGAACCTGCAGAAGAAAACGGCCCTCTGCGAGAAGGTGGAAGCCATTGCCAAGGAAGAAAACAAAGGCGCCGCCGACTGGGAGAAGCACACCCGTGAAATCATCGAGATACAGGCTGAATGGAAGACCATCGGCTTCGCTCCGCAGAAGATGAACGTGAAAATCTTCGAGCGTTTCCGCGCCGCCTGCGACGACTTCTTCGGCCGCAAGGCAGAATTCTTCAAGGACATGAAGTCGCGCTTTGCCGAAAACGCCGAGAAGAAGCGCGCACTCGTGGAACAGGCCAAGGCCCTGCAGGACAGCACCGAGTGGAAAGCCACCAGCGACAAGTTCATTGCCCTGCAAAAGGAATGGAAAACCATCGGCATGGTGCCCAAGAAGCTGGGCGACCAGCTGTGGAACGAGTTCCTCACCGCCTGCAACAAATTCTTCGAGGCACGCAACAGCGCCAACGCCGGCACCAGGACCGCCGAGCGCGAGAACCTGGCCAAGAAGCGCGACATCATCGCACAACTGAAGGCGTTGGCCGAAGAAGGTGCCGACGACGTGCAGGAAAAGGTGCAGCAGCTCGTGGAGCAATACCAGGCCGTAGGCCACGTGCCCTTCAAGGAAAAAGACAAGCTCTTCAAGGAATACCACGAAGTGCTCGACAAGCTCTATAAGGAACTCAACGTCAGCATCACCCGCCGCCGTCTCGACAACTTCAAGTCGTCGCTCAAGAACATGGCAGAGCGCGGCGCCGACGCCCTCGACAACGAGCGCTCAAGGCTCATGCGCAAGTACGAGGCCATGAAGCAGGAGATACAGACCTACGAGAACAACCTGGGCTTCCTCAACGCATCGAGCAAGAAGGGCAACTCGCTCATCGACGAGATGAACCGCAAGGTGCAGAAACTCAAGGACGACTGCGAACTGGTGAGGCAGAAAATCAAGGCCATCGACCAGAAGAACGCCGAGGAAGAATAACACCGATACCATAACATGAAAGAGGGCGCGTGCGCCCTCTTTTTTTTACACCATCCACACACATGGCACAGCACAACGACTTCGGGAAATGGGGCGAGGAAGTGGCCACCGCCTACCTGCGCGACCAGGGATACATCATCCTTGAAACCGACTGGTCGTCGGGGCACCGCGACATCGACATCATCGCCCTCGACCGCGACATGGTGGTGTTCGTGGAAGTGAAGACGCGCACCAGCCGCGACATTACCGACCCCGCCGACGCCGTCAACCGCCGCAAGCTCCAACAGCTGGCCCGCGCCATCAACCACTATGTACGCTCGCGCCACGTGGACCGCGACATCCGCTTCGACATCATCACCGTGGTGGGCCGCATGGGCGAACAGCCCGAAATCGACCACATGGAGGACGTGCGCATCATTTGACCCGCAAAACACGCTCCCAAGACCATTCCGGCGCAAATAATGCAAAAAACCTTCGCCCATGTCGATAGTTTTTTGTACCTTTGCCCTCGAATCACAACTAAAACAACATCAAAATGAAAAGCATCTTAGAAAGCAGGCCCGAACTGCGGGCCGAAGTAGAGAAGACGGCCGAAGTGGCCGGTTACCTGTGGCAGAACGGATGGGCCGAGCGCAACGGCGGAAACATCACCGTGAACATCACGCGCTTCGCCGACGACGACATGCGCGCCCTGCCCCCCATCAGCGACGTGAAGCCCATCGGCATCACCCTGCCCTTCCTCAAGGGCTGCTATTTCTATTGCAAAGGCACCGGCAAGCGCATGCGCGACCTGGCCCGCTGGCCCATGCAGAACGGCTCCGTCATCCGCATCCTCGACGACTGCGCCTCCTATGTCATCATTGCCGACGAGCCGGTGATGCCCACCAGCGAGCTGCCCAGCCACCTGGCCGTGCACAACCACCTCATTGAAAAAGGCAGCCCCTACACCGCCACCGTACACACCCACCCCATAGAGCTGGTGGCCATGAGCCACAACCGCGAGATGCTGGGCAAGGACGTGCTCACCAACATCCTCTGGTCGATGATTCCCGAGACGAAGGCCTTCTGCCCCCTCGGCCTCGGCATCATTCCCTACGAGTTGCCGGGAAGCGTCAAGCTGGCCGACGCCACGCTCAGGGAACTCGACGACTACGACGTGGTGCTCTGGGAAAAGCACGGCGTGTTTGCACAGGGCCTCGACGCCATGGACGCCTTCGACCAGATTGACGTCTTGTCGAAAAGCGCAAAAATCTACATCAACGCCCGATGCATGGGCTTCGTGCCCGAGGGCATGAGCCAGGAACAGATGGCCGAGATGTCAAGGGCCTTCAACCTGCCCAAGTAAAACCCCCGGGGGCCGGAAACCGCGAAAAGGTTTCCGGCCCTCTTTTTTGTCCCCTCCCCCACCCTCTTGAACACCCCGGAAGGCAACGTAAAACCATACGCAAAAATTTGAAAAATCTTGACAAAATCCGCCTATTCGAGGGTGATTTTGTAACCCATTGATAATCAGCAACTTTAAAATCACCCGAAGTTTGACCGCAAATCTCGGGGAGAGATTTGCAAATTCTCTCCTCCCAAAGTGCCAAATTTCCCCCCGAGATTTGCCGCGAGGCCATTCCGAACGCTTTTTTATTGGTAAAGAATATTGACAATGCAAGGCTTGAAGATTTGAAAAATCACACCCGTTCTCAGTGGCAAACGTCCCAACCTCCAAACACCAAAACAACCAAGCAACCCTTTTTGTCAAAATTCAAAAGACGGTATGATGAAAAAAACTTATCTGCTGAATGTCCTGCTCCGTCAGCATCTGCTTGACGAGGGGGTAGAGGTACGTGACTTTATTATGCTGGCATCATCTTCATCAACGGCAAAACGCAAATAATTAGAGAGAATGGGAACGACCATTTCATAAAATTATCCAAATCGGATAATATTTTTTGGATAATCCTTTGTCGGCTCAAAATAGTAATGTATCTTTGCACTTAATAAGATGCGCATTTTAAAATGATAGAGAATCCTTTTATCACCTACGGCTATGAGTCGGCAGATTATTTCTGCGACCGTAAGACCGAGACTCATGAGTTAATCACCATGCTGACAAATGGCAATCATGCGGCACTGATTTCTCCACGCCGTATGGGAAAGACCGGCCTGATACATCACTGTTTCGCACAACAAGAGATTCAAGAGAAGTACTATACCTTCCTCATCGATATTTATGCCACAAAGAATCTGCAGGATATGGTTTACCGCATGGGGCATGGCATCGTAAATCGCCTAAAGTCTCGTGGACAGTCGGCCGTAGATGGTTTCCTGCGCTTTGTAACATCACTCCGCACTGGCATCTCCTTCGACGGGCAGGGCAATGCCAGTTGGAATCTGGGTATGGGCGACATTAAGTCGCCCAATTTCACATTGGAAGAGATCTTCAATTATCTGAAAGCTGCCGACAGGAGATGTATCGTCGCTATCGACGAATTTCAGACAGTCGGTGGCTATCCAGAGCAAAATGTAGAGGAACTGATGCGAACCTACGTTCAGGACTGTAGTAATGCAGTATTCATATTCTCTGGCTCACAGAAGAGGATGATGAGCGAGATGTTCTCATCGCCGGCAAGGCCCTTCTATCAAAGCGTATCCCTTATGTTCTTGAAACCAGTGGCTCTGCCGGAATATGAAGCGTTTGCCAAGAAACATTTTGAAAAGGCCGGTAAAGAAATCGCTGATGGGGTGGTGAAAGCTATCTACGAACGGTTTGATGGTACGACCTGGTATCTACAGAAAGTACTCAACCAACTGTTCGCCACAAAAGACAACGTAAAGTTGGGCGACGAAGAAAGGGCTGAGAGGCAGATTATCAGCCAGAATGAAGATGCTTATAAAGACCTGCTCTATCAGTTGACAATCCGTCAGCGTGACCTGCTTGTAGCCGTCGGCCGTGAAGGCAAGGCCAGACAGATTACGGGGGCGGCATTTGTCAAACGGTATAATCTCTCTTCTGCAAGCAGCGTTCAGAAATCAGCCCAAACACTCATGGAGAAGCAGTTGCTGACCCACAACCAAGGTGTTTACGAGGTCTATGATAAGTTTATGGCCTTGTGGCTTCGCGAGTCATAGTTATTTCTCTTGTCAGGCAAACGGTTCATCTCACACTCATAACCACCTACGGACTAATTCACGGCAAGCATAGCAGAAAGGTTCAGAAGGTGACAACCATTGAGGGACTTTTCACTTGAGAAACCAACAAGAATCCCGCCGAACCTTGCATCGTTAGCACCATGCGGCGGGAGCGAGCGGAGGTTCTAACAGTGCCGGCAGGTTAAAAAACGTTTATTTCGCAAAAAAAATCCGCAACTCGGCATTTTGTCGAGTTTTTTTTGTATCTTTGTATCTTGATACGCAAGTGCTGCTGGCAAAGGTCCCGCACACAAAGAAACAACAACCCCATAACACATATTATATATATATATGAACGATTTCAGAAAATTCGCTACAAGGCACCTGGGCATCAACAGCATGGTGCTCGACGGTGTGGTAAGCATGCAGAACCAATACCTCAACCCCTACATCCTGGAGGAGCGCCAGCTGAACGTCACCCAGATGGACGTGTTCTCAAGGCTGATGATGGAGCGCATCATCTTCCTGGGCACCGAGATCGACGACTACACGGCCAACACCCTACAGGCGCAGCTGCTCTACCTCGACAGCACCGACCCCGACAAGGACATCTCCATCTACATCAACTCGCCGGGCGGCAGCGTCACCGCCGGACTGGGCATCTACGACACCATGCAGTTCATTTCCTCCAACGTGAGCACCATCTGCGTGGGAATGGCCGCCTCCATGGCCGCCGTGCTGCTGGTGAGCGGAACAGAGGGCAAGCGGCAGGCCCTGCCCCACAGCCGCGTCATGATACACCAGCCGCTGGGAGGCGTGCAGGGACAGGCTTCCGACATTGAGATAGAGGCCAAGGAAATCATGAAATTCAAAAAAGAGCTCTACACCATCATCAGCGAGCACTCCCACACACCCTTCGACAAGGTGTGGGCCGACAGCGACCGCAACTACTGGATGACCGCCCAGGAGGCCAAGGAGTACGGCATGATCGACGACGTGCTCAAAAAGAAACAATAAGGGGAAATGGCAAAAAGATCGTGCAGCTTTTGCGGAAGATCAGAGACCGAGGTGAAACTGCTCATCACGGGCATCAACGCACAGATTTGCGAAGACTGTGCCAAGCAGGCCTATAGCATCGTGAAGGAATCGGGACTGCTCAACGGCAACAAGAAGTCCGAAGGCAAGGATTTCAAACCCAAGAAGGTTCCCAAGCCGCAGGAAATCAAGCAGTTCCTCGACCAATACGTCATCGGTCAGGAAGAGGCCAAGCGCTTCCTCTCGGTGGCCGTTTACAACCACTACAAGCGGTTGCAGCAGCCCGACGACAACGACGGCGTGGAGATTGAGAAGAGCAACATCATCATGGTGGGCAGCACCGGCACGGGAAAGACCCTCATGGCCCGCACCATTGCCAAGCTGCTCGACGTGCCCTTCACCATTGTCGATGCCACCGTGTTCACCGAGGCCGGCTATGTGGGCGAAGACGTGGAAAGCATCCTCACCCGCCTGCTCCAGGTGGCCGACTACAACGTGGAGACGGCGCAGCGCGGCATCGTGTTCATCGACGAAATAGACAAGATAGCGCGCAAGGCCGACAATCCCAGCATCACCCGCGACGTGAGCGGCGAGGGCGTGCAGCAGGGCCTGCTCAAGCTGCTGGAGGGCACCATGGTGAACGTGCCGCCGCAGGGCGGGCGCAAGCATCCCGACCAGGAATACATCCACGTTGACACGCGCAACATCCTTTTCATCTGCGGAGGGGCCTTCGACGGCATCGAGGCGAAAATAGCACAACGGCTCAACACCCATGTGGTGGGCTACAACAGCGTGCAGAACGTCAGGAAGATAGACAAGAAGAACATGATGCAGTACATCTTGCCGCAAGACCTCAAGTCGTTCGGGCTCATTCCCGAAATCATCGGCCGCCTGCCCGTGCTCACCCACCTCAACCCGCTGGACCGCGAGGCGTTGCGGCGAATACTGGTGGAGCCCAAGAACTCCATCGTGAAGCAATACCAGAAGCTGTTCAGCATGGACGGCGTGAAGCTGGAGTTCACCGACGAAACGCTCGACTTCATCGTTGACAAGGCCGTGGAATACAAGCTGGGTGCCCGCGGACTGCGCTCCATCGTGGAAAGCCTCATGATCGACGCCATGTTTGAACTGCCCTCGGGGCGCAAGAAACAATTCACCGTCACACTGGAGTATGCCCAAAAGCAGCTCGAAAAATCCAAATTGCAACACCTGGAGTCGGCGTAGGCGAAGCACCGGCCCAGGCAATCACTACTAACCATCGCACACAAGAAAGGAGACCCAAGAGAAATGATGACAAACGAAGTGAACCTGAACCAGAAGCTGAAAGAATATTTCGGCTTCGACACCTTCAAGGGCGACCAGGAGGCCATTGTACGCAATGTACTCGAGGGCAAGAACACCTTTGTGCTGATGCCCACCGGCGGAGGCAAGTCGCTCTGCTACCAACTGCCGTCGCTCATCATGGAAGGCACCGCCATCGTCATTTCGCCACTCATCGCGCTGATGAAGAACCAGGTGGACGTCATCAACGGCAACAGCGAGGAAGACGGCGTGGCCCACTACCTAAACTCGTCGCTCAACAAGGCCGCCATCGACCAGGTGAAGGCCGACATACAGAACGGGAAGACCAAACTGCTCTACGTGGCGCCCGAGTCGCTCACGAAAGACGAGTATGTGGAATTTCTCAAGACATGCAAAATCAGCTTCTACGCCATCGACGAGGCGCACTGCATATCGGAATGGGGCCACGACTTCAGGCCCGAATACCGGCGCATCAGGCCCATTGTCAACGAGATAGGTGCTGCACCTATCATTGCGCTCACCGCCACGGCCACCGACAAGGTGAGGACCGACATCAAGAAAAGCCTCGGCATAATGGAAGCCACCGAGTTCAAGAGTTCGTTCAACAGGCCCAACCTCTACTATGAGGTGAGGCCCAAGACGAAGGAAATCGACAAGCAGATAGTGAAATTCATCCGCCAGAACGAAGGAAAGAGCGGCATCATCTACTGCCTGTCGAGGAAGAAAGTGGAGGAGCTGGCCGCCGTGCTCTGCGCCAACGACATCAAGGCCGCGCCCTATCATGCCGGCCTCGACAGCGCCACGAGGTCATCGACACAAGACGATTTCCTCATGGAACGCATCGACGTCATCGTGGCCACCATCGCCTTCGGCATGGGCATCGACAAGCCCGACGTGAGGTTCGTCATCCACTACGACATTCCCAAGAGCCTGGAAGGCTACTACCAGGAAACGGGAAGGGCCGGGCGCGACGGCGGAGAGGGCCGGTGCATTGCCTTCTACAGCTACAAGGACCTGCAGAAACTGGAAAAATTCATGGAGGGCAAGCCGGTGGCCGAACAAGACATCGGCCGGCAACTGCTGCAGGAAACGGCCGCATACGCCGAGTCGAGCGTCTGCCGAAGGCGCATGTTGCTCCACTACTTCGGCGAGGAATACACCAAGGACAACTGCGAGAATTGCGACAACTGCCTGCACCCCAAGAGCAAGAAGGAGGCAAAAGACGCGCTCGTCGTGGTGTTGCAGGCCGTGCAAAGGCTGAAGGAAGACTTCCGCACCGACTATATCATCGACTTCGTGAAAGGCCATGCCACCGACGACATCGTGGCCCACAAGCACGACCAGCTGGAGGAATTTGGCGCCGGCGAGGACATGGACGAGAAGTTCTGGAACCCCGTCATACGGCAGGCACTCATTGCCGGGTTCCTGAAAAAAGACGTGGAAAACTACGGTGTGCTGAAACTGACCGCCGGAGGCAAGCGTTTCCTCAAGCATCCCACCTCGTTCCTCATTGTGGAAGACCACGAGTTCAACGACGACGACGATGACGACGGCAGCGAAGGGCACGGAGCGGCACTCGACGAGAGCCTGGAAATCATGCTGCGACAGCTCAGGGAAGAGGTGGCGCGGAAACGCAACCTGCCGCCCTATGTGGTGTTCCAGGACAACTCCATCAGCCAGATGGCAACCATGTACCCCGTCACCGTGGAAGAGTTGCAGAACATTCAGGGCGTGGGCGTGGGAAAGGCGCAGAAGTTCGGAAAACCCTTTGTGGACTTGATAAAGAAATACTGCGAGGAGAACGACATTGAGCGGCCCGAGGACCTGCGCGTAAGAACCGTGGCCAAGAAGTCCATGCTCAAGGTGAAAATCATTCAGAGCATCGACCGGCAGGTGGCCCTCGACGACATTGCCTACACACTGGGCGTGGAATTCGACAAACTGCTCGACGAGGTGGAAGCCATCGTATATAGCGGCACCAAGCTCAACATCGACTACTTCCTGGAAGAGGTGATGGACGACGACCATGTGGACGAAATCTACGACTACTTCAGCGAGAGCGACACCGACGACCTGGAAACGGCTATGGAAGAACTGGGCGGCGAATACAGCGAAGAAGAAATCAGGCTCGTCAGAATCAAGTTCCTCAGCGACGTGGCCAACTAAGCAGCCAACAACGAAAAAGGCGGCGAGACACGGAGTTTTCCGAATCTCGCCGCCTTTTTGTCGTCATATTGTGGTCATTTCGTTATCTGCACCACGGGCTGGCCTATGCAGCCCGACGGCATCTGAATGTGCAGCAGCGCACAGATGGTGGGTGCAATGTCGGTGATGTGAACCTCGGCGGCCGTGCTGCCGTGTTCCACTTTCCACCCCATCACCACAAAGGGGATGTGGCAGTCGTAGGGATTCCAGTTGCCGTGGGTGGTGCCCGCGTCAATCTTTGGACCCACGCCGTAGTAGCCGGGTTTCAACACAATCTGAATGTCGCCGCTGCGCGCGGGGTTGTAGCCGTTGACGGCTTTCTCGCGGATAAGGGCCGGCACGCTGGCATCGTTGATGGCCGAAAGGTCGAAACAATGCTGAACGGCGGGATGCTGGCGAAAATAGGCTATGATGGCCTCCTTCACTTTCTGCTCGTCAAGGTTCAAGGCCTCTATGTTCCGGCGGTTGAGCACGGGCATACAGTTCATGATGTGGTCCACGATTCTCAGTTCGTCGGACACGGCGGAGTTCACGCGGAAGTGGCTCTTCAGGTATTTGTTGATGTCCCGCAACTCCTTGCCAACGAAGAAGCCTCCGCTGGGAATCTTGTGATCCTGGTTCTGTAGGATGCCGTTGGCGGCTCCGTGGTCGGCAGTAAGAAACACCAGGTACTTGCCGCGCCCCACCTGGCCGTCGAGGAACGAGAAGAAGTCGGCCAGTTGCTTGTCGAGGGCGATATACTGGGCATGCGTCTTCTCGTGGTGCGTGCCGTAGCGGTGGCCGGTGATGTCGGGGCACGAGAAGCTCAGCGTCAGCATGTCGGTCACCTTGCCCTGGCCCAGGCGTTCACCCTTCACGGCGGCTTTGGCCATGCCCACGGTCATTTCGTTGCCGAAGGGTTCATACTGTATCAGGTCGATGGTGCTGGTATCGTCCTTCGTTCCACGTTTCAGGTTCTTGATTTCCCGCGCCAGGTTTGCATTGTATTGCACAGCCCACTTGGGCAGCTCCGTCATGTAGTAGGTGCTTGAGATGAAGCAGAGGGCCGTCTTGTCAAACCAGTAGGCAGCATCGGCAGAATGGCCGGCGGGCAGGATGGCGGCACGGTCCTTGAAGCTCACGCCCACCACCTTGGCCTGCCAGTCGGTGGCCGTCTTCAGCTCGTCGCCAATGGTGGTGGCCAGCATGTTGCGCGGCGACATCTGTCCGGCCTTCGTCGTGCTGCCCACGCTCTGCACGGTGGTGTCGCTGCAGCAATAGGTCATCTTGCCGTTGAGCAGGAAGTCGTTGCCCGCAATGCCGTGAATGGCAGGCACGCTGCCGGTGAAGACCGAAGTGTGACCGATGGCCGTCACCGAGGGGATGTAGTTAATCTGGCAGTTCTCACAACTGAAGCCGTCGGACAGCAGACGGCGGAAACCGCCCGAAGTGTATTCGTCGTAGAAACGGTACAGGTAATCCCAGCGCATCTGGTCCACCACAATGCCCACCACGAGGCGCGGGCGCTCCTGTGCCATGGCCATGACAGCCATGAGCAACATGGAAATTGTCAAGAGTGTCTTCTTCATATTGTTTGTGTTATTAGTGATTTATGGGTACAAAGATACGAAGAAGAAAACGAATTGTAAAAGAAAATGCCGTTTTTCTTTTTATCTTCCTCTTCCGATTTCAACAAAAAGCCAAAACTTTGCACCAAACGTTCCGTCTGTTGCGTTAGACCGCCGTGACTCATCCGCGCCCGCAACGGCAATTATTCCGAGAAACCCTGCGGCAATTCAATAAAAAGTGCTATCTTTGCAGCAAAACTACAAAAGAACAGAAATATGAGCACCGAGATAGCAATGACGCCGCGCCTTGACGTGACCTCAACCCCGAAACGCCGTCCGCGAGCAATGCGGCGACTGTTGTTTTCCGCCTTCCTCGTTTTTTCCACCGCTGTGGCGGCACAGGAACCCGAAACCGACTTTCCGCGTGCAGAATGGCTGAAAGCAACCGACATCCTCATGCACACTCCGGGCCAGGAGCTTTTCAACGGCGTGATACACCCCTCGGCAGGACTCTTTGAAGACTATTTCGACGTGGACAAAGCCGCAGAGGAACACCGCGGTTACATCAACATGCTGGAACAGAACGGCATACGCGTTCACAGCGTGACCGATATTTTGGGCGAAGTGGGCACCGACAGCCTGCGCATGCTTGCCGAGGGAACGATGCGTTACGACATCAGCGACATTCCCGATGCCGACTCCGTCAGCACCGAAGAATACAGGCAGGACGTGCTGCACAAGATGAGCCGCGCCGACCTCATCCGTTGCATTTTACTGCAACCCACGGTGAAACTCCACGCGACCGACAACAACACGGGCCTCGAGGCAGAATACATCCAAAACCCGCTGATGAACCTCTACTTCACCCGCGACCAAAGCATCACCACTCCGCGCGGGCACATCATCTGCAACATGAACTCATCGCAGCGGGCCCCCGAAACGCGCATCATCAGCCTTTGTTACGAACATCTCGGACTGCAGCCCGTGCTTAGCATCAACGGCGACGGCAGACTGGAGGGCGGCGACTACATCCCCGCCGGGACGCTGTCGCTCATCGGCTGCGGAATGCGCACCAACGACGAGGGCATCCGCCAGATACTGGAGGCCGACGCCTTTGGGCACGACACCGTGGTGGTAGTGCGCGACCATAAGTTTTGGCAAATGCAAATGCACCTCGACACCTATTTCAACATCATCGACCGCGACCTTTGCACCATGGTGAGCAGCAGGCTGACCGCAAAGCCCGGAGAGCCGGAATACGTCACCTGCGACATCTGGGCGCGAAAGCCGGGAAAGACGGCCTATAAACTCATCAAGCGCGACAGGCCCTTCGTGGACTTCCTCCGCAAGCGGGGCTTCCAAATCATCCCCATCGACCACGACGACGAGATGCACTACGCCAACAATTTCCTCACCATAGCGCCGCGACACATCATGGCCGTGGGCGGACAGAGCGAAACCTTGCAACAACGGTTGCAAGAGGCCGGCGTCACCGTGGAATGGGTGCCGCTGGAAAGCCTCATCAGCGGCTACGGAGCGGCACACTGCATGACACAAGTGCTGAAACGCGAAAAACCTTAGTATTTACCATTTACGATTTATTTTCGATTTAACCATTTCATCATTTCGCCTCGTTATTATTATAAAAAAGTAAATAAAGCGTAAATAAAGCGACTTTCCATTATGCAAGACTTCAAAAAAGGATTCCTGTATTTCATCTGCGCAGTGTCGGCCATGGGCGGCCTGCTCTTCGGCTACGACTGGGTGGTGATAGGCGGCGCCAAACCGTTCTACGAACTTTATTTCGGCATCAGCGAGTCACCATTGTTGCAAGGCGTGGCCATGACAGCCGCATTGGTGGGATGCCTGGCCGGAGCCATGGTGGCCGGAGCCGCCGCCGACCGCTACGGGCGCAAGCCGCTGCTGACGTTTGCCGCCGTGCTGTTCACCGTGTCGGCCCTGGCCACGGGCCTTTTCAACGACTTCACATTGTTCAACATCGCCCGCTTCGTGGGAGGCGTGGGCATCGGCGTGGCATCGGCCCTCTCGCCCATGTACATTGCCGAAGTCAGCCCGCCAGCCATCCGCGGACGAATGGTGAGCCTCAACCAGATGACCATCGTCCTGGGCATTCTGGGAGCACAGATTGTAAACATGCTCGTGGCCCGCGACACCACGGTGGCCGAAAGCCAGGCGTGGAACGTGGAATGGGGCTGGCGATGGATGTTCTGGGCCGAGACGCTGCCGGCCGGATTGTTCCTGCTGATGAGTTTCTTCATTCCCGAAAGCCCGGTCTATTTGAAGCAGAAGGCCGCAATGGCATCGCAACAAACACGGCAAGAGGCGGGACTGAAGGAGCTCCTGCAAAGCAAATACGGGCGCGTGCTGCTGCTCGGACTGGTCATTGCCGTCTTCCAGCAATGGTGCGGCACCAATGTCATTTTCAACTACGCACAGGAAATATTCGTGGGCGCCGGCTTCAATGTCGATGGCATGTTCATCAACATTGTCATCACGGGCATTGCCAACGTGGTGTTCACCATTGTGGCACTCTACACCATCGAGCGGTGGGGACGCCGCACACTGATACTCCTGGGAGCAGGCGGCCTGGGCATCATCTATTTCGTACTCGGCACCTGCTATTTCATGGGCATGACGGGATTCCTGATGGTGGCACTGGTGGTGGCCGCCATCTCGGTCTATGCCATGACGCTCGGACCCGTCACATGGACGCTGCTGGCCGAAATCTTCCCCCACCGCGTGCGCGGCATCGCCATGGCCACCTGTACCTTCGCCCTGTGGGTGGGATGTTGCACGTTGACATTCTCGTTCCCCTCGATGAACGCCGCACTCGGCAGCAGCGGCACCTTCTGGATTTACAGTGCCATCTGCGTAGGAGCATTCATCTTCCTTTTCCGCCGTTGTCCCGAAACAAAGGGGAAATCACTGGAACAACTTGAAAAAGAATTAACTAACAACTAAGACTATGTCAGTAAAAGCTTGGAGAGAACTTGTAACCATTCCCACTTACGAGGTGGGCAAACCCGACAAGAACCCGATGTTCCTTGAGAAACGCGTCTATCAGGGCTCGAGCGGCGTGGTGTACCCTTATCCCGTCATTGAAACCCTGTCCGACAAGAAAGAGGACAAGCAGTACCACGCCATCTGGCTGGAGAACGAATATATAAAGGTCATGCTTTTGCCCGAACTGGGCGGCCGCGTGCAGATGGCGTACGACAAAATCAAGGAGCGCCATTTCGTGTACTACAACCACGTCATTAAACCGGCCCTGGTGGGCCTGCTCGGCCCGTGGATTTCCGGCGGCATAGAGTTCAACTGGCCCCAGCACCACCGCCCCTCCACCTTTATGCCTGTTGACGCCGCCATCGTGGACAACGAAGACGGCTCCATCACCGTGTGGATGAACGAAATGGAACAGATGTTCCACCAGAAAGGAGCCGCCGGATTTACCTTGCGGCCGGGATGCGCCTTCCTGGAGATACAGGGCCGCGTGAGCAACCGCACCCCCCTGCCTCAGACTTTCCTCTGGTGGGCCAACCCCGCCGTGGAGGTCAACGACGCCTACCAGTCGGTGTTCCCGCCCGATGTCAACGCCGTCTTCGACCACGGCAAGCGCGCCGTGTCAAGTTTCCCCATCGCCACCGGCACCTATTACAAAATGGACTACTCCGCCGGCGTGGACATCTCGAACTACAAGAACATCAAGGTGCCCACCAGCTACATGGCCGTCAACTCAAAATACAACTTCGAGGGCGGCTACGAGAACGACACCAGGGGCGGCATGCTCCACGTGGCCAGCCACCATTTCTCGCCGGGAAAGAAACAATGGACCTGGGGAAACGGCGACTTCGGACGTGCCTGGGACCGGAACCTCACCGACCCCTTCCCGCCGGAAGCCAACGGCCAGCAAGCCTTCAGGCCATACATAGAGCTGATGGCGGGCGTTTATACCGAGAACCAGCCCGACTTCGCATGGCTCATGCCCTACGAGGAAAAGCAATTCGTGCAATATTTCATGCCCTACCGCGAGCTCGGCATCGTCAAGCAGGCCACCAAGGACTTCATTTTCAACATAGAAAAGACGCCCGCCGGCCTTTGCGTCAAGCTCCTGGCAACATCAAGGCAGACGGTGCGGGCGGTGCTCCGCTCAAAGATTAAAACCGAGGAATACTTCAGCCAAACGCTGGCGCTTTCACCCGAGGAGGTATTTGAGCAAACCATCGACGTGAAGGGCGCAAACATGGAAGACCTGGTTTTCGTCATCACAAGGCCCGACGCAAAGGGTGCCCCGTTGATGACCTGGACGGCCGAGGACGACGAGATACGCCCCATCCCCGACGCCGCCGAGGCCGCCCTTTCGCCCAAGGACACGAAGACCAACGACCAGCTCTTCCTCACCGGACTCCACCTGGAGCAATACCGCCACGCCACCTGGTCGGCCCTCGACTACTACGAGGAGGCGCTCCGCCGCGACCCCGACGACGTCAGGTGCCTCAACCAGGCGGGGCTCTGGTTCCTCAGGCGAGGGCGCTTCCAAAGGGCCGAGACTTTCCTGCGACAAGCCGTGAGAATACTCAAAAAGCGAAATCCCAACCCCTACGACGGCGAGCCCGTCTTCAACCTCGCACTCGCTTTGAAATACCAGGACCGCCGACAAGAGGCTTACGACCTGTTCTGGAAAAGCACATGGAACAAGGCGTGGGCCGACGCCGGCTACTTCGAGGCGGCCTGCATCAGCACGGCGCAACACCGCTACGACAACGCCCTCGAAGAGCTGAACCGATGCCTCGTTTTCAACAGTTGCAACCACAAGGCGCGGGCACTGAAAGCCGCCGTGCTCAGGCTCAGGCAGGAGGCCAACCAGAAGGGCGCGCTGCAGATGGGGACTTCAAAAGAGCTGAACCAACGCCTGCAACTCATCCGGGAGTCGCTCTTGCTCGACCGCTTCAACTACGGCATCATCTACGAAAAATACCTCCTGACAAAAGAAAAGGACGTGCTCAAGGAAATGGTGGAAATGATGCACGGGGCCGTGGGCAACTACCACGAACTGGCCCTCGACTACGCACAGGCGGGGCTTTGGGACGAGGCCGCGCAGGTGCTCACCATCCCCGCCGTGGCAAAAGCCTTGAGGAAATCGCCCATGACATCCTATTACCTGGGATATTTCCAAGACAGGAGCGCCACCAGCGAGAGCACGGCCCTCGCCTTCTACCAACAGGCCGAGCAAGCCGACAGCTATTGCTGCTTCCCCAACCGCCTGGAAGACGTGTGCGTGCTCAACGCCGCCAAGGCCGCCAACCCAGAAGGGGCCAAGGCGCCCTACTACCTCGGGTGCCTCTACTACGCGGCGCGGCAATACGACCTCGCCATCGAGAACTGGGAACGCTCGGCAACGCTCGACGCGGACTTCCCCACCGTGTGGCGAAACCTCGCGCTCGCACGCTTCAACAAACAGAACCGCCCCCTCGAGGCCCTGGAGTACATGGAAAAGGCATTCAGCCTCGACACCACCGACGCTCGCGTGCTCATGGAGCTCGACCAGCTATACAAACGCATGCAAAAACCCCACGCCGAACGGCTGGCCTTCTTGCAAAAACACCCCAGGCTCATACAACGGCGCGACGACCTCGTGCTCGAGGAAATCACCCTGCTCAACCAGACAGGGCGCTACGAGGAAGCCATGAAGAAACTCGACGCCCACACCTTCCACCCCTGGGAGGGAGGCGAAGGAAAAGTGCCGGCGCAATACCAGATTTGCCGCGTGGAACTGGCAAAGAAAGCCATCGCCGGAAAGGACTATGACAAGGCCATCGCCTTGCTCAACGAATGCCTTGAATACCCCCGGCATCTTGGCGAAGGCAAGCTCCACGGCGCTCAGGAAAACGACTTCTACTACCTGCTCGGCATCGCCTACGACGCGAAAGCCAATGAAGCAAATGACAATTCTTCACCCTCCACCGCTCATTCTTCAACCTGCACTCTTCAACTTAAAGCGAAAGCCGTGGAGTGCTGGGAGCAGGCCACCACAGGGCCCCGGGAACCCGCAGCCGCCATGTACTACAACGATGCCAAGCCCGAAAAGATTTTCTATCAGGGCATGGCCCTCCTCAAACTACACCGCGATGGAGAGGCACATAGTCGTTTCTACCGGCTCATCAACTACGGCAAGCAACACATCTTCGAGCACCAGGTCATGGACTACTTCGCCGTTTCCCTGCCCGACCTCCTCATTTGGGAAACAAGCGGCGAGCCGTCGGAACTCGACACCAAGAACCTCATACATTGCAAATTCATGCTCGCCCTCGGACATTACGGCATGGGCGACAAGAAACGCGCCATGAGCTATCTCGCAGAGGTGGAGGCCCTCGACATCAACCACCAGCCCGCCCACCAGTTCCGCTCGCTCATCGACATGGAGCAGGCCGAAAACCCATAGAAATCTATAGCAACAAGTGGAAAACACCCCCTTAGGAGCCGCAAATAGAAACCGCCAATAGCAGCCGACGCAACAGGAGCCGCCAATAGCAGCCGACGCAATAGAAACCGCAAATAGCAGCCGACGCAAATAGGAGCCGACGCTTCCAAGCGTCGGAGTAACTTTAAATTCAACTTCGGATAGATATATATAGTCCGACGCTTGGAAGCGTCGGCTCCTATAGCGTCGGAGTAACTTTAAATTCAATTTCGGATATATATAGTCCGACGCTTGGAAGCGTCGGCTCCTATAGCGTCGGAGTAACTTTAAATTCAACTTCGGATAGATATATAGTCCGACGCTTGGAAGCGTCGGCTCCTATAGCGTCGGAGTAACTTTAAATTCAATTTCGGATATATATAGTCCGACGCTTGGAAGCGTCGGCTCCTATAGCGTCGGAGTAACTTTAAATTCAATTTCGGATAGATATATAGTCCGACGCTTGGAAGCGTCGGCTCCTATTGGCGGCATCTATTGGCGGCATCTATTGGCGGCTCTTATAAAATCAACATTTTTGAGACATCATCCCCCAAAAGCATATTCCTCCGCCTTGATGCTTGTCTGGGGATCTACGGTCAGCACTTCGTCGTAGGTGAGACCGTAGAGATGATAGACGCGCAAATCAATCTCGTTGTCCGTTTGGGCTATCTGCGCTTGGAGTTGCCGGCAAGCGTCATGATATTGGTTGAAATAGTCTTCCCACTCATCCTGGTCGCTCAACGTCAGCTTTATCTTTTGTTTCTTCAATTCAGCCACGAAAGCCTTGAAGTCCAGCTGGTCAAACGTTTGCAAGGCGGTCGTTATCTTCACACCCTCCATGTTCTCTGACAAGCGGCGAAGGAACTTGCCGCGCTTCGCCTGCAACTCTTTATTAAGGGAGAGCATGGTGTCGGCAAGGGTGAACAATGTGTCATCATCGTTATAATCCGGAACAGGTATTCTTCCAAAATACCTCCATATCAACTGATAGCCATTTTGAATTTGTGAGCAGAACTTTGTTATCAGCCACCAGCCCATACGGGAATTGAAAATGGCAAGCAAAGCCTTGCATTCAGTTGGGATGAACCACATAGAATTGTTTGAATAAAAACCCTCCGTGTCGAAAATAAAACAGGGCTTGACTTGGAATGCTTGATACATTATTTTGGGCTTGGCGAACTGATTATAATAATCGCAAGCTCGCAACTCCCACCAGAAATCTCCCTTGTCGGTTCGTTTCCTGCCCTTTTCGGCAAAAGGTTCAAGCCATTCAGCTATTGAAGGATATGTAGCCTTCAGATAGTTCCATGCTTCAGCTTCATCATCAAAGGTCTGCTCTCGTTGTGTCCAGCCCTTCTCAAACAATATGAGATAGCTGGCTGCTTCGGCCTTTCCGTATGGGGTAATATTCCGCCCTTGCAAGAATGGAAAGATTCTTTGTTTGGCTCTTTCGTCCTTAGAGATGATTCTTTGGTATGTTTTGGCATCAATAAGGAAAGCCTCTGAAAGTCCTGTCAATACACCTCTATATGCTTCACCACCTATAAAATCTTTGAGCGTTTGATGAGAAGATGAAAGACGCTCCAAGAGGGCTTTTTCTTTTTGTGATGAGATAACCCATGTGTCGCTGGTGAATTGCGAAAGGTCAAACAACTCTTCCGTGTTTTTCACATTCTGATAGAAATCTTTTGCATCAGCGGCTTTTAGCACAGACACATACATTTGTTTGGCTGGCTCAGAATTACGCCCAACAAATATACAAGGATAGGTGGTAGCACCCTCGAAGATTTGTATATCGCCAAAATCAATAAGCCTTTCCAAGCGTTTGCTCAAGAAGTAGGCTCTCAGTTCTTTGCCATAGCCAGCCTGAAGCCACTTGTTAGGCATGATATATGACACCATCCCATTCATGTTGGCTAATTGGAAAGCTTTTTCAACAAACAAACAATAGAGGTCTCCTCTTTTATTATATGTCGAGAAGCCGACTTTATCTAATTGGGTGGATGTTTCTAAAATGCTTTCAAGATGCACATACGGCGGATTTCCAATCACCACGTCAAATCCTCCGCGTTCAAACACTTGCGGGAATTCCTTTTGCCAATCGAAAGCCTTGTCGCCGGCTATGGCGGGGTCGCTGATGAGCGAATTGCCGCACTTGATGTTTTTGTTGAGAGAGTTCAGCTTGCGATGGGGTTGGGCGGTGCGAAGCCATAGCGAGAGCTGGGCTATCTCAACGCTTTCCTCGTTGATGTCAACGCCGAAGAGGTTGTTTTCGAGGATGTATTTCTCCACACCCTCGAAGGGCAGGGAAAAGTCGGAAATTTTCATCTCCATCTCGTCAATGAGCTTGTGCTCGTCTATCAATGAACGCAGGGCGGCATTGAGGAAGGCGCCGCTTCCGCAAGCGGGGTCGAGGATGGTGATTTGCTTCAGCCATTCGCGGTATTGTTGCAGTTGTGCGAGCAGGCGTTTCTTTGTCTGCATCTGACGGCGCTGGTCGCTGAAGTATTCCGATTCGTCGATGCCGAGTTCCTGCTTCTTCTCCGTGCAAAGGCGGCCAACGGTGTTGTCAACAATGTATTTGGTGATGTATTGGGGGGTGTAGAACACGCCGTCTTGCTTGCGCTTGGAAATGGAGGGGGCGTTGCCACTTGTGATTTGCTGCGTTACTTCCTCGATTTCCGACAATGAATTTTCGAAGATGTGGCCGAGGATGTTCACATCGACATCGCTCTTGAAGTCGTAGGTAGAGAGCCGCCGCGTGTGTTCCACCAGCAGGTCGTCGCTGATGCGTATGGTGTCGAGCACCTCGTCGGGCTTGAACAAGCCGCCGTTGTAGGCGAACACGTCGATTTTCTTGTTCTTAAAGCCCGTGTTCATATAGCCGAAATACTTCTTCACGCGGTCGTAGAAGGGGCGGTATTCGTCAAATTCCTTCAGTTGTTCCCATTGGTCGATAATCTGCACCATCAAGTTGGCCGGCAATAGTCCGCAATCCTCGGCAAAGAAGATGAAAAGGAGGCGGTCGAGCAACTTCTGGGTTTTCTTGAAGAGCAGCAGTTGCCATTGCTTCTCATCCCCTCCTTCTGCTACGGGGTTCTGCTTCAAGATGTCCGCAAAAAGCAGCCGTTTGAACTGGGAGTAGTCGCGATAGAGCGCCTTGGTGATTTGGTCTTCTGACGACACCGACTCTTCCATCATCCGCAGGGCAACCCCCTTCTGCACTTGCGGCCATGCCAGGCAGAGGTAAAGCTCGCGGAAGGCGTCTTCAGAAAGCCGGAACAAGTCCCACTCCATATATTCCACGGCATTGTCGATATACAGGCGCAGCTTCTCGAAGTTGGAGATAATGACAAGGCGAGTGCCTACATGCTGGTTCTTGTAGCCAAAGGCCTGTGTCACAACTTTTGCAAGGTCGGGGGTCTTGTGGTCTTTCAGTTCTATCACGCCTATTACCTTCCCGTCGAGCAGAATGGCGCCGTCGGATTTCTTCGCGTTCGTCTCGTTCTTCTTCTCGGTAATCAAATTGTAGTCGGACGAAGGGTTCAGCGTATAGCCCAGCACCTTTACGAACAACTCGCGGAGGAAGCCCTCCTGGAATTGCTCTTCCTTGCTTTGAAGGATGTTCTGCTGAATGTCCTTATCAAGAAAAAACCGCTGGTAACACGACCAAGGGGCAGCCGTAACTTCCTTGGGGAGCGCGTTCTGGTATTTATTTACGATGCTCTTCTGAAATAGCATAATTGGCTGAAGATTTTGTTTTCGACCACAAAGATACAAACTTTTTTCTTTTTATTGCGACTTGTTCCACCAAATACATGCAAAAACCCTCCCTTTTCCTTCTGTTGGCCGGCATGCGGTGCCCCCGTCCCGCCGAATTTGTAATTCGGCAGCAATGGATATCAGCTTTTTTATGCGGAAAAACGAACAAAAAAACGGGCCATTCCGACGCTTTGAAGCGCCGGCTCATGAAGATAGCGACATGGATAAAAATTGGTAAAAAAAATTGACAAAACGAGCCGTTTTGCGCTCATTTTGTAAGTTGCTGAATATCAATGACTTGAAAATCACCTCGGTTTTGACCGCAAATTTCGGGGAGAGATTTGCCAATTCTCTCGCCTCAAACTGCCAAATCTCTCCCCGAAATTTGCGGTCAAGCTCTAAGGGGAATGAAAAATCTTATGAAAAATCTTGACAAAATGACGGCCCTGCGCAAAATGACAAATGGCATTTTCCGCAGGGACATAGATGCGTTTAATAGTTATGAGTTTTGAGTTATGAATTATGAGTTATGGCGGCGGCCCCCGTTCTGCCGAATTTGTAATTTTTCGCAAGCTCAACAGTTTCACAGTCGGCAGCAATAAGTATCAGCATTTTTAATGCGAGACAATGGTTTCGGATTGCAAATCCTAATACTCATGGCAGGCGAATTGCAAATTCGCCTGAACTGAGAACGATATTATAGGGAGTAAAGAAGTTTCTTGCGGCGATAAACAAAAAAAGGAAGGCCTCCTGACAATCCGTCAGCAAGACCTTCCTTTTGGTCGGGATGAGGCGACTCGAACGCCCGACCCCTACGTCCCGAACGTAGTGCGCTACCAACTGCGCTACATCCCGCTTGCTTTTTCAAAAGCGGTGCAAAGGTACGTCAAAAATCTGAAACGCGTGCATGATTGGCGGTTTTTTTTCAAAAAAGTTGCGTTTCAAGGCTTTTTCGCTCCTTCGCGGGGACTGGTGCCGGGGTGGCGGGGTTGTGATTATTGCGGCGTGACGGTCACGGTGGTGGTGGCCGATGCCGGAGTTTTGCCCTCAAAGGCGAGGGTGATTTGCTGGACGAGGTCGTCCTGATGGGCGCGCGTGGCGGCATCGGCGGGCCTGACGGCCTGCAACCGTTGGCGGATGGTGGTAAGCATGAGCGTGGCGAAGGGCCGTGCGTCCTGCCCTTGCAGGGATGTCCACGTCTTGACGAGGCGGCTCACGGCCTGCTGTTGTATGTATCGGTTCCACGACGATGTCTTGCCGGCGGTGTAAGTGGCGCTTCCGAACAACATGTTCACCACGTCGCTCACGTATTCCTCGGGCTGAAGGGCCTGTTTGTCGTTGGCATACCAGCAGAGGCGGTTGAGCGTGGAACTTGAAAGCAGCTGGGTGAGCATCTGGTCGGCCAAGGGCCTGATGAGGCGCTCGGGACTGCTGCTGATGCGCATGATATAGGACTCGCCGATGAGCCATGAAGGCTGGGCGACGATGTTGCGTGCCAGCCAGTCGAGGGCTTTCTTCTGGCGTGCCTTCTCCTCGATGCGATAGACGGGTCCGGCCTCTTCGGCGCTCTTGTTGGTGTGGTAGAGTCCGGCAATGTTTCGGCAGACGTGGCCGGTGTAGCGCTTCATCTGGTTGATGACGGCGGTGTAGGCCTGCTCCAGGTTCTGTCCCATGTCGCCCTCTTCATAGGTCCATGTGGGCAGTTGGGGCATGATGCGCTTGAGGTTCTTCACGCCGTAGTCGGAAGCCTTGAAGGGGTCGTCGCCAAGGTCCTCGGTCTGCGCCCTGGGGTCGTTGTCGCTGCCCTCGCCTCCGAACCACATCCGCGGGTTCTTCTGCTGCTCGGTGGTGATGCGGTTGAGGGCCAGCCGCTCCGTGTCCTCGTCGGGGGCATCGGGGAAGTAGGTGTAGCCCCACCTGATGGCCCATTTGTCGTAGTCGTTGATGCGGGGGAAGATGCCTTTCTCAGAGATGCCGTCCTCGGGCTGGGCCACATAGTTGAAGCGGGCATAGTCCATGATGCTTGCGGTGTGTCCATGTTTCTCCACCCAGGCCTTGTTCCTTAGCGAGTCGGTGGGCGTGGCCGAGCTGGCACCCATGTTGTGGCGCAGTCCGAGCGTGTGGCCCACCTCGTGGCTGCTGACGAAGCGGATGAGCTGGCCCATCAACTCGTCGTCGAATTTCACGGTGCGGGCGCGTTCGTCCACCGCTCCGGCCTGCACCATGTACCAGTCGTGTACGAGCTTCATCACGTTGTGGTACCATCCGATGTGGCTTTCAAGGATTTCGCCCGACCGGGGGTCGTGAATCTGGGGCCCGTAGGCGTTTGAGATGGGCGAGGCGAGGTAGCGTATGACCGAGAAGCGGGCATCCTCGAGGCTCATGGTGGAGTCTTCGGGCCATTCCCTGGCGGTGATGGCGTTTTTGAAGCCGGCCTGCTCGAAAGCCACGTTCCAGTCTTCCACGCCCTGGATGAGGTACTTGCGCCACTGCTTGGGCGTTGCGGGGTCGATGTAATAGACGATTTGCTTTTTCGGTTCCACCAATTCGCCTCGGCGATAGCGGTCCATGTCCTCGTCCTTGGGCTCCAGCCTCCACCTGACGGCTATTTTCTTGCTTTTCACCATCTGCTGGGTGTCGTCGAAACGGTTGTGGCTGTCGGTGAAATATCCCACCCTGGGGTCGAAGGTCCGTTGGCGCATGGGCTCCTTGGGCAAAAGGACGAGCGAGGTGTTGAGCTTCACGGTCATCCATCCGGCCTCCTGTGCGGCCGGAATCTTGCTGGTGCCCTTCACGGTGAACGTTTTCACGGTGGTCACCTCGGTGTTGAGGGGGAAGGTGCTGATGTGGTCGATATACGACAGTTCGGGCTTGATGCCGCCCATGTTCATGCGCGTTTTCACGGTGTTGAAGACGCTCACCACCTGGTTGTCGCCCTTGAACAGGTCGTTCACCTTCACGCTATAGAGTTTGTTTTTCAACGTGTCGGTCAGCGTGGAGTCTATTTTCAGGCTTGCCACGATGGGGTCCTCGCTGGCCGCCCTCACGGCGCGTGCTATGTCCTGGGTGCTGTCGGCCATGGCCTGGTGCATCATGGAGCGCAAGAGGAGCACCTTGTCGTGCTTCTCCCAATAGAGCACCACGCTATTGGCCAGTTCGCCGCCGTACATGCCGGCATCCACGGGGGTGCTGACGAAGCGGGTGGCGGCCAGGAATGGACGGCCCAGCAACGAGTCGGCCACCTGGAAATACCAGTCGTCCTTATGGTGCTGGACGTTGAAGAGCCCCTGCGTGGCGGGAGCCCTCACCTCCTTCTTGGGCAACTGAACGTTGATGACTTTCTTTTTCTTCTTGGCCTCGGCCGCCGTGCATGCCATCAAGGCCACGCACAGCATGATAACGATTTTTTTCATATTACGGGTGTTTTGGATGCAAAGTTACGGAAAAACGGTCACTCTCCGCTACTGCCTGAGTTCTTCAAGCCATTTGAAAAGGTTATATTCATGGAACAGCAAAAAAGGCCGAGAAATCACAACTGTGATTCCCCTTCAACATATTCCTCCAGGAGGATGTGCTCTCCGTCGAAGACCACATAGGTGAATTGCCAAATCCAGTCGCCGATGATCATGAGGCGCGCCTTCCGGCTGAGCATCATGTCGAGTTCTATGTGGCGGTGTCCGAAGATGTAATAATCGATGTCGGGATGGGTTTTCATGTATTGCTTGGCGAAGCCCACCAGGTGCTCGCGGTCTTCGCCCATGAAGGGAGCCTCTTTGCCGTCGGCATGCTTCAGCCTTGAGTGCTTGGCCCAAGTCATGCCGAACCACATTGCCCAGCGGGGGTGAAGACTGGCGAAAAGGCGCTGGCAGACGCGGTTATGGAACATGCGGCGCAGGAACTTGAACTTCTTGTCGGGGTCGCCCAGCCCGTCGCCGTGGGCCATGAAGAACACCTTGCCGTAGATGTCGACGGTGAGGGGCTTGCGGTGCAGGATAACCCCGCATTCTTCTTCCAGGTAACCGTACATCCACAGGTCGTGGTTGCCCGTGAAATAGTGGACCTCCACGCCGGCGTCGGTGAGTTCTGAGATTTTTCCGAGGAAACGCGTGTAGCCCTTCGGCACGGTGTATTTCCATTCGTGCCAAAAGTCGAACATGTCGCCGAGAAGATAGACGGCGGCGGCCTTTTCCTTGATGCCGTCGAGGAAGCGCACGAGTCGGCGCTCCTGCATGCGACCGTGCGGGATGGCCCACGAGCCTAAGTGGGCATCGCTGATGATGTATACGTTTTTCATTGATTTAAAGGAGTTCAGGAGTTCGGGAGTTCAGGAGTTCAGGAGTTCAGACGATAGTTCTGCCGGAGTTTTTCAACTTCTCAACTTTTCAACTTTTACAAGTCCAATCCCAGTTCCACCCGTGCCTCTTCCGACATCATGGACTGGTCCCAGGCGGGTTCAAAAACGAGGTTGACGTTGACGCCGGCCACGCCCTCCAGGCTTTCTATCTTTGTGCGCACATCCTCCAGGATGAGGTCGGCGGCAGGGCAGTTGGGGGCGGTGAAAGTCATATCGACATCCACTTCGCAGTTGTCTTTCACGTCTATCTTGTAAATCATTCCCAGGTCAAAGATGTTGACGGGGATTTCGGGGTCGTAAACGGTCTTTATGACGTCAACGATTTTTCCTTCGAGCAGTGTTTTTTCCTCTTGTGTCATGGGTGAGGTTTTCTGGTTACGGGTTTAATTTTGGTTTCAGTTCGTCGGGCGACTCGTTGGTGAACATGTCTGGTTGGCGCGTGGCCTGTTCGTAGAGCGCGGTGACGGTTTCGGGCTCCAGGGTGAGTTGCGGATTGAAGTCGGGACTTTGCATATATGCCAGGATGCTGCGCCTTAGCTGGCGCGCGGCAATGCGGCGGTCAAGGTCATGGCTGATGTCGAGCGTGGTCATCAAGAGCTTTCCGCCAAGCATGTTGGCCTCGAACATCATTCCGAGCTTGCGGCTGTGGTGCCAAGTGTCAATGGGCTGGATGATGGGCTGGAAGTCGGCGGGCAACAGGTCGAGGTTCATCACCTGCGCCCTGTTCACCAGTTGCCACCAGTTCAGGTTTTGCCAGTCGTCGGTTGGAAACATCCGGAACACGGGGTGGGCAGCCTGAATGAGGCAGCCGGTGGTGTGCGGCGGCCGCATCTTGAACCAGCTGGTGTTCCAAAAGACAGGCAGGAAATGATGCTTCACGTCGGCGCCATGGCGGATTTTCCCTCCTGCGGTGAGCAGCACGCGGCCTCCCGACCGCAATGCGTCGAGTGCCTTCGCGTCGAGCGTGTCGGTAATGAGAATGTTGTTTGCCAACGAGGTTTCATCCTGAGCATCGCCATTGTGGGGATAAACCCAGAAATCCCATTGGTTTTCAGCCATTTTCAGTGTGGCATCTTCGCTCCAGATGCTCACCCTGAGCGAAAGTTGAAGGGGTTGCCGGATGTCGCCGAGTGCCTTCTTGATGGTGAAGCACAGGGGCGTTTTGCCTTCGGCCAACGGTCCCCGGAAAGCCTCTTCCTCCCAATGAACGCCCTCTCCACTGACAACGTACCGCCACCTCACCTGCCGGAACGCATTTCCCGTGGCGTTATAGGCTGCCACGGGAACGACCAGCGTGTCGGTGTTTTCAAAAACAAAACGGGGGAATTGAGCCAGCGGAACGATGGGTGAACAGAACTGCGTCCAGTCGTGGTTGTCGCAATAGCCCTTCTCGTTCCAGTGGACGGTGAGCGGTCCCACGAGCGCCGTGCCCTGTCCGCTATAGTCGTTGAGGCTCAGGAGTTGGAAGCCCGCATAGTCCTTGGTGCGCAGGTTGCGCTCTATTTCATATTTGTAGCAGAGCGTCTGAAGCCTGCCGCTGGCCATGAGGAACGGCCTGGCCTGCGCCTCCATGCCGTTTTCGCGCAACAGGTCGGCAAAGATTTCAAAGTTCCTGGGCTGATAAACGCCGGTGTATTGGCTGGTTTCCTCCAGGTCGGGGAAGGCGCACCACTGTCCCTGCTCATGGGCAATGATGGGCGAATGGTTGGGTTCGGTGCCTTTGTAGTTGCGCGGAAAGAGCAGTTGCTGATAGTAGTCGTCGGCCGATTGTGGCTCGCTTTTGTCCCAGTCGAGTCCGCGTGCGCCGCCCTTCACATGGTATTGCGAACCGTCGTCCCACGCCCATCCTCCTCCCACGGATGCTCCGCAATAGATGCGCGAGGGGTCGTAACGCATCATCTCCTTCACGAAGTCGTTGCACCAGGCCACCCAGTCGCCGGCCGGCTCATTGCCCGCCGCCATCATGACAAACGAGGGGTGGTGGCCGTAGGTGTCAACAATGCGCTTGCACTCCTCCAAAAGGTATTGGTCGATGCTCTGTCCGCGGCGCAACCTCACGCCGTGGTTGGGCCACGACGGTCCCTCGGGTTGCAAGTAAAGTCCCAACCGGTCGGCAGCGGTGAAGGCGGCATCGGGCGGACAATAGGAATGAAAACGTATGTGGTTCAGCCCATAGTCCTTGCACTTGCGGAAGATGCGCTCCCACGATGCCACGTCGGTAGGCGGAAATCCCGTTTCGGGGAAGGTGCAATTCTCCACGGTTCCACGCATCCACACGGGCTTTCCGTTCAAGCGTATTTGCGGCCCGCTGATGTCGATTTGCCGCATGCCGAAGGTCACGGGAATAGTGTCGCCGCGATAGACCACGGAGCGCGTATAGAGGCGCGGATGGAACTCGTCCCATGTTTCCACGCTATCGCCCATATTGATGACGAACTGCTGTTCGTTGACCGTGATGGTCACGGTGTTTGTCGTGAGGTCGGGCACGGCGCGAAGCTTCGTCACGGGGTGGCGGCTCTGCAACTCCATGCGCCCTGCAATGCCGTTCCAGTTGCCCTGCGTCTGGTCGGTCACGCTATGCGAGTCTTGTCCCACGCACACGTTTTCAATGCCGTTATACACCTCAATCTCAATATTGTTGGGTTTCCCGAACTTCACCAGGTCGGTGATATCGTATTGGTGGGGTGTGCTGAGCGACATGTCGTGGCCTGCCTTCCGCCCGTTCACATAGACGGTGGTCTCGATGTGCGGCCTTTCAAGGAAGATCACCACGCGCCGCTTCTTCCACTCGCGGGGCACGGTGACGGTGCGCCCATAGCGTGCCTTTCCCACGAAATGGCGGTCGGGGGTCAGGAAGAAGGGGAATTTCACGTTGCCGTCCTCCCTATATGGTGCCATGTGGGGGTTGAAGTAGAACGACGAGTCGTAGGTGCTCCCCGTCCACCGCGTGTCGATGGTGACCTTATGCCCCAAGTGGTTGGTAAGCATGGAGCCGGGCAACGTGGCCTCGGCAGGGGACGGCAGTTGCAGGCCCTCGGCCTTGATTGTCCATTTCCCTGCCAGGTTGATGGTTCTTTGTGCCGAAGCCGTCAGGCAGGCCGTGAATACCGCCAGCAGGCAACATGTGCGCAGTGTTCGCATGATTACAACGTATATATGTTGATAAAACGGAAAATTTCTAATCAAATTATTGCTTCAAGTTTCGCATTCGCTCAGCTTCTTGGAGTTACAGGAGTTCAGGAGTTACAGGAGTTCAGACAATAGTTCTGAAGACTCCCTTTTCGTCAGTTTGCAGAGGCTGGAAGTATTGTCTGAACTCCGGAACTCCTGTAACTCCTGAACTACATCAACTTGAGAAAGTCGAGT